>NZYP01000006.1 GCA_002702205.1 Flammeovirgaceae bacterium | reverse complement strand
TAGTGTTAATAATTTTCTCATATTTTATTGTGAGTCAAAATTTTTCTTTTTAAATCCTTTTATGTCTACAAGTACTCCAGCTCCTACGGAATGATTTCTAATACTCAACTGCTCAAGGCTACTTGGAGAGTCATCTTTCATAATATTACTAGTTGAATATAAATATTGGACATAGACCCTTGCCTTCTCAGACATTGGATACGTTATTCCAGCGCCTCCCTTAAAGAAGAAAGAAAATGGATCAAATTCTTCGACATTCTCCAACGAATACACTTGATTATTTATCATCTGGGTACCTCTAAGGTTATAATCAGAAGAGGCGCCTCCAGTGATGTAAAGAGTAAAATCACGCATCTTTACCAAGTCATAATTAATTGCTAGATTAAGACCCAAGTAGTCCAGATCCCACTCGTAGATATTATACAGTATATCATTGCTTCCCTGGGCACCATAATTATTATAGTCGAGGGAGACTGAAAAACTAAACCTGTTTGGTTGGAGAACACTTTTGTTACTGAAATACCAGTCGTGATTATACCCTAATCTAAAATAATTTTTTGACATAGGCTGAAGGTTGTCAAGGTTAACTCCTGAACTATTGGAATAGTCAAAACTTGAAATAGATTTACCGTATTCAACAAAGATGGCATCCTGTAAAATTTTAATCTTTTGCCCGCTAACTTGGAAGATAGAAATTAAACAAAATATTAGTGCAAGTCTCTTCATTACTTTCTCTTTATGATTTTAGTTTGAAAGTATTTCTTCTCAGTCTCTAATCTGAGGATAAATTGTGAATCTGGAATTGAATTAAGGTTAATTTTATGTTCAGTTTTTATAGGCAGTATATCCTCATAAACTATTCTACCCATAATATCATAAATATTGACTCTTATCTTATCCTTTATCTCCTCTGAAAAAAATATATCTAGAACATCGCTAAAAGGATTTGGTGAGATTCTAACTTTTAAGAGTTTATGTATCGTAGAATAATTTTCAATAAACTTAGGTGGCTGTATAAAGCCTTGTCTTGCCTTTACTGTATTAGACTTTATCTGACCAATTGGACTCTGTTGGCCAACCGAGAAATGTACTCTATAATTTTTTTCTGAACTTTTAAAGATGTAAGTGCCACCAGAAGCTGATATAACGCTCCTTTTATTACCATAGGATGAGTTAAAAGAAACAAAAATTAGAATTATTATAAAAAACTTAGACATTAATTAAAATATTATAACTAACACCTAATATAGATATGATTATCTAAAAATCAAATTTAATTCCTTGAGCTAGAGGTAAATTATCAGAATAATTAATAGTATTTGTCTGACGTCTCATGTACGCTTTCCATGAATCAGAGCCAGACTCTCTTCCTCCCCCTGTCTCCTTCTCTCCTCCAAACGCACCTCCAATTTCGGCACCAGAAGTTCCAATATTTACATTAGCAATTCCACAATCAGAACCTGAAGAAGAAAGAAATTCCTCTGCCTCAGATATTTTAGTAGTCATAATAGAAGATGAAAGACCTTGAGGTACATCATTTTGAATTTTAATAGCTTGATCTAAAGTAGAGTATTTCATAACATATAAAATCGGTGCAAATGTTTCATCTTGAACTACAGAAAAAGAGTTTTTAACCTCATAAATTGCAGGTTTGACATAACAATCAGAATCAAAAGCATCTCCATCTAATACACCTCCCTCAATAATAGCTTTTCCTCCCTCTTCCTTTACCCTATCTAATGCATTTATATACATACCAACCGCATCTTTATCAATGAGTGGACCCATATGATTATTTTCATCAAGAGGGTTACCTATTTTTATCTGATCATATGCTTTTGTCAAATTTTTAATGAAAGAGTCATATATTGAATCTTGAATAATAAGTCTTCTAGTCGTAGTGCACCTCTGCCCTGCTGTTCCTATAGCACCAAAAACAGCAGCCCTAATCGCAATGTCAATGTTAGCGTTTTGAGAAATAATAATAGCATTATTACCTCCTAGCTCAAGAAGAGACTTACCTAACCTTGATCCCACAACCTCAGCTACAGATTTTCCCATTTTTGTTGATCCCGTAGCTGACACCAAAGCAACTCTAACGTCACTTGCAATCTTTTTTCCAAGAAGTTGTTTTTCACAATCAGTTACTAAACTCAGCACGCCTTCTAGCTCATTCTCACTAAGAATTTTATTTATTATTTTATGAGTTGCTATAGCAGACAAAGGTGTTTTCTCAGAAGGTTTCCAAACACAAACATTTCCACATACCATGGCAATCATTGCGTTCCAACTCCATACTGCTACTGGGAAATTAAAAGCAGATATTATTCCTACAATACCTAGAGGATGCCACTGCTCATACATCCTGTGATTTTCTCTTTCCGAGTGCATAGTAAGACCATATAATTGCCTTGAGAGCCCAACTGCAAAGTCACATATATCAATCATTTCCTGAACTTCTCCAAGTCCCTCCTGATAGGATTTTCCCATCTCGTAGGAAACAAGTTTCCCCAAAGAGTTTTTATTTACCCTTAACTCATCGCCAATCTGTCTAACTATTTCTCCTCTTTTTGGGGCTGGGACTTTTCTCCATTTCTCAAATGCTTTTGTTGATGAACTGATTACTTTCTCATAAGATTTCTCATCCGTCTCAATTACAGAAGCAATTATATTTCCATCAACGGGTGATAAGATAGTTCTTTCACTAGCATCGGAACTATACCAGTTTATACCATCACAAGTACCAATATTAGATTTATTAATTCCGAGATCTTTAAGGAATTTTTTATCAATCATTTTGAATTACGAAGGAATCTTTGACGTCAGGATTTAGTGTAATACTAACTACATTAAATTCAAGACTTGTTGCACCGAAAGGTATTCTAAGGGTATGCGGAAAAGATATCCCATCAACAGGCTTATAATCTAGATAGAAAGCCTCTGATAAAAATTCAGATCCATCTGGCATCTGAGCCTTTTCTGTTTTCTTATATTTTAAGCCAGTCTCAACATCGTAGAAAATTGATGAAGTTGCTTCTCCATTACTATTACTTAATTCGAGGACATAAAATTCTTTTCCCTCCTCTTGATATGAAGAAGTTATTCTCACATTATCGTTATCATACCAACCCAACTCTTCAAAAGGAAGGGTTGAATTCCTTGCACTTTCTAACATCTCTTGAGGCATTTCCATAGTATTTCCTTGCTGTGTCATAGAGCCATTCTCTCCATCAAATACTATTTTCAAGAGTGTATTCCCCATCATCATCGTCTCAAGCATAGTCTTATTAGGTTTAGCTGAAATGGAAAGTTGTTGTAGCTTCATTCCCTGAACTTCAGACTCAGCTAGCATAGAAACTGCAACAACACCTTTTACCTTTTCTATACCTCCAATTGCTTCAATATAATTATCTAAGATATCTTTTTTAGATATACCAGTTGGCGCGTCATAATTTGGTGTCTCTACTGGCTCACCATCTATAGATAGAAATTGTAGAGGAATTGGGTTTCCTTCAATTACTAATTGACTCATTTGATCTATTATCTCAGAACCTTTACCAGTAACAATGAATTGACCATTGTTAAGATCAAAGTATTTATTAGCTACATCCATAACTTTTTCAGGAGTTACGTTGTTGATATTAGTTAGATATTCCTCAAAATAAGAATCAGATAAGCCTTCACTCTGAATTTGGAGAGCATAGTTAGCAAGAGTTGCAGGGCTCTGCATTGCTAAAACAAACTCGCCAAAAAACTTAGATTTGACTCTACTAAGTTCATCTTCACTTACAAGTTCAGTCTGTATTTTTTTAATCTCACTTGCTATCTCATAAATAGCGCTATCAGTAACACTTGGTTTTGTAGTAGTAGTAGCTCTAAACCTTGTGCCAGTATATTTATTATCACCAATACTTGATCTAGAGTAGTATGCAAAAGATTTGACTTCTCTTATCTGCTGCTCAAGTCTATTCTCTGGACCACCACCTAAAATTTTATTTGTGAGAACAGCTGCATGGTAATCTTCATTTGACATCTTTAAGTTTACTATATTCTGAAATGAAATCTCAGAGTTAGCAGAGTTTGGCATATCTACTATATTTACTTTCATTCCGTCTTTATTTCCTATAGGGTTGAAAGCATTTATTGAGTTTCCACCAAACTTTTTTCCTAATTTTTTATCAGACTTCCATTTACCAAAGTATTTTAAAGCCAATTCCTCTGAGAGCTCTAAAGAAACATCTCCAATAATTACAAGGTAAGCATTATTAGGTTTGAAGTATGATTTATAAAATTCTTCAACATCAGATAGCTGTATATTTTCTACAGACTCTTTTGTTGAAAACTCTCCATTAGGATGATTTCTGCCATAGGCGTGAACTCTCTCAACCTTTCTTGCAACTGCTGTTACACTTTTTTGATTATTCTCAATATTTGTGATCAATTTTTCCTTCTCATTAAGAAATTCTTCTTCCAGAAACAAAGGAGTTAGTGCCGCATTTGAAAACATCTCAAAAGTTCTTGAGAAATGACGAGAAAGAGAGGAAGCAAAACCACTCTGCGAAGAAAAACTCATTGAGGCACCCATAAAATCAATTTCTTCATTAAAGCTATCTTTATCTTGAAATTTATTACCTAGTCCCATTAAACTACCTGTAAGGCTTGATATTCCTGACAAATCTTTCTCTAATATGGGCGGATTATCTATTATCAAAGAAACACTTACTCTAGGTAATTTACGATTCTCTACAACCATCAAAGTCAATCCATTTGAAAGAACTTTCATAAATGGTTTAGAAAAATTAATCTTTGGAGCAGGACCAGGTTCTGGCAAAGACCTATCAACTTGAGAAAAACTAAAATTATAGGCAAACAATAAGAGGACTAAAATTAATTTTCTCATAATTATTTATTTTCAGGTAAATAATCCATGACAACCCTTTGGTTATCATTTAAATATTTTACTGCCACATCTCTAATTTCTTCTCTCGTAATAGATTGGTATATGTCAATAGATGAATTGATGAGATTTGTGTCATCGTAGAATAAATGATATTGTGACAATGAGGTAGCTACCCCCTCAATTGAAGCATTAGAATTAACAAAATTATTCTCATATATATTTTGGAGTTTTTGATAATCTTTCTCTGATATCAATTCTGACTTAAGAGATAAAATTTCCTCATCGATCTCTGTTATTAATCTGTCGAGAGTTGTTTCACCAAGAGGAAGAGCAAAAATTGCATATATGCCGTACTCTTCAAGTGGTAAACTAACAGCTTGTACCTCAAGTGCAATCTTTTTTTCATCAACTAATTTCTTATATAATACAGAACTCTTTCCAGTACTTAGATAAGTAGAAATAAGGTCTAATACCCTTGCCTCTCTTGATTTCATAGGAGGAGTCCTATAATTCAAGAAAATTGCAGGAATTTGAATATTTGGATCGTATTCTTTAACCCTTTTCTCGGAAGTTATATCTGATTCTCTGGGAAAAATTTTTTCAGGCTTAGGCTTATCAGGAATATCACTAAAATAATAACTAATCATCTCTTTTGTTTCATCTATATCAATATCTCCTGCAACTGTAAAAACTGCATTCCTCGTAGTATAAAACTTTGCATTAAAATTTATAAAATCCTCATAAACTGCAGCGTTAAGGTGTTCAATACTTCCAATTATAGGTTCCTTGTAAGGATGAGTCTTAAAAAGATGCTTTTGAATGTATTCAAGAAATCTGCTATAGGGCTGATTATCTCTAAGTCTTTTCTCCTCCTTAATTGCCCCCCTTTGAATTCTTATTTCATCTTCGTTTAGAATCGGGTGAAATAATATCTCAGAATATCTCCATATCCCCAACCTTAAACTGTTGGATGGCATTGTAGCGTAGTAATAAGTATAATCTAGGCTTGTACCGGCATTACCTTCTCCACCATTTGCTGACAATATTTTATACCATTCACCTTTTGCCATATTCTTTGTCTCTTCACCAAGCATATGCTCAAAAAAATGAGCAAATCCTGTTCTTTCTGGGTCTTCGTCCTTACTCCCGACATGAAACATGAGCTGGGTAGTTACAACCGGAGCACTGTTGTCTTTATGTAATATGACATGAAGACCATTATCTAGATCATATTCAACAAAATCTATGTTTTGTGAGAATGATAAAAAAGGTATAAAAAGAATAAATATTATTAGTTTTCTCATATGTAAAATTGAGTACGAATTTAGATAAAATTTATTAATCTTATTAATAATGAGACAAACTATATGAAAGGTTAATATTAATTAAGATATTCTATTTAATGTAATTTGCCTTTGTGATTTAGATTTAAATCTTTTTTTTTCTGAGGAACTTAAAACCGTATGTTTGGTTCTTCTATTATCGACTCTTTTCCTCCACCTTATAAAAGAGGATCTTTTGAGGTTATTTCTCATAACAGAGATAATTTCTTTTTCAGACAACTCAAATTGTTTGATGATAACATCAAAAGGTGTCCGGTCTTCCCAACACATTTGAATTATTCTGTCTTTATCTGCATCTGATAAATTAAAATTCTTCATAAAAAATATAAAGTATAATAAAAATTTTTGAGGTCCAAAGAACTGTTCTTATCCAGTTGTATCTTATAATACTAATAATTTTTTCTTCATCAAATTCTTTAGATAACTGATTGTGAATAGGTACTATTATAATAAAAGTAATTAACCAGAGCATTATCAGAACGAGCAGAGACTTCATAAGAATTAGATTACTTATATATATATTCATATATACTAGTGTACATATCTCCACTAACATGGCTGGTACTGCAATAAAAGATATGGCTCTAACATAATTTTTGTGAAAATTTACAAACTTGGTTCTTTCTATTTCTAAAAAAGAGGGATAGGTAATTAGTTGGGTGATAGAAATTACACCAATCATAATAGCGTTACAAATAAGATGTGCTAAAAATACAAATTTCAAAATCTAGATATTTAAATAAATGATAAATAATATAAGATAGACGATAAGATAGGCTCTATAGTTATTTCTTAAACTCAGATACTCTTTATTCTCTGGATACATATTTGTAAATAATGCAAGTATCTCTTTACTAAATAATGGTTTTATATTGATTTTCCAATCGTTTGTTTTATAAACAATTTTTCTAAATTTGCTTCTGAAATAAGTACTAGGAATACCCCATATGAATAGAAATAAAAACAAAACTTCTTTTACTGACATTTTAGAAAAATCATTAATTCATTTATTATTACTTTTTTTCATTGTAAATGGTTGTACAACAAAGGAAAAAAAAACTGAAGAGTGCTATTACAATCATCCTCGAAACTGTCAACAATATCTAGAAGTAGAAGTTAAAAGTAGAGGCAGCCTACTAGCACTCGACGGTATAGTTGTGCTAGAAGGATGGACATTTTATCTAACTTATTTTGATAATGTAACAAAAAAAATTACTGAGAAGTATGTTAAAGTTAATTGTAATTGTGAGATACTTTACTTTGACGATACAAAACCTCCAGAGATGACTACCCCTTTTAACTAAACAAAATATAACTGAAATCGTATGATCAGTTATGTTTGGATTATTTAAATCAAAAAAGCAGAAATTAGTAGATAAGTACAATAAACTTCTCAAGCAATCCTATGAACTATCCAATGTAAGTAGAAAAGATAGCGATGAGAAATTAGCAGAAGCTAATGAGGTGCTTAAAGAAATTGAGGCAATAGATTAAATTAAAAACTATACTTCATCTGCAAATAGACACCTCTCATCAAATTTTCTATTTTTTGAGTGTTTTCTAAGAAAAAAATTTGTCCTATAACACTTAGGTCCACCCTCGAACTCACATCATATGAAATACTAGGAGACAAATAAAATAGATTTATTCCTGCTCCGTACATTATGGTTAGGGATGTATTTACTGGAGGAGATATAGGTTTTGAAAGCTGGAGTAAGTAAGAGTTTTTTGATGGCATAAGATTTCTAGGAGATAATACATTATCAGTTATGTTAATTAAATTAATTAACCCTGGAGAATTTCTACCTTGAGAGTTATAAAGATAAGAACCCAACAGGTAGTATCCACTTCTAAAAGAGTAATCAATTGAAGTAGATAAACTTAAAGCATTGTCCATGTACTTATTTATAAAATATGAAATTTCACCTTTAAAACCAGCTTTCAAAATATTTCCAGCCCATCCACCTCCAACTACAACATCATCAAAATAGTCAGCTCCTATTATTTGAAAATCGTAACCAAGCTTGTTAAATTTATACATACCAGCAAAAATATTTCTTCCACTATTTGTTGGCATAAAAACAAGTTCAACACCGGAAAGATTATCACCAGTATATATTAATCTTACTACATCAGATCCTGGTCTTTCTACGTAATCAAAATCAATAAAATTATATGCATTAAATAAGTCGTTAGAATTCCAAATAGTATTAATTCCCCAATTGACTCTTTGTCTCCCAATACTAATTTCAAGTTTATTTTTTTGATACTTTAGCCAAAGTCTATCTATCATAGTATGAAAAATAAATTTAGGTTTTTCAAAAATATAGAAAGACATATCAACCCATCCCTGATCTCTCTGGATTGTTTGTAAATCTCCAATCATAGCTCTATTTCTTAATTCAAAACCAAGGGTAAGGTTATGACCAAAGTATCCTCTAATATTAAGTCTATTGTGAATTAGGTGAGATGTCTGAGATTGAAGTAACGTAGGAGATACCCAATTTAATGGTTCAATATTATAATCTAAATAGGAGGGCAAATATTTAACATATCCATTAATTGAGAATGAAATATTATCATTTTGACCATAAGCTTTATTAAAATTTATAAAACAGAACAGTATAAATATTACTCTACTTTTTTTTATCACTAACAATTTTTCCATCCTCAAGTGTTAAAACTCTTCTAGCCCTATCAATAACTCTCTGATCGTGAGTAGAAAAAATAAAAGTAATTTTCTCATTTTCATTAAGCTTATTCATTATATCGAGTAAGTTTGATGTTGAAGAGGAGTCTAAATTAGCAGTCGGTTCGTCAGCCAAAATGAATTTGGGTTTAGATGCTAATGCTCTTGCTACTGCTACTCTCTGCTGTTGTCCACCTGATAATTCTGAAGGTCTCCTATTTCTCATATCATATAAACCTACTTGATTTAAAAGTTCATCTGTCCTCTCCTTCCTGAGTGAATCATTAGCACCCTGCAGAAGCATTATCATCTCAATATTTTCTTTCGCTGATAGTACAGGAATTAGGTTATAAGCCTGGAAAACAAATCCAATATTTTTTAGTCTATACTGAATGATCTCTGTGGAAGAAAGTTTATTCAAAGATTCTCCGTCAATTATTACTTCACCACCTGTTGGCTTATCGAGACCACCTACACAGTTAAGAAAAGTAGTTTTTCCAGATCCAGAGGGACCAACAACAGACGTAAACTCACCCTTTTTAAATGTTGATGATATTTCATCAACAGCCTTGACGTTAAACTTTCCCTGGCTGTATATTCTCGATAATTTTTTTGTCTCAATCATGATATAAATTTAAATACTTTTTGTTGCTTCAACAGGATTAATTTTTAAGGCTCTTATCGAGGGAAAAATAG
>NZYP01000005.1 GCA_002702205.1 Flammeovirgaceae bacterium | reverse complement strand
TCACATATTTGTAGTATAGAGAAAGGTGATTTTGAAATTCCTGTAAAAGATGAGAAACCAAAAACTGAAAAAGTTGAAGATCTTGACTCTTCCAATAATACTGAAAGGGAAATTGCAGAAATTGATGATAAATTAAATGTTACACCGGTTGCTCAGAAGATTATAGAAGAAAAAGGTATAGATGTTAAGAATATTATTGGTTCTGGTTCTGGTGGAAAAATATTAAAGGATGATGTTATTGATTTAGAAAAAGAAGTAGAGCAAACACCTGAAAAGACTAATACTAGTCCTCAGAGAAGAGAAAAAATGACTCAGCTTAGAAAGACTATTGCTAAGAGATTAGTTTCTGTTAAAAATGAGACGGCAATGCTCACTACATTTAATGAGGTTGATATGTCATCCATTATGAAGATTAGGTCTGAATATAAGGAATCATTCAAAGAGAAGTATGGTGTTAATTTAGGTTTTATGTCTTTTTTTACTAAAGCTTGTTGTGTGGCACTTAGTGAATGGCCTGCTGTCAATGCTATGATTGATGGAGATGAAATAGTTTATAATGAACATTGTGATATATCAATAGCCGTTTCAACTCCGAAGGGTTTGGTTGTGCCTGTAATAAGAAAAGCAGACTTAATGTCTTTTGATGAAATTGAGAAAGAAGTTGTTCGTCTAGCAACAAAGGCAAGAGATGGTAAATTATCTATTGATGAGATGAAAGGTGGAACTTTTACTTTGACAAATGGAGGAATTTTTGGCTCAATGTTATCAACACCTATAATTAATTCTCCACAGTCTGCAATTATGGGTATGCATAATATTGTGAAGAGAGGTGTTGTTATAGGAGATGAATTGGTAATAAGACCTATGATGTATTTAGCTCTTTCATATGATCATAGAATTATTGACGGTAGAGAATCTGTAAGCTTTTTGGTTAGAGTGAAAGAGCTATTAGAAGATCCTTCTAGACTAATGTTAGAAATATAAAAAACCTCTTAATTTTTAGAGAGGTTTTTTATATTAGATGGAGATACTTTATCCATATTTTTAATAATAGATTTATTCTCCTTAGTTTGGTCTTTAAGCACTTTCCATTGAGATTTTGTAAAAACAGTTTCAGTTTTTATAATAACAAAATCACCTTTTTTTTCAACCTTTTTATTCACTTTAAAAGGTTTTATGGTTTTCTTTTTTTCTTTTGAAATTCCATCTAGAGAAAAAAAGAGCATTAACAAGACGAATAATAAATTTTTCATAATATTTTATTTTTTATTAATGTAATGTTAAGCCAATGTTAAGTAATTGTTAACTAAAAACCAACTTATTCTATAAAATATTCATTATTATCTCTTCTTAGTTGATTTTGACATTCTTTATATAGTCTCTTAATTAATATCTAAATTAACAATTCACAAGAGTTTAGAATATCTAAATAATTTTTAAGTTTTTTTTTGATCTAACATTTATTTTTTCGTGAAATTCCAAAATTATTTCATAATAACAATTTATATTGCAAAATAAATTTCTATGCCTCGCGACAAGAGCATCAAGTCAATTCTTATCATCGGTTCAGGTCCTATTGTTATTGGTCAAGCATGTGAATTTGATTATTCTGGATCCCAAGCCTCAAGGTCTTTAAGGGAAGAGGGTATAGAGGTAACACTTATCAATTCTAACCCTGCTACTATAATGACAGACTCTGTCACAGCTGATAATATTTATCTAAAGCCTCTAACAAAAAAATCAATTATTGAAATATTAGAAAAACATAAAATTGACGCAGTTCTTCCTACTATGGGTGGTCAGACTGCACTCAACCTAGCTATTGAATGTGATAATGCTAAAGTTTGGGAAAAATTTAATGTCAGGATGATTGGTGTCAATGTGGACGCTATTAATACTACTGAGGACAGGGAGCTATTTAGATTGAAGATGAAGGAATTAGATGTAAATGTCTGTAAAGGTGAAATAGCAAAGTCATTTCTAAGAGGCAAAGAGATTGCTCAAGACATAGGTTTCCCTCTCGTTATTCGTCCCTCATTTACCCTAGGTGGGTCAGGTGGTGGCTTTGTAGAAAAAGAGGAAGACTTTGATAATGCCTTAAACCATGGATTAAATATGTCTCCAGTACACGAGGTACTTGTGGAGCAGAGTGTAATGGGATGGAAAGAGTATGAGCTAGAGTTGTTAAGAGATAATATTGGTAATGTAATTATAATCTGTTCTATAGAGAATTTTGATGCTATGGGAATCCATACTGGCGACTCAATTACCGTTGCTCCTGCTATGACACTTCCTGATACTGTATATCAGGAGATGAGAAACCTTGCTATCAAGATGATGAATGGTATCGGAGATTTTGCTGGTGGATGTAATGTGCAGTTTGCAGTAAATCCCGAAAATGACAGCATTATAGGAATTGAGATAAACCCTAGAGTATCTAGATCATCTGCCCTCGCATCTAAGGCAACGGGTTACCCAATAGCCAAAATTGCTGCTAAACTTGCTATAGGATATAATTTAGATGAGTTAAAAAATCAGATAACAAAAAACACCTCTGCCTTTTTTGAGCCTGCTCTTGATTATGTAATTGTGAAGATCCCAAGATGGAATTTCGATAAGTTTAAAGGTTCGGATAGGAGGCTTGGTCTCCAAATGAAATCAGTAGGTGAGGCTATGGGAATTGGAAATAATTTTCAGGAGGCATTACAGAAAGCATGCCAATCACTCGAGATTAAGAGAAATGGTTTAGGTGCAGACGGTAGAGAGTTGAAAGATCAAAATAAGTTACTAGACAGTCTTAAAAATGCAAGTTGGAATAGATTATTTCATATTTATGATTCCTTAAAATTAGGACTCCCTTTCAAAACGATTCAAGAAATCACAAAAATTGACAAATGGTTTTTAAATCAAATCAATGAGTTAGTCCTCATGGAGAAAGAGATAAAAAAGTTTACAATAAATGATATCCCTAAGTCAGACCTTAGACTTATGAAAGAAAGAGGTTATGCTGATAGGCAGATTGCTCATATTTTAGGGTGCCTAGAGAGTGAGGTTTTCAGTAGAAGACATGAGCTAGGAATAAAAAGAAATTATAAATTAGTTGACACATGTGCTGCTGAATTTGAGGCTGCAACACCTTACTACTACTCTACATTTGGTGATGAAAATGAATCAGTTTCTTCAGACAGAGAGAAAGTTTTAGTGATTGGGTCAGGTCCTAACAGAATTGGTCAGGGTATAGAGTTTGATTACTGTTGTGTGCACGGTGTCCTTGCCGCCAAAGAGTGTGGGTATGAAACTATCATGGTCAACTGTAATCCTGAGACTGTATCTACAGATTTTGATGTTGCAGACAAACTATACTTTGAACCTGTCTTCTGGGAACATCTCTATGAAATTATATTACATGAGAAACCAATAGGTGTTATTGTACAATTAGGGGGACAGACTGCTCTTAAATTATCTGAAAAGTTAGATAAATATGGTATTAAAATTTTAGGAACAACCTTTGATGCCCTTGATCTGGCAGAGGATAGAGGGAGGTTTTCAGATCTGTTAAAGGAAAATAATATACCATACCCTGAATATGGGACAATTGACTCAGCAACCGATGCTATTGAATTATCAAAAAAGATAGGTTTCCCTCTACTTGTAAGACCTTCCTATGTTCTAGGTGGACAGTCAATGAAAATTGTTATTAATGATAAAGACTTGGAAGAGCATGTAGTTGATTTAATTAAAGACAAACCTGATGGTAAGATATTACTAGATCACTTCCTTGAGGGAGCAATAGAAGCTGAGGCTGATGCAATTTGTGACGGAAAAGATGTTTACATCATTGGGATAATGGAACACGTTGAACCAGCAGGTATTCATTCTGGAGATTCGAATGCTGTACTTCCTCCATATAGCTTGGGAGATTTTGTGATTAATCAAATTAAGAATTATACAAAAAAAATAGCTTTGGCTTTAAAAACAGTTGGACTTATCAATATCCAATTTGCAATAAAAGACGATAAAGTCTATATAATTGAAGCTAATCCAAGGGCGTCAAGAACTGTTCCATTCATCTCGAAAGCGTACAAGGAGCCTTATGTGAATTATGCTGTTAAAATAATTTTAGGCAAAAAAACCGTTAAGGATTTCAAAATGAATCCTTATAAAAATGGGTACGCAATTAAAGAACCTGTATTCTCATTTAATAAATTTCCTAATGTAAATAAAGAGCTTGGACCAGAAATGAAATCTACTGGGGAGTCGATTTACTTTATTGACGACTTAATGGATGATTATTTTCTTGATATTTATTCAAAGAGAAATCTATACCTAAGTAAGTAGTTATGTTCAAATTTTTATTAATAATATTCCTGATAATATATGTGTGTTATAAATTATCCACTTTCTTCTTAAAGAAAGTTATCAAGAACTCTTATAAAAATTTTAATTCTTCTAAAAAGAAGAATGATAGTATTCTCGATAAAGAGGGAGAGTATGTCGATTATGAAGAACTTGATTAAATTTAAGTTATGAAATGGTTTAACAGGAAGGATAAAAATATAAATACTCCTACTTCGCAGAAGAAAGAACTACCTGACGGTATGTGGTATAAGACTCCTGGAGGATCTATAGTTCATATTAGGGAGCTAAAAAATAATTCTTATGTCTGCCCAGAAGATGATTACCATGTTAGAATAGGTTCAAAAGAATACTTTGAGATATTATTTGATAACAAATCTTTCCAAGAGTATGACGCAGATATTTTGTCAGAAGATCCGCTGAAGTTTGTAGATACAAAATCTTATAAGGACCGAGTAAAAAAAACCATTAAGGCAACAGGTTTAAATGACGCAATTAGGACTGCTAAAGGTAAGGTTAATGGCTACGACTTAATTATATCATGTATGGATTTCTCATTTATTGGTGGGTCAATGGGTTCTGTTGTTGGAGAAAAAATTTCTAGAGCAATTGACTTATCTCTTAAGAAGAAAGTTCCTCTTATGATAATTTCAAAATCAGGTGGTGCAAGAATGATGGAGTCTACATATTCCCTAATGCAAATGGCAAAGACCTCGGCCAAACTTTCTCTATTAGATAAAAATAAAATTCCTTACATTTCTTTATTAACAGACCCAACTACTGGTGGTGTTTCAGCATCTTTTGCTATGTTGGGAGATTTTAATATTGCTGAGCCAGGGGCATTAATTGGATTTGCTGGACCAAGAGTAATTAAAGAGACAATAGGATCAAATTTGCCAAAAGGTTTCCAAAGATCAGAGTTTTTAATTGAACATGGATTTATAGATTTTATAGTTGATAGAAGGGATTTAAAAACAAAAATTTCAAAACTTTTAGCACTACTAAAAAACTAAAATTATTTTTTATAAAAATGATTTTTTTCTATTATATATTTGTCAAAAAATAAATAGATATAAGTGTCTCTGACAGTAATAACTTCCGTAATAGCATTTTCATTAGTTATACTAATGCTCGTTTTTATTCTTCTTTTTGCTCAATCAAAATTGGTTCAATCGGGGGATGTAAGCATAGTTGTTAATGGAGATTCTGAGAACCCATTAATTGCTCCTGCTGGGTCTACACTATTATCAACCTTAGCAACACAGAAAATGTTTTTGCCTTCTGCATGTGGAGGAGGGGGAACTTGTGCAATGTGCAAGTGTACTGTATCTGAGGGTGGAGGCGATGTATTACCTACAGAAGTGGGGCATTTATCTAGACTTGAGAAAACTAACAATGTCAGGTTATCATGTCAGGTTAAAGTAAAACAGGACATGGAGATAGAGATTCCTGAGGAGATATTTGGAATCAAAAAATGGGAGTGTGAGGTGGTGTCGAATTATAATGTGTCAACTTTTATAAAGGAGTTTGTAGTTAAATTACCACCAGGCGAGACACTAGATTTTGAGTCTGGAGGATATATTCAAATAGATGTTCCTGAGATAGATGTAGATTTCAAGACTATGGATATTACTCCACATCCAGATCTCGGTCATAAGGAAGATGTATTTCAGAGCGACTGGGATAAATTCAATCTTTGGCCACTTAAAATGAAAAATGATGAGCCAATTTTTAGAGCATACTCTATGGCTAACCATCCTGCAGAGGGAAATATTATTATGTTAAATATTAGGATAGCAACTCCTCCATGGGATAGGGTAAATAATAATTGGATGGACATTAATCCTGGTATCTGCTCGTCATACGTTTTCTCTAGAAAACCAGGAGATAAAATTTTTATATCTGGTCCTTACGGAGAATTCCACATCAACGAAACACAAAGAGAAATGATTTACATTGGTGGAGGTGCTGGAATGGCTCCACTTCGATCTCATATTTTCCACTTATTTCATACTCAAAAAACAAATAGAAAAGTTTCTTACTGGTATGGCGGAAGGTCTAAGAAAGAACTCTTTTACATGGATCATTTTAAAAAAATTGAGAAGGATTTTAAAAACTTTAACTTTTTTGTCGGATTATCAGAGCCTCTCCCAGAAGATAACTGGAGTATAAAAGAAAAACTTGAAGATAAAAAAGACGGTTACGTAGGTTTTATCCACCAGGTACTCTATGATAATTATTTAAGCAAACATGAGGAGCCGGAAGATGTTGAATATTATCTGTGTGGACCTCCTCTGATGAATCAGGCAGTTCTAAAAATGTTAGATGACATGGGAGTGCCGGAGGAAAATATTAGGTTTGATGATTTTGGAGGTTAGCATTCCACACTCTGAATAAGTTTTTATAACATATTTTTTTGATATCCTCTTCTGAATAGTTTTTCTTAAGAAGCCTCTCAATAATATTAGGGTACATGGAAACATCTTTTAATCCCTCTGGAAGAGAATTACCTAACCCATCAAAATCTGAACCAAAGCCAATATGATCAATTCCAACTAGCTTATAAACATGGTCAATTGTTTTTACTACATCCTCTATTTTTGCAAAGGGATTCATTTCATTGATTAATTCATTTTTATATCTCTCTAATTCTTCGTGATCATTTTTTATATTTTTTTTTGTTTTATAGCCTTTAACTTTTTTTTCAATTTCTGAGAAAATTTTATTTGATCTCTGGTTAACAAATGAAGAGCCAAAATTTATCATAATTATTCCACCGTTTTCAGCCAGATCTATAATCATCTCATCACTCATATTTCTTTCAAAACTTGGAGTAAACTTTCTAGGAGATGAATGGGTTGCTACTAATGGTTTTCTTGAAATCTTTAGAACGTCATAAAATGTTTTATCAGAAATATGAGAAACATCGACCATCATTCCAATTTTATTCATTTCTTTTATAACCTCAACACCAAAATCACTTAAACCATTCCAAGTTCTTTTTGAGTCGTAAGAGGAGTCACATATCTGATTATCTTTTGCGTGAGTTAAGGTTAAGTACCTTATCCCTCTACTAAAAAAATATTTAATATTATTTATATCTTTTCCTAACGCAGACCCATTCTCCATTCCCATTGGTAAGGATATCTTGTTTTCAAAAAAATTTTTTTCTACATCAGAGGGCCCACTAGCATGTGATAAGTTTTTCTGATTTGATTTGATAACATTATCGACAAGATCTATCAGGTTATCAGCCAGAACAAAAGCTTCATCAAAGTTTTTATCAGAAGGTATATATATTGACATAAAAGGACAATTTAATCCCCCTCTTACAGCTTTAGGAATATCAAAATTACCAGAGGTTTCTTTATCTAATTCAATTTTTTTTTCAAATAAGAGATTTTTTTTATATAATCTAAAGGGTAGGTCTATGTGCCCATCTATTATAATATTTTCTCTTGATAATTTTTCTGACTGATGGTTCATAAGCTAATTATATCTTATTAGAAAAAAATAATTTCCTAGTTATTTGTTTTCTATAAATTTGATAGAAAACCTCCATCTACTGGTATGTTTATACCATTGATATATCCCGCTTTTTTACTGCTTAAAAATGTAACCAAAGATGCTATCTCCTCAGGTTTTCCAAATCTTTTTGATGGTATAATATTTTTATAATCATCTTCTATCTTCTCAGGTTCTACTTTCTGGGTTCTTGCGTTATTATTAATTAGATTTTCTAACCTCTCTGTCATCGTAAAACCAGGTAAAACATTGTTGACTGTAATTCCATATTCGGCAACCTCATTTGATAATGTCTTAGCCCAGCTTGCTACTGCCCACCTTACAGTATTTGAAACACCTAAATTATCAATAGGTGATTTAACAGATATTGAAATTATGTTAATAATTCTCCCATAGCCATTATCCTTCATATTATTTAGGCAGTATTTTGTTAATAAATGACTGCAATGTAGATGCATCTTCATATATTTTTCAAAATCACCTACTTCAGCGTTAATAATTTTTCCCGGTGGAGGACCACCTGTGTTATTAATCAATATGTCAAAGTTTTTATCATGAGTCTCGCCGAAGTTCTTAATTTTTTCATTAAGGTCATTGTCATCTTCAAAATTGGCAATAATGTATTGGTGATTTTGATTATTATTAGTAGAAAGTTGATTTATAACTTTTTTTAAATTCTCTTCACTTCTAGCCATCAGAATAACTTCTACTCCCTCTTTTGATAGCCCTATAGCAATTTCTTTTCCGATACCTTGTGAGCTACCACAAACTAATGCTCTCATACCTTTTAGGGAAAGATCCATGATTATTTTTTAGTTATTAATTATATTCAATATATGAAAAAAGATGATGCTTTAAAAATGGATGATAATGATAAGTTATCACATCTCAAAAAGGAATTTTTATATGATAATGAAAACGAGAGAAAGAGAATATATTTCTGTGGTAATTCATTAGGACTTCAACACAATTCTGTAAAAGAAAAAATAACCAGTCACCTTGATCAGTGGAAAAATTTAGCTGTTGAAAACCACTTTGCTGGAGATTATCCTTGGATGGATATTCAAGATAAGATTAAAAATAAATTAAAGAATTTTCTTGGTTGCTCTGAAGATGAAATTGCAATTATGAATTCTTTATCTGTGAACCTACACCTGATGATGGCTACTTTCTATAGGCCTTCTAAATCAAAACATAAAATTCTAATTGAGGATAATGCCTTCTCATCAGATAGATACGTGGTAAATTCTCAGTTAAAGTTTCACGGATTTGATGAATCTAGTTTAATAACTATTCTTCCTGGAGAGGACAGTTTAATAGATGAAGATAAAATTATTTCTGAGATCAAAAAAAATAAAGATTCTCTATCTCTTGTACTTTTACCTGGTATCCAGTACTACAGTGGTCAGGTTATAGACTTAAAAAAAATATCTGAAGTATGTAGGGAGAATAAAATTACTCTTGGATTAGATTTAGCACATATGATAGGAAATGTGGCTATTAATCTTGCCAGTTATGATGCTGATTTTGCAAGTTGGTGTAGTTATAAATATTTAAACTCAGGCCCAGGAGGTATATCAGGAATATATGTAAACTCTAAGCACTTAAAAAATGATTTATTTAGGCTTGAGGGTTGGTGGGGTAACAAACTATCTTCCAGATTTGATATGCTAGATAAATACGATCCTGAACCCTCAGCTGAGGGTTGGGTTTTAAGTAATCCACCTGTGATTCTAATGGATATTCATCTAGCATCTTTAGTGGTTTTTACTAATGCAGGACTGGATAATGTATTTAAAAAATCTAAGATGTTGTCAGACTTTTTATTTGATGGGTTAAGTTCAATAGATAATTTTTCTAATTTTTTTAATATAATAACTCCAAGAAATACCAATAATAGAGGTTCCCAAATCTCACTATTTTTTAAAAAAAATTCAAAAGATTTTTTTAATGAGTTAAGTAAAAAATTTGTAGTAGATTACAGGAAACCTGATGTTATAAGGGTTGCTCCAGTCCCTCTCTACAATTCTTTCTATGAAGTATACTTATTTGTTTCAGAGATAGAAAGATTAATTAAAGTTTACGATTAAACTAGTATCTCCTCGTAATCTTTATTTTTTGAGTTAAGCATTCTCTTGCAGAAGTCATAAATAGAGATATCATCGTAATTACATTCTCTATATAATTCATCTTGAGTTCCATGTTCTATGATCTTGTCTGGTATTCCAAGTCTCTGAACATTATTTGAATACTTGTTATCATTTATAAACTCTAAGACAGCACTACCGAATCCTCCCATGATACATCCATCCTCTACAGTTAAAATTAGTTTATGTTTTTTAAGTATTTTATGAAGTAATTTCTCGTCTAGAGGTTTTACAAATCTCATATCGTAATGTGAGGGATAAATATTTTCTTCGTTAAGTTTTTTAATGGCTTTAGTAGCATAGTTTCCGATGTGCCCTATAGATAGAATCGCAATATCATTACCTTCACATATCGTCCTACCTTTACCTATCTCAATTAGTTCAAATTTTGTTCTCCAATTTTTTAAGACACCTTTACCTCTTGGATATCTAATGGTGAATGGGCTATTATTTTTATGTTGAGCTGTATACATCAAATTTCTTAGTTCTATCTCATTCATGGGGGCTGAGACAACCATATTTGGTAGGCACCTCATGTAAGCAATATCATATGCTCCGTGATGAGTAGGACCATCAGCACCTGCTACACCTGCCCTATCTAGACAAAATATTACCGGTAAATTTTGGATGCATACGTCGTGTACCACCTGGTCATAGGCCCTCTGCATGAATGTGCTATAGATATTACAGAATGGAACTATCCCTTTTGTGGCAAGTCCTGCACTTAGGGTAACTGCGTGCTGTTCTGCTATACCAACGTCAAAAGCCCTATCAGGCATTTTTTTCATCATTATATTTAAAGATGAACCAGAAGGCATAGCAGGAGTTATACCCATTATTTTTTTGTTTAATTCAGCAAGCTCAACAATTGATTCTCCAAAAACATCTTGATACTTTGGAGGTGTTTTTTTATTTGTCTTTGTGGATAAGCTCTCTCCTGAATTAATATCGAACTTTCCGGTTGCGTGCCATTTGGTTTGGTCTTTTTCAGCCAAATCATATCCTTTCCCTTTTTTAGTTAAACAGTGAAGTATTTTTGGTCCTGGAATTCTTTTAAGATATTCTAGTGTTTTTACTAAATGATTAATATCGTGTCCATCTATCGGTCCGAAGTATCTCAAGTTAAGTGCCTCAAAAAGATTTGAGTTGTCTAAGACAAATGATTTGAGACTTTTTTCAATGGTCTTGCCGGTTTTTCTAGCATTATCACCAAAGTCTTTCAGCATACCTAATACTTTCCAAATATCATTCCTTATGTTATTGAAGGTAGGTGAAGTAGATATATCTGTGAGGTATCTTTTTAAGGCTCCAACATTAGGGTCAATTGACATGCAATTATCATTTAATATTATAGTCAAATTGGTGTCTGTGTCTCCTGCATGATTCATTCCCTCAAATGAGATACCACCAGTCATGCCTCCATCACCAATAACTGCTATGTGTTGTCTGTCTTCTTTGCCCTGATATTTTGATGCTATAGCCATTCCCAAGGCAGCAGAAATAGACGTAGAAGAGTGACCAACTCCAAAGGTGTCGTATACACTTTCAGAAATTTTTGGGAAACCTGATAATCCATTATAGATTCTATTAGTGTGAAAGTTTTTCTTTCTACCAGTCAGTATTTTATGTCCGTAAGCCTGATGACCTACGTCCCAGACTATAGAGTCGTCTGGGGTGTTATACACGTAATGTAGCGCAACTGTTAACTCAACAACACCAAGGCTTGCACCAAAATGTCCGCCATTTTCTGATATTGAGTTTATGATAAATTCTCTCAGGTCACCACATATGCCTTTCAGATCTTTTTTATCAAAAGATCTAAGATCTTTAGGTAAGTCTATTCTATCAAGAAATTTGTAGGTTTTGTTGTCCATAAACTATGAGTATTTATACTCTTTTTTTTTCTTTTTGGTTTATAAATCTATTAATTTTTATTTTAAGTATAATTTAAAATATATTCGTTTTAGATTTAATTTCTGATGAGTTACGAGATAAAGTTACCACTTTTTGAAGGTCCATTTGATCTTTTACTTTTTTTTATTGAAAGAGATGAGATTGATAT
>NZYP01000004.1 GCA_002702205.1 Flammeovirgaceae bacterium | reverse complement strand
CTAACACCTTTTGGTTTCCAGAGAGAGGAGAGAACATATTGGGAGGACCCTGAACTATATAATTATATGTCACCATTCATGCACGCTGACAAAGTAAATGAGCCAATACTTCTAATTCACGGAGAAGAGGATAATAACTCTGGTACTTTTCCAATACAGAGCGTAAGGTTTTTTAATGCGATTAAAGGCCACGGAGGAACTTCGAAGCTTGTTATGTTACCTAAAGAAAGTCATGGATACAGAGCAAAAGAATCTATTTTACATACTTTATATGAGATGGATTCTTGGCTTGAAAAGTATGTTAAAAATAGAAATATTAAACCTGATGACGTTGACGTGAAAATTAATTAAGAATTTAAATTTATTAACCCAAACCCATAAAGATGAAAATATATTCCATTCTAGTAACTATTTTTTTAATTTCTAACTCTCTTTTCTCTCAGAAGAAAAAGAAAGAGATTACTAACCATTTAGATGACATATCAATAAATGCACTTAAATGGAGGTCTGTTGGACCTGCACTTACTTCAGGAAGAATTTCTGATATAGCTGTAAATAAGAATAAACCATTCGAATACTATGTAGCTGTTGCATCTGGTGGAGTATGGAAGACTTCGAATTGGGGTTTAGAATATGTACCAGTATTTGATAGTGAGAATTCATACTCAATAGGTTGTGTAACGATTGACCCCAATAATCCGAATACGATCTGGGTTGGTACTGGAGAAAATAATAACCAAAGGTCGGTAGCGTATGGTGACGGAGTCTATAAGTCTACGGATGGAGGTAAGTCTTGGGATAACGTGGGTCTTAAGAAATCTGAGCACATTGGTAACATAATTGTTGATCCTAATAATTCAGATGTAGTATATGTCTCTGCTTACGGTCCCTTATGGAGTAAAGGGGGGGAAAGAGGAGTCTATAAGTCTACAGATGCAGGTAAAACCTGGAGTCAGTCTTTATATGTTGATGAACATACTGGAATAAATGAGATCCATATGGATCCTGAGGATTCAAGAGTGTTATATGCTACAGCTCATCAGAGGAGGAGACATGTCTATACATATGTTGGAGGTGGACCTGGTTCAAGCATGTATAAATCAACTGATTCTGGTTTATCATGGAAAAAAATAAATAAGGGACTCCCCAGCGTTGAGTTAGGAAGAATAGGTATGGATATTTCACCTGTAGATAATAATGTTATTTATGCAATTGTGGAGGCAGCTGATAGGAAAGGGGGTTTCTATATGTCTGAGGATATGGGAGAATCTTGGACAAAACAAAGTAGTAAGGTTACAAGCGGTAACTATTACCAAGAGATTTTTGCTGATCCTATTGATTTAGGAACTGTTTATGTAATGGATACTTGGATGTCAGTTACTAAAGATGGAGGAAAAACATTTAAAAATGTTGGTGAAGACTTTAAACATGTCGATAACCATTCTATGTGGATAAATCCAAATAATAACAATCACTGGCTCATTGGATGTGATGGTGGTATATATGAAACTTTTGACGCTGCTAAAAATTGGGATTTTAAGAAAAACCTTCCTATAACTCAATTTTATAAAGTAGCTCTTGATACAGATGTCCCATTTTATAATATATACGGTGGAACTCAAGATAATTTCACAATAGGTGGGCCTTCAAGGGTAAATACTTCTCATGGAATTACTAATCAAGACTGGTTCATTACACACGGTGGAGATGGGTTTGAATCTCAAGTGGATCCCGAAAACCCTAACATTGTTTATTCTCAGTCACAATATGGCTGGTTAGTTAGATATGATAAAAAAAGCGGAGAAGAGGTTGGTATAAAACCTATATCTAGAAAAGGTGAGTTAGGATATAAGTGGAACTGGGATGCTCCTTTAGCAGTTAGTAGTCATAAGTCAGGTAGGCTTTATTTTGCTGCAAATAAAGTCTTTAAATCAGATAATTATGGTAATAGTTGGGATGTTATAAGTGACGACTTATCAAGAAAAATCGATAGAAATAAACTTAAGGTTTATGATAGGGTTTTGAGTATGGACGCCGTTGCAAAAAATGGCTCTACATCACCATTTGGTACTATTGTTGCATTATCTGAATCTACGTTAGATGAAAACCTGTTAGTTGTTGGGACTGATGATGGACTTGTTCAAATCACCAATGATGGAGGAAATTCTTGGATGAAAATTGATAATATTCCAGGTGCTCCATATCAGTCATATGTTAATTCAGTATTTACTTCTCATCACGATAAAAATAGAATATACGTAGCATTTAATCACCATAAATATGGTGACTTCAAACCCTATGTCTTTATGACTGAAGATATGGGAAATACTTGGAAATCAATAAGTAGTAATCTTCCATCAAGAGGAAGTGTATATGCTATTGAAGAAGATCACATTGATCCAGGGTTAATTTTTTGTGGTACTGAGTTTGGTGTGTTTTTCTCTCCAGATAATGGGGGAAACTGGAAACAATTATCGAATGGTTTACCAACTATAGCTGTGAGAGATATAGCTATACAAAGAGAGATGAATGATTTAGTTCTGGGAACATTTGGTAGAGGTTTCTATGTGATGGATGACTACTCAATGCTTAGAAGCATTGAAAATAAGAAAGTAGATGAAAAAGCCTTGATTTTACCTATTAGAGAAGCTATAATGTGGGAAAAATCTAATCCATTAGGATTACCTGGAAAATCATTTCAAGGCGATAATTTTTACGTTGGTGAAAATTTAGATCCTGTAGCGATGATAAATTATTATTATAATGAAACTTATAAGTCAATAAAAGATAGAAGGAGAGATGAAGAAAAAAATTTAATCAAGACTAGTAAAGATGTTTCTTATCCAGATTATAATGCTTTAAAAGCAGAAATGAATGAAGATAAGCCACAGTTATTATTTACTATCAGAAATTCGGATGACCTCGTCATTAAAAAAGAATTAAAAAATCCAAGTAAAGGGTTTAATAGATTTCATTGGGATCTCAGATATGAAGTTACAAATCCAGTCAGTTTCTCATCACCTTCATTCTATAATCCATTTGCTGGAACAAGAGAAGGTACATTAGTTGAACCTGGAACATATACTATCCAGATGGATTATCTAATAGATGGAGAGATTACTTCTTTAGCAGAACCGAAGGAATTTAAAGTCTCTTTACTAGATAATACTGTCATGCCAGCTAAGGATAGAAAAGAAAAAATTCAATTTCAGAGAGAAGTAGCAAAAATGCAAGGAGAAATTAGTTCTTACTCAAGTATCTTCTCAGAAATATCTAATAAAATAAAATATTTTGAAGTAGCAGTTTTAAGGTTAGAAAAGCCAATGGGAGAATTATTATCTGATCTTAACGAAATAAAGGAGTCTTCAAGAGAGATCAGAGTAATGTTCTATGGAGATAATGTAAAAAGAAAGTTAGATATGCAGGAAATACCAACTCCTTCTTCTAGAATTGGTATAATAGCTAGTGAGCAGAAGTACTCAACGTCATCTCCAACTCAGACGCATATAAATAGCTTTAAAATAGCTAAAGAGGAGTTTATTCCTATAAAAACTAAAGTAGACTCATTAATTGAAAAAGTTAAGAGTTTAGAAGATAAAATGAAGTTAGTAGGTGCCGCATATACACCTGGTAGATTCGAAAACTAATTCAATTACTATATTTAATTTAAAAATTATGAGAACCAAATTTTACTTATTAATTGCCATTTTAATTCCATTTATTTCAAATTCACAAGAAATCAGTAAATCTACAATTTCAGATATGAAATTTAGACATGTAGGACCAGTAGGTAATAGGCTTACTAGTGTAGTTGGTGTAACTGATCAGCCAATGGTCTACTATGTTGGTGCTGCATCTGGTGGTGTTTGGAAGACTAAAGACGGCGGGCTAAATTGGTTTCCTATATTTGACGGACAAGAAGTTCATTCAATAGGTGCTGTTGCTGTTGCGCCGTCAAATCCAATGGTAGTTTATGTAGGGACTGGAGAGAGTTCAATCAGATCTAATGTCTCAATTGGTGATGGAGTCTATAAGTCAGTAGATGGTGGTGAGACATGGGAACATATAGGGTTAAAGAATTCTGGAAGAATTTCAAGAATAATAGTTCACCCAGATGATCCTGATAAGGTATATGTTGGTGCATTAGGTCATGCGTATTCTCCACAGAGAGACAGAGGAGTTTACGTGAGTCATGACGGAGGAAGTTCATGGAAACATACACTTTTTGTAGATCAAAATACAGGTATTTCTGATATGGTAATGGATACGGATAATCCCAGGGTATTATTTGCAGGAGCATGGCACTTAGAATTAAAAACGTGGAAAAGAATAAGTGGTGGTCCTGGAAGTGGGATTTTTAAATCTACTGATGGGGGAATAACATGGGATAGATTAAAAGGCAATGGCCTCCCAACAAGAGATATTGGGAAAATTGCTTTAGCAATGACTCCAGCAGCTCCAGACAGGCTCTATGCTCTTATAGAGACGGGAGATGGTGTTCCTTATGAGGGAAGAGAAACAGATTCTGGTGAACTGTGGAGATCTGAGGACAATGGAAAGACATTTAAGCTCATAAACTCAAATAGAGACCTAGGTGGTAGACAGGCATACTACACAAGAACAACCGCCTCACCTGATAATCCAAATGAGGTCTACTTCATGAGTAACTCATTCTTTTCAAGTATAGACGGTGGTATATCTCTTGAAAATAGACCAAGAGAATCTTCTCCAAACTGGGACCATCATGAGATGTGGATAGACCCTAATAATGGAGATAGAATGGCTGTTGCAGGTGATGGAGGAATATCTATTTCTCATAATAGGGGAAAAACTTGGCATAGAACTTTTTTACCTATTGCTCAGCTCTATCACGTGACAACTGATAATAATATCCCGTATAATGTTTTAACGAATAGACAGGATGGACCATCAATGAAAGGTCCTAGTAGGACAAGAAGTTCTAATTGGTTTGGTCCAGGTATGATTCAGTCAGGAATGTGGAGATCGATAGGAGGTGGTGAGAGTGGTTTTGCAACCGCAGACCCTAAAGATCCAGATATTATATGGTCAAGTGCATCAGGATACGGTCCGCTAGGAGGTATAGTGACAAGATATAATGAGAAAACAAATCAGTACAGACAATTAGAGGTATGGCCTGAGCTTACATCAGGAAGTTATGCCTCACTTCTTAAGTATCGTTTCCAGTGGACATTTCCATTGTTAATATCCCCTCATGATAACAAAACAATCTATGTCACAAGTCAATTTGTACACAGAACAACAAATGATGGACAGACTTGGGAAGTTATTAGCCCAGACTTATCTTTAAATGATAAGGGGATGCAGGGTTTTTCAGGTGGTTTGACAGGTGACAATATAGCTGTTGAATATGCTAATGTTATATACGCGTTTGATGAGTCTCCTGTCAAGGAAGGTCTATTCTGGGCTGGCACTAACGATGGATTAGTACATATAAGTCAAGATGGAGGAAAAAATTGGACTGACGTGACTAAAAATATTCCTAATTTACCAAAATTAGGTGTTGTAAGAAATATTGAGGCGTCAAGGTGGGATGCAGGAAAAGCATACCTTACTATTGAATTTCATCAAGTTGGTAACTTTGATCCGCATGTGTATAAGACTGATAATTACGGTAAATCTTGGAAAAAAATTACTGAGGGAATAAGTGAAGGAAATTTAAGTTATACCAGGTGTATAAAAGAAGATCCTGTTAGAGAAGGTTTGTTATATCTTGGAACAGAGAATAAGTTATATGTCTCATTTAATGATGGTGGAAACTGGCAAGAGTTGATGTCTAACCTTCCACATTCACCTATGTACTGGATTGATATCCAGGAACATTTCAATGACTTAGTAATTGGAACATACGGAAGAGGAATCTGGATCTTAGATGATCTTTCTCCACTTCAGCAATTAAATGAACAAGTTACAAAGAAGAGCATTCATCTATTTGATATAAAGTCATCCTACAGGTTCCAAAATGTAACAAGTACTCTACAGATGTTTCCTGAAGCGTCTACTGGTCAAGACCCTCCGAGTGGAGCATCTTTGAACTACTGGTTAGATGATGCTAAGGATGTAGAAATAGTTATTACAAACTCAGAAAACGATACTGTAAAGACAATTACTGATAAAGGTAAAAAAGGAATTAACAGGGTATGGTGGAATTTTATGGGTGAAAAAAGTAATCCAATGGTGATGAGAACCAAACCATTATATGCTGACTGGTTCTCAATCGGAGATGACAGGGTAAGAAACGTATCTTCCACAATTTCAATAATGCATCCTCCGGGTACCTACAAAGTAAGTGTAGTTTCAGATGGAGTGAGTTCTACCAAAGAACTTGAAGTAATAAAAGACCCTCATTCTGAAGGAACTCTAGATGATATTAAGAAACAGAATGAATTGGTTGGAAAAATTTACAATGATTTAAACGTGACAGCAGAGTACGTCAACACAATAGAAAGTGTGAGAAGACAGTTACTTGATTTGAAGTCTGTTCTTACTGGAGGCAATATGAGTAATGATTTAATTGAGGAGGTTGATGATCTTGAAAATAAATTCTTGGATTTAGAAAAGAAGTTATTACAGTTAAAGATTACTGGAAAGGGTCAGGACGTAGTTAGGTACGAGAAGATGATTGGTGAAAAATTATCATATCTTGCTCAGAATGTTCAGATCTCAGATTTCAGACCTGCAGATTCTTATTATGAAGTATACGACCTTCTTCATAAAAGACTTGAAGATGTAGGTGTTCAGTTAGAGTCATTAGTTAGTAATGACCTAAATGAATTCGTTGATAAAATGAATGAAAAGGGTATAAATACTATTGTATTAAAGTAATATATAAAAACCTCTAATCAATAATTACCTATGCATAAGAAGGATATAATTGAATATATCTTATCTGTTTTAAGGAGTAATACCATTCTTTTAGAAAATGAATTAAAATCTATTATTAAGGAAAAGAATAGTATTACTAAAAGCAGTGCGGGAGACAAGCATGAGACAAGTAGGGCTCTAATGCAGTCTGAGTTTGATAAAATAAATAATAACTACCAATCTCAACTTAATCAGTTAAAAGTAATAGAGTCTTTGGATATAAGTGATAAATCTAGAATTGGTTTGGGATCACTTGTTGAAACGGATAGATCTATTTTATTTATTGGTATTGGACTTGGTATTCACCAGATAGATAATAGAAAGGTTTTAATAGTATCAAAAGCTTCTCCAATTGGAAAACAAATTGACGGTAAAGAAGAGGGTGATTATATATTACTAAATAACAATAAGGAAAAGATAATCAGAATTTCTTAGTCTGATTATTCTACAATAAATACTGCTTTTGCAACACCGTGCGTATCTGATCCTTCTAGATGTATTAATTCTCCATTAACCCACACCGCAGGCACTTGAGTCTGAGTCTCTGATGCAACATCACCGGCAACAACTACATAACCATCACTTGCTGCTACGTCATATGCTGTGCTGACCCACATATCGTTAAATATGCCACCAAGAAGATCTACTTTTGTTCCATCGTGCCAATAGTGTGCATATGATCCTCCGGTACCAGGGATATCATTACCATCATCATCAACTTCACCAATCCAATCAATCTTTCCGGCAACATAAACTCCCGTTGAATTTACGAAACCCCCATAGCTTTCGCCTCCATAAATTCCTTTCTGCCATCCTCCACCATTCGGTAAGTCTGTTCTATTCCCGTTTGCTTTCCAATATGAAGCTTTAGGAAGATATCCTAGCATGTTATTAGGTGCCATACTCATTCCGAAATAATACATTGATCCATTATATATTTTTACGTCTTGAACCTCTCCATCTCCTCCAGATGGTCTGCTCAAATTAGTCCTTGCTCCATTTTTCCAAAAAGCTGGAATAACGAAGTGGTGATTATTCATGTAGTATCCCCCAACAAATACATTTCCATTATCTTTAACGGCTATGCCATACCCGGAAGAATCTCCACCTGATAATTTATTCTTTTTTGTATTTTTCCAGTATGAAGCTCCGTTATCTCTTCCAGCTGTATATACATCACCATCGTGTACAGCTATTGCATACGCCTCTGCGTTTCCAGTTCCCTCAAGCTCAAATTGCTCGTTATCAATCCAGTATGATGCATTTCCACCAAAGTTATATCCAACAGAGTAAACCTTTCCATCAACTACAACAAGGTCAGATACTTCACCTTCTCCAAGATCAAACCTCTTGCCATTTTTCCAGTAACATGCAATTTGTTGGCCAGATGAGTTATTGAAATAACCACCAATATAAACGTCTTGTTCAGGTATAAACTCTCCTCCAGCACTTACTGAGTCTCCTTCTTCGCCACAGCTTAAAACAATAAAAATTGATATTATGGATGATAAAATTTTCTTCATGGGTTGTTTTTTTACGAATCTAAATAAAATCGATAAATTATAAAAAATGATATTGGAAAAATATTCTTATATAATAGTTATGGTTAAGTATTTTTGATTAAATGAAAAATTTATCTTTTTTTTTAGTTCTTTTATTAAATATATCCTGTCAAATTATATATAAAAAAGACTATATGCCTCAATTAAAGATTAATAAAGAGATTTTTGGAAAAACAAAAGAGAATACCACTATCCATAAATTTATCTTAACTAATAAGAACGGTATGGAGGTTAGTGT
>NZYP01000003.1 GCA_002702205.1 Flammeovirgaceae bacterium | reverse complement strand
ATGAATCCAAGAAAAGAGAATAACAATACATTTGATAGTATATCTTCAATACCACCTTTTTTTCCTTCTGCATTCAATCTGGTTTTCCATTTGGCAATAAACCAACCAACAACCAAACAACTGATAATAATCCATATACTACTAGTACTATTATATTCATCCATAAAATAAAGATATGAAAAAAAATAAGTAAAAATAGCGGGGTCTTGGAACAATCCCCTACAGAAAGATAGTTTGTGAATTCTAAGGGAGAATTTGTAGATTAGAACATGAATGAAATAATCGGTTTGTTATTTATGAGTCTTTTATGGTTATCTGTTTCTTGGTTATTGTACAGATATTTAAAACGTAAATACAAAAAAAAATCATTTAATTATCGTAAACATTTTAAATATCGTAACCCAATTGACTTTTTTGATTAATTAAAAAAAGCCCATATTTCTATGAGCCTTTTTAATCTAAGATACATAAAGCTTTTACTCTTTTGCAGCTTCACTTTTAGTTTGTACCCAGCTAATTAGTTGATCACCATCAATTTGGTACCATTCAATAACTAGCGAACCATCAGAACCTGTAAATTGAGCATTTACCCATTGACCTTTTTCATTCCAATTGTCATCTTCTGTTTTTGAAGGATATACAGAAAATGCATAATCAGTATTCCACTCCCATTCAACACCATCAGCTAAATCTTTTTGATAAAGCTCTTCAACTTTAGCAACAAAACTTTCTCCATTTGTAACAACAGTTCCATCCTCAAATCGATAGTTACCTTCATCAGCAATATGCGCCTTCATTGTTTCATAATCTCTTACCATCCAAGCAGCATCTATTTTTTTGAAAACATCTACAGCTGCTTCAGAACCCATGTTTACTGATTGCCCGGGCAATACGAAACCATTAGCACTATTCTCACATTCGCATGGAGGGGCTGCACAAGATGTAATTAGGAATAAACCTAACATCGTATATATTAATTTTTTCATAATAACTTATAATTTAATTGTAAAAAGTAAACTTAATTAAATTTTACTTCACTACTGATGTAGATACTGCTCTTCGGAACAGATCTGAGGAATTATCTTGAATATTTTGAGTTTGTTTATAAATAAGGCCGATATATTTATCTTTAGGATCAGCAAAAAAACTAGTATTCCAGTAACCGCCCCATGATATAGTCCCCTTACTTCCAGTTCCTCCATTCTTTAAATCTTTTTCAAGTACGATACCAAAAGCTAAACCAATACCTAAACCAAAAGATTTAGGTAACTGATTTTGAAAAATTAAATCATTAGTTTGTTTACTTATAAAATTTTTTCCTTTGAATTTTCCGTCATTTAAAAATACTGTTAAAAATTTATAGTAATCTTGGACTGTACTTGAGAGACCACATCCACCAGAAAAAAATTTTCTCTTTCCTTCTATCGGATAGTTTACATTGAATCTGTCATCTTCAAAAATCACCCATTCTCCATCTTTTTTAGATAAAACTGGAACCAACCTATTTTCTTTCTCTTTTGGTAAATAAAAGTAAGTATCATTCATCTGAAGAGGAGTAAATATTTCATCTCTAAAGAACTCATCTAGTTTTTTTCCTGATACAATCTCAATCACATAACCAAGTACATCTAGACCAATACTATAAGTATACCTTTCTCCGGGCTCATGGTGCAGGGGAACATCTGCTAAGTTTTCTATTGTTTCTCCAATTGTTATATCTTCATCACAAAAACATAAAACTCCATTTTTCATAAAACTTTGTTTTCTCTTATGATAGATTGCCTTAATAGAATTACTTCCGTCAATAAAACCATAACCCATTCCTGAAGTATGAGTTAATAATTGTCTAATAGTAATTTTCTTTGTTGAAATTTTTGTTGTATAAGACGTGTCTTCACTATTCCAGCTTTCAAGGATTTCGATATTTTTAAATTTGGGTATGTATTTATCGATAGTATCATCTAAGCCAATTTTACCTTCCTCCCATAGCTTTAAAACACCAATAGATGTAATAGCTTTTGTCATTGAAGCGATTCTGAAAATATCATCAGTATGGAATTTTTCATTTGTTTTGGGGTTCTTTATTCCGTATGCCTTCTCAAAGATTATCTCATGTTCATTACCGACTAGTACCACGGCTCCAGGAATTTTATTTTCTTTAATATCTTCTAATATTAGTTCATCAATTTTTTTAAGTCTATCCAAGCTGAGATATGAGCTTTTTGGAGTGTCACATCCCATAAATGATAATAAGTAAATTATAAATAGGTAGTAGATATTGTTCATATGATTAAATATAATAAAAATATTTAGTCATCCATTTGGTCATCCTTACTATAAAATCTATGAATTTGAAGAGTATTGATGTTATATTAACTTCCTTTAGATACTACTTATTTTAAAGTATGTTCTTTCTTTCAATTTTTAGCTACTATATTTAATATATATCTATAATTATTTAATGAATCTTAATAAATATATACTTTTTCTAAGTGTGCTATTTATCTCATGTACTGATGATACCGACGAAGGCTCATATCTTGCACCAATAAACCCTCTAGACACCCAAGGAAATCTCCTCAACGGAACATGGTATCTTGATCCAATAGTAGGTAAGATATCTATTAAAGAAGAATCACCTGTAACTATGGACGGTAAGGTAGTAGAAGTATTTAACGACATGACACTTACCATATCGGAAGGTTCTTTAGAAGGTGGTATCTTCTCTACACTAAACAATTACGACGAAAAGATATGGCCTGAAGCAGGCACCTGGGCCTTCCAAGACAACGACAAAAATAAAATACTTAGAAGCGACGGTATTTCGCTGACAATATTAGCTGATCTTATTCATAATTATGCTCAGCCAAAGATATACACTCTAAAAATCAGCTTTACTACCACTGATGGTAATGAAGAAGTTAAGTGGGTATTTAAATTCGCAAGACAATGCTCCTCACCTTTTAATGAAGGCTGTTAATAAAAAAACCCTCCGCATATAAGCTAGAGGGTTTAAATAATTTACACTAAAATAATTAATTATCTAGGCATTACAACAGAGCTTATTACGTGAATAACTCCGTTTGAACCTGTAACATCAGTCGCAATAATTTCACTCATATTACCTTGTGAATCTTCTAAATAAATTTTTCCATCTTTACTTATAGCGGTGATAGCTTGACCATTTAAAGCTGTAAGCTCGACTACTCCATTTCCGGATTCTAATGCATTTAAAACATCACTTGCCATAAGTTTCCCAGAAACTACGTGGTATGTTAGGATATTTGATAACGCCTTTACGTTTTCAGGTTTTAATAAACTTCCTAAGGTTGCAGCATCTATCTTAGAAAATGCATCGTTGTTTGGAGCAAAGACTGTAAATGGGCCTTCACCACTAAGAGCTCCAACTAAGTCAGCAGCTTTTAAAGCAGTTACAAGAGTTGAGAAGTCTTTATTAGAAACTGCTGCATCAACCACAGTTTGAGCTGAAACAGATAGAGTAAAAAATAAAGCCGTAATAGTTAAAATTAAATTTTTCATTTTTGTTGTATATTTTAAATTAAGTTTATTTCTACGCATACAATTAACTAAAGATTTAATTTTTGAAATATACTTTACAAAATATCTTACTAAGTATAAAATAATGAACTTATTGCGATGATAATAAGCATACAAAATGACATTACTTTGGCAACTCCTTTTGGCTCTTCTTTCCAACCTAACGATTTAACGATAGAGCTATCCCAAAACTTCTTAAAAATAAAATTAAATTAGGTTTAAAGAAGTTTCTTTATATACCATAACTGATTCACTTTGTCGTATCTACCGTTTAATTCATTCTCAATCATTCTAATAATTATCTGAATACCATCATTAGCCATATTTTCAAAATCATCTACACCCCTATCAAAATTTTGACGAGTCCTGTGGATAAAATACTTTTCGGAAAAACTTCTATTAAATTCTCTCTCTACCCCCTCTTTACCAATGATAAACCCTATTAAACCTCCCCATGTAGAAGTTGGATTATCTGAATCCCATCCAGTAAGAGTTCCAATTTTTATTGTTTCTTTCAAATCACCCTCACCCCAAAACAAACTAATTAAGCTTGCTGCAAAATTAATTCCAGCAGCAAAACACCCGTTACAATAAAGGTTTTTTGAGGTAATGTCATATCCATCTTCAGATTTCACCTGGTACCTGTCATATATATTATCTCTAGCCTCTTCCCACGTTATCCCAGATTCATACTGACCCCTTACAAAATCATACATTTTTGAGGAGTAAGATGAGTCAGGAAGGAGAAGACTAGACTGATCTGCAATTAAAAAGATATTTTCTTTTATATCTCTACTTAAGTCAAGATTAGTAGATAAAGAGTACATAGAAACATAAAAATCAGAGATCCATTTAGCATTATACCTAGCTGTAGTTAAAATAGGTAATTTTGCCATTTCTAGGGCTATATCCGTTCTTCCAGGAGCTAATAATCCAAAGATTTCAGTCGTTAACTGAGCGTCTATCATCTCATAATGCTCGTTAAGTTTAGGATCACTAGTTTGAGGAGGTAAATATCCTTCATTCATTAAATCAAAAGCTTTTTGGTTTGAAACCCATAAAAAATTTTCTTCATTACTCCTGATATGTTTTATCCAACCATCTCTTATCTGATGTGGTGTGAGAAACGGCGTCTTATTTTCTAAAAGTAAATTCTGGTACATATATTCTAGGTCTGTGTCGTCATCTGCTGGCCACACTCCCTCTTGCTCAAATACAAAATCAATTGTTTTTGACAAATCACTTGGTTTCTCTGGAGAGAATATGCTTGGCTCATCTAACTTACCCCAGTCTTCTGAGGTATAGAACTCGCCGGTTTTAATATCTCCAATATTCCCTATTTTATCCATTTCAGTAACAAGACCAGTCATATTAGCTATACACTGACCAAGCCAGAAACCTTTAAGCTTATCTTTATAATCTGCAACAGAGATAGTTATGAATTCATCTTTTTGCTGAACAGTTTTATTACATGAAAAAGAACATAAAATTATTAGAAATAGAAAATAATAGGACTTCATACTTAAAATTACAATCTAAAAAATATCTACTGGTAAGAACCCAGATTTTTTCTTTATAACTTGCACCTTTATCGATAATTTTTCTTTATGCTAAACGTCCATAATCTATCTATTTCTTTTCAAGGGGATGATTTATTTAAAAACATATCATATAGGATCGGTTCAAAAGATAGAATTGGACTAATTGGTAAAAACGGTGCGGGCAAATCAACTATGTTAAAAATATTGTCTAATGAGATGGAGGGTGACACTGGCGAAATTGCAACTGATAAAGACTTAAAAATAGGTTTCTTAAAGCAAGATATTGATTTTGAAGAAGGGAGAACAGTTCTAGAAGAAACCTATGAAGCTTTTATTGATATAAAAATCATAGAGAAAAAAATAGAAAATATTAATGATAAGTTATCAAATAGTAAAGACACTGAAAGCAAACAATATTATCAGCTGATGGTTGACCTACAAGACCTTCAAGATAAATTTGAAATTATTGGGGGTTACAGCTACGAAGGAAAAACTGAGAAAATTTTGACGGGACTAGGTTTTAAATCCTCAGAGTTTAACAAGCAGACAACCACATTATCAGGAGGATGGAGGATGCGTATAGAGCTCGCAAAATTATTATTACAGGATAATGATATCTTGTTATTAGATGAACCTACAAATCATCTAGATATTGATTCTATTATATGGTTCGAATCATTTTTGAAAAATTACGCGGGTGCTGTGCTGATAGTGTCACATGATAAAATGTTTTTAGATAACGTAACTAAAAGAACCATTGAAATTTCATTTGGAAAAATTTATGATTATAAAAAACCTTACTCTGAATATTTGATTTTGAGAGAAGAAATGCGAGAGCAACAACTTGCCACCCAAAAAAATCAAGAAAAAGAAATTCAGAATACTGAAAAACTTATAAATAAGTTCAGAGCAAAAGCATCAAAAGCTTCTATGGCCCAGTCACTTATAAAGAAACTTGATAGGATGGACAGAGTGCAGGTCGATAAAGAGGACAATAGTGTCATGAACGTACATTTTCCTATCTCCGTAAACCCAGGAAAAGTCATATTTGAAATTAAAGATCTTTCAAAAAATTATGATAAGTTAGAAGTATTAGATTCTGTTAACCTTATCCTCTTGAGGAATTCTAAGATTGCCTTTGTTGGTCAGAATGGTCAGGGTAAGACGACACTTGCTAAGATTATAAATAGTGAGATTAGTTACAATGGCTCACTAAAGATTGGTCATAATGTACAAATTGGATACTTTGCCCAGAACCAAGCTGATTATTTAGATGATAATAAAACAGTTCTCCAGACCATGGAAGATTCAGCGACTGAGAAGAACAGGAGTAAAGTAAGGGATATACTAGGATCTTTTCTGTTTAGAGGAAGTGAGGTGGACAAGTATGTAAAAGTCTTATCTGGAGGGGAAAGGAATAGGTTAGCGCTTGCTAAGTTATTACTCCTACCTTTTAATGTTTTAATTATGGATGAGCCAACGAATCACCTAGACATTAAATCTAAAAATGTTTTAAAGGAAGCTCTTAAGCGTTTTGAAGGCACATTAATTTTGATTTCACATGACAGAGATTTCCTGCAAGGTTTATCAGAAATGGTTTACGAGTTTAAAGACAAAAACATAAAAGAGTACATAGGAGATATAGATTATTATCTCGAAAAGAGAAACATAGGAGACATAAGAGAGATAGAAAGAAAAAAAGAAGTTATCTCCCCTAAAAAGATGGATAAAGATTCTTATAAAAAAATGAAGAAAAAAAAATCACTAAGCAATAAAATAAAAAAAATTGAGACTGATATAATTGAGTTAGAAGAAGCAATTAAAAAGAATAATTTAGATCTTGAGCAAAATCCGTCTGAATACGATGAGAAGTTTTTTGAGGAGTATCAATTAAGAAAAAATACGCTTGCATTATCTATTTCAAAGTGGGAGGATTTACAGAAACAGTTAGAAAAACTATAGATTCAGATATGAAGAATTCATTAATAATGGTAGGGTTAATATTTTGTGTAATATCCTGTGACACACAAAAAAAAATATCTATTCATGCAAGTGTAACTATTAAAACAGATACTGACCCAAAACTGTATAATCCTATGATTTTTGGGGGCTTTCTAGAGCATTTTGGTAAACAAATTTATGGTGGTGTATTCGACCCTGAATCTCCATTATCTGATAATAAAGGATTTAGAACTGATGTCATTAAAGCATTGAATGAACTCAAGGTACCAATTATTCGTTGGCCTGGCGGTTGCTTTGTAGATGGTTATCATTGGATTAATGGTGTTGGTGATAATCGAAAACCAACCGATGATGTCAGGTGGGGAGTAATAGAGCCTAATACCTTCGGAACACATGAATTTATTGAGCTTTGCAGGCTGTTAGATACTGAACCATACATTTGTCACAATGGTTTAGCAGAAGTAGAGGAAATGATTAATTGGGTTGAATACTCAAATTCAAATGAGGGTGAATTTGCTGAGATGCGTAAGTACAATGGGCATCCTTCCCCACTGAATGTCAAGATATGGAGTGTAGGAAATGAGCGTTCAGGAGTTGATTATATTCATAAAGTAAGAGATGCTGGTCTAGCCATGAAGAGGATGGATTCGAGTCTTCTTGTGACATGTTCTGGAATTCATGGAAATTCTCGAATTGACCCTTATCTATTTGAGGCTGCAGGTGAATATTTAGATTATATATCTGCACATCAGTACTGGATAGAAAACTGGCAAAATCTTGAGAAACCTGACTATTTATCATGTATAATGCTATCAGAGAAACCTGAAGCCTATATTCAAGAAGTTATGAATCAGATCCAAACAGCAGAAGAAGAAGGGCAAATTAAAAAAGGACAGATTAAAATTGCTTTTGATGAATGGAACCTACGTTCATGGCATCATCCGGGATTTCAACGTTTTGAAAAAGTAAATTATGAGGATCCAGAAATAATTAAATTAATACAAGCAAGAGACAAAAGTCTTGAACCTTCAATTTATAATCTATCTGACGCTCTTTTTTCAGCTTCATTTCTTAATTCTTGTCTTAGAAATTCAGATTATGTAACAATGGCTAATATCGCACCTCTTGTAAATCAGACAGGGCCCCTCTTTGTTCATCCATCTGGCATTGTAAAGCGAACCCATTTCCACACACTAGAAATGTACGTAAATAATCTTCAGAAATATATAGTCAATTCAGAGACAATAGGAGACATACTTTCTGATGGTAAGGATTCCGTTTCGGTTGTAGATGCTATTGCAACTGTAGACAAAAAGGGTGAAAGGTGGGCAGTTTCATTAGTTAATCGTCATCCTACAGATAATATCAAATGTAAAGTGATAATGGGAGATATGGTATTAAATGGGACTTACAATGCAAAAATTCTTACTGGTGAGTCAACAGATAGTTATAATGACATTAATAATCCTCATCGAGTGGCTCCGAAAGAAATAAAATTAAAGTTTAGAGATGGAATTATACAACTACCCCCTCACTCATTAACAATTGTTGAGATAATAAGTGATTAAAAAAGTCCCTAAAAATAACTATTTAATGGACTGGAAGATATAAAAAATATATCCACTTTGTTTTAATAGTCTTAAAGAAAAATTTAAAATTATTTTAATACTAATCCAGTATAAGGCATTTTTCTGGCACCTTTTTTAAATATATAATCCATCATATTATCTACTGAATTTCCCATAGATGATGCCTTCATATTTCTTGATGACCACTGCCAAAGCATAGTGCCATCCTTATCAAATAAAGTTAGGTCAGCACTCACTTCAGGACTACCTCCAAGTTTTAAAACTTTCAGAGCGATTGAACCTGCTGTTGTAAATATTTTACCAGAGCTTACGTTACCAATAATGACAGCGTCAACACCAAGTAGTTCACACAACTCCTCAGGCAAATACGCATCAAAAGAGCTCCATACTCCATCAGTATACGTTATTTCTCCTGCTCTTTTTAATAAGGTATTTGTTCTCGCTTGAGGTTGAGGATCAACTGCTACTCTATTTTTTTTCCTTAAAACTCTATTTATTAAACTCTCTTGAGCTGCAATAGCGCCATTTTTTTCAGCATCATTAACTGAAGCTTCAAAATCACTCTGTTCCATTTTACGTGGTTTCTCTGCCGTTACTCTAAATGTAAATGGTATAACAGCAAATGTTTTTTGATTCGAAATATATTCTTCAATATTATCAATTGTATAGTCTCTCTGTGCTTTTAAGTCAAATGAGACAATAAATAATATTAAAGGGATAAAAAAATTTTTCATGATAATTTGGTTTAGTAGTTGTTAATATTAATCAATATATATATAAGTATTATAAAAGCAAAACGATGAATCATATCAAAATAATTTT
>NZYP01000002.1 GCA_002702205.1 Flammeovirgaceae bacterium | reverse complement strand
CTTACCAAATTTTTTCAACTTATTAAGTTATTTTTCATTAATATACATACAAATTATTAAATTAAAACGAGAATTTAATGTAATGAAAAAAACTATAGTTTTAACCGGTGGTTCCAAGGGAATGGGTAAGTCAACTATTCTAAAGTTTGCTGAGAATAATTTTGATATTTTTACCTGTTCTAGAGAGCAAACGGATCTAAAGTTGATTGGGGATGAGATTAGAGAATTATATCCTAATATTAATTTTAATTCGATAGATTCTGATCTTTCAGAAAAAAGTGGTTGTGATAAATTTGTAGATTTTATAAACTCAAATACAGATAAAGTAGATGTTTTAGTAAATAATGTTGGGACATTTATTCCTGGAGAATTAATGAATGAAGATGAGGGTTCTCTTGAATTCATGATAAATACTAATCTTTATTCAAATTATCGAGTAACAAGAGGGTTATCAAAAAAATTTATAAATCAGAAATATGGTCATATTTTTAATATATGTTCTATTGCTAGTAAAGTTGCTTATGAAAATGGAGGTTCATACTGTATATCTAAATTTGCTTTGTATGGATTTAGCCAATGTCTTAGAGAAGAATTAAAAAAATTTAATGTAAAAGTGACTGCAGTATTGCCAGGAGCAACTAGGACTGGGAGCTGGGATGGAACTTCCTTACCTGATGAACGTTTTATAAATGTTGACGACATATCAAACTCAATTTATGCAGCTTATGACACATCACCTGGAGCTACAGTAGAGGAGATAGTAATTCGTCCGCAACTTGGTGATATTTAAATAATTAATTTTGAATAAATTTTTTAGTAAAGGTTTATTTAGATACAAGAGAAGAGAATCTCATACTGTCAATATTGGTAGTTCAGCCATTGGAGGTAAAAATCCAATAAGAATCCAATCTATGACAACAGCAGACACTATGGATACCAACTCCACAGTAGAACAGACAATAAGAATGGTTAATTCAGGCTGTGAGCTTGTTAGGATAACAGCTCCTAGTATTGGTGCGGCTAAAAACTTATCAAATATTAAAAGTGAGTTATTAAAAAAGGGATATAATGTTCCACTTATTGCGGATATACATTTTACACCAAAGGCTGCTGAAATTTCAGCTGAGATAGTTGAAAAGGTTAGGATAAATCCAGGAAATTATTCTGATACCAAAAAGTTTAAGCTTATTGATTATGATGATAAAACTTATAATGAAGAAATTGAGAGAATTTATGATAGAGTGTCTCCATTAATAAAAATTTGTAAAAATAATGGAACGGCAATGAGAATAGGTACAAACCATGGCTCATTATCTGACAGAATTCTTAGCAGGTTTGGAGACACCCCTAAGGGAATGGTTGAATCAGCCCTAGAATATTTAAGAATATGTGAGGATCATAATTTTTATAATATTGTATTATCAATGAAAGCTAGTAATCCATTAGTAATGGTTCACGCTTATAGACTATTAGTTGAAAATTTAAATAATTCTGAATTAAAAAATTATCCTATACACTTAGGAGTAACAGAGGCAGGCGAGGGTGAAGATGGAAGGATAAAGTCTGCAATTGGAATTGGTTCATTACTAGATGATGGTATTGGTGACACCGTAAGGGTATCCCTTACTGAGGAACCAGAGTTTGAATCCCCGGTAGCAAGTTTAATGACAGATAGATACATTAATAGATCTAATCATGATCTTATTCAAAGTCCAAAAACATTTAATTTTTCTCCATTCCATTATGATAAAAGAGAATCAGAAGAGATAGAAAACATAGGAGGGGATTATCTACCTGTTGTAATTAGTGATTTATCTTTCTTAAATAAGATCGAGGATAAACACTTAAGTATGTTAGGAATTAATTTTGACTCGGATAGTCTATTGTTAAATACCGAAGATACCGCACCAGACTATATTTATATTGGAGACAATGAAATTGAAATTAAAAATTTCAAATATAATACGATTGTGAATTATGATAAATGGATAGAAATTAAGGAAACAGATAAAACTTTTCCTCTTATTGATATATCTCTTTTAAAAACCATTAAAAAAGTATCCAATAAATTAAATTTTATTAGTTTAAAAACTAATGAAATTGACCTTTTAGATCAATTTGATTTACCATTAAATTCAGTATTAATAATTGATTCTGTTAACGATCATTTTATGCCAGATATGAGAGCTTTCTTTCTTTCCTTACCTACCAAAAATCCAGTTGTAATTAGTTCTCATTATAATATAAATTATTCTGATAAGCTTATAGTTCACTCATCCACTGATCTTGGTGGATTATTTATTCAGGGAATGGGAAATGGTATTTTTTTAAGGTCTTCTCAGGAATTAAAAAAAGATTTTAAGAAAATCAATTCTCTTAGTTTCAAAATTTTACAGGCTGCAAGGGTAAGAGTTACTGCTACTGATTTTATTTCATGTCCTTCTTGTGGTAGGACCTTATTTGATTTACAGAAAACTACTGCTATGATAAGACAGAGGACGGATCACCTAAAAGGATTAAAGATAGGAATTATGGGATGTATAGTAAATGGTCCTGGAGAGATGGCAGATGCTGATTACGGATATGTTGGTTCAGGTAAAGATAAAATCACTTTATATAGGGGACAAGAGGTTGTTAAAAGAGCTATTAATTATGAGGAGGGTGTTGATGAATTAATTGAACTTATAAAAGATGATGGTAATTGGATAGATCCTAAATGAAAAATATATGAAAAAAAAACAAAAAAAAATATCTTATTATTTTGACTTCACAGAGGTCATAAACTACTTCTTTAGAAAAAAAGATTCTAATAGAAAATCTAACTTTAGCTTAAGAGCTATGCACACTGTGAATAAGTTATCAATTCTTATTTTTCTAATAGGAGTAGTAGTAATTGTAATAAGGAGAATCTTTTCATGATTAAAAACCTCTTTTTATGTTTTTTATCATTAACACTTTTATCATGCAAAAATGATTATCATAAGATCAAAGAATTAAATTATCTTGCATTAGGTGATTCTTATACAATAGGTGAGTCCTTGGAACCAGGTGATTCATTTCCTTTTCAATTAAAAAATAAAATCGATAAAATTAAAGATGTTAAAATTATTGCAAAAACTGGGTGGACAACTGGAGAACTAATTGATACTTTAAATTCTTTAGAAATTCAGAATAAATATAACTTTGTCTCTTTGCTAATTGGTGTTAATAACCAATACAGAAAATATGATATTTCATTATTTGAGAAAGAATTTGAAGTTTTATTGAATAAGGCTATCAGCTACTCTAAAGATATTAACAAGGTATTTGTTTTATCTATTCCTGATTATGGAGTTACACCATTTGGTTCAAAAGATAAAAATCAAATCAGAAATGAGATCAATTTATATAATCAAATTAAGAAAAGAATAACTAGGAGTTATGACATAGATTTTTATGATATAACTGATATTTCAAGAGATGCTGAGCTCAATAAACTTTTAATTGCAGGAGATAGTCTTCATCCATCAAAAAAAATGTATTCTCAGTGGGTTGATAAGATATATAGAGACTTAGAATTAAAAAAGGATTAGATTACTATATTGATTATTTTTTTAGGTATAAAAATAATTTTTTTAACCTTTTTATCTTCGGTCCATTTTGCAACTATTTCATTAGAGATAACCTCTGATTTTAATTCTTTTTCTTTTATATCAATATTGAATTTTATTTTTGTTCTAAGTTTTCCGTTTATCATTATTGGGTATTCAAATACATCCTCGGTTAAATAATCATCATTATATTGAGGGTAACTAGATAATGAAATACTTACATTATTTCCTAATTTACTCCATAGTTCTTCTGAAATATGTGGGGCAAAAGGTGATAAAACTATTAACAGAGGCTCAAGAACTTCTCTCTTATTACATTTTTTTCTACTGAGTTCGTTGACGGTAATCATTAACTGACTCACACAGGTATTTATTGAGAGTCTATCAATATCACTTTCAATTTTTTTAATTGCTGTATGTAGTAATTTAAGTTCATCATTATTTGGTTTTTCATTTGAAATACTGAAATCATCTCCATCATGGAAAAGCGACCAAAATCTATTTAAAAATTTATATACCCCTTCAATCCCATTGGTATTCCATGGTTTGGATTGCTCAAGAGGACCTAAAAACATTTCATACATTCTCAGTGTATCAGCACCAAAATCATTTATTATATTATCTGGATTTACAACATTACTCTTTGATTTTGACATTTTTTCTGTTTCAAAACCACATACATAATCATCTCCTTCTAGTATAAATTCAGCGTCACAAAATTCTTTTGATGATTTCCTGAATTTAGCTATGTCCAGTTTATCATTCTCTACAATATTTACATCTACATGAAGCTTTGTGTAATCATACTTACTTCTTAAATTATATGAAACATATTTATTTGTATTTTTTACCCTATAAATAAAATTAGATCTACCCAGTATCATTCCTTGATTAACTAATTTTTTAAAAGGTTCAGATGTGTTAACATGACCAAGGTCATATAATACTTTATGCCAAAATCTAGAATATAATAAATGGAGTACAGCATGTTCAGCTCCTCCAATATATAAATCGACTGGCATCCAATATTTTATTTTTTCTTTATCTGCAAAAGTCTCTTCATTATTTGGATCTAAATACCTTAGGTAATACCAACAAGAACCAGCCCACTGAGGCATAGTATTTGTCTCTCTCTCATATTCTTTATCATTTAAATTTACTTTGACCCAGTCATTACTTCTAGCAAGTGGAGACAATCCATCAGCAGTTGGAAGATAACTTTTAACTTCAGGTAATTTAACGGGCAGATCGTCCTCACTTACAGCAAATTGTTTCCCATTTGAATGCAATATAGGAATTGGTTCTCCCCAATATCTTTGTCTAGTAAATATCCAATCTCTCAATTTATAGTTTGTGGTTTTTTTTCCAAGATTTTTACTTTCTAATTTTTCGGTTACTATTTTTTTAAATTCTTCATTTTCAATTCCATTATAATTACCAGAATTAATAATAATCCCGTCACCTGTATAACATTTTTCTTTAGTATTATTTTTTATGACTTCTTTAATTTCAAGGTTAAACTTAGATGCAAACTCATAATCTCTTTCATCATGAGCTGGGACTGCCATTATTGCTCCTGTACCGTAACTAGATAAAACATAATCTGATATCCAGATAGGAACTTTTTCTTCTGAAATAGGGTTTAAAGCAAAAGAACCAGTAAATACTCCTGTTTTATTTTTTTCATTTTCTTGTCTCTCAAGCTCACTCTTTTTAGAAGTCATATCAACATAATCCTTAATTTGATTTCTATACTCATCTGTTGTTAGACTCTCTACCATTTTGTGTTCAGGTGCAAGTACTAAATATGTAGCACCATAAATAGTATCTGGTCTAGTTGTGAAAACTCTTATATTTCTTTTATTATCTATAGGAAAAGATATTTCAGCACCAGTAGATTTACCAATCCAATTTTTTTGTGATAACTTAATTGAATCAGGCCAATCAAGAGTATCAAGATCTTTAAGAAGTCTCTCTGAGAAATCAGTTATTCTCATAACCCACTGTGTCATCGGCCTTCTTATCACAGGAAAACCTCCTCTTTCACTTACTCCCCCAATTACCTCTTCATTGGACAATACAGTACCCAACTCCTCACACCAATTAACATCTACTTCATCAATATATGCTAACCTCTTTGAGTCAATATATTTAATTTTTTCATTAGCTGATAACTCATTAGGAATTTCTAATTTTTCTATTGTTTCAGTTTTATTTTTTTTATGATTGAAGTAGCTATTATAGAGTTTTAAAAATATCCATTGCGTCCATTTATAATACTTGCTATCACTAGTTCTTACTTCTCTATCCCAGTCAAATGATAACCCTAGTTGATTTAGTTGTTCTTTGAATTTTGAAATATTCTTTTCAGTAGTTTCTTTAGGATGTTTTCCGGTTTTTATTGCATATTGTTCTGCAGGTAACCCAAATGAGTCAAACCCCATAGGGTGGAGAACATTATAACCTTTCAACTTTTTGAATCTAGATATTATATCTGATGCTATATAGCCAAGGGGATGCCCTACATGAAGCCCAGATCCAGAAGGATATGGAAACATATCCATGACATAATATTTGGGTTTATTACTTATTTCTGTTTTATAGGTCTTATTTTTATCCCAGTATTCTTGCCATTTTTTCTCAATTCTTTCAAAATTATATTTCATCTTCAAAAATACAATTTAATTAATAATTAAAGCTTTATTTTTTTCTGAAAACTATTGTTATTGGAACTCCCTCTAATGTAAAATGCTCACGTAATTTATTCATTAAAAACCTCTTGTAAGATTCTCTTATATATTGAGGTAAATTGGAGAAGAAAGCAAACGTTGGAGTGTTAGTTGGAAGCTGAGTTATGTATTTAATTTTAATATATTTTCCTTTGTTAGAAGGTGGAGGGTATTTTTTAATTTCAGGTAAAATTTTATTATTAAGTTGAGATGTTGATATTTTTTGATTTCTATTTTCATAGATCTCAAGGGCTTTCTCTAAAACTTGAAAAATTCTTTGCTTTTTTAATACTGATGAAAAAATGATAGGGATATAATCAAATGGGCTAATTTTATTTTGAATAAGTTTTTCATATTCTTTTAGTGTGCTATTATTTTTTTCAATTAGGTCCCATTTATTAACCATAATAATAACTCCTTTTTTGTACTTTACGGCAAGAGATAATATATTCATATCTTGACCTTCAAAACCATGCTCAGCATCAATCATTATTATTGTAACATCACTGTTCTCCATAGCTTGTATTGATCTCATAACAGAATAGAATTCTATATTCTCTCTCACCTTAGATTTTTTTCTGATACCCGCTGTGTCTGTTACAATAAAATTTTTATTGAATAAATTATATTCAGTATCAATGGAATCTCTAGTAGTTCCAGATATTTCAGTTACTATATTTCTTTCCTCTCCAAGGATTGAATTTGTTAGAGACGATTTCCCTACGTTGGGTCTTCCAAGAATAGAGATTCTAGGTAATTCAACTTCTGATTTTTCATCAGTATTTTTAATTTTATTAACAACCAAATCAAGTAATTCCCCAGTCCCAGAACCATTAACTGAAGAAATAGGGATAATTGGAATTTTTTTTAGTCCCAGCTCATAGAATTCATTAGAATTAATTTCTAAATTAGAGTTATCAGCTTTATTTGCGACGAGAATAGTCTCCTTATCTAATTCTCTAATTATTTTAGAAAAATCAGAATCTAAAGATGTCAAACCATCTTTACAATCAACCATAAATAAAATAATAGAAGCTTCTCTAAGTGCTAGAATTACTTGTTCTTTAATTTTTCTTTCAAATATATTATCTGAACTTTCTACATACCCTCCAGTATCAATAACAGTAAACACTTTTCCGTTCCAATCAGAAATACCATAATGTCTATCCCTTGTTACACCACTTTCATCATGAATTATAGCCTTTCTTTTCTCAACTAATCTATTAAAAAGGGTGGATTTACCTACATTAGGTCTTCCAACAATAGCAACTATATTACTCATTAAAAATTAATTAATCCAAGGCGAATTTAATTAATAGAAATTAATTGAATGTTATTTTCTAATATAGTAGAATTTAATTTTACTAAATCATTCTCTTTAATATCTTGCCATATTTTAAGTTCAACATCAATGAGTCCAATTAATTCATCTCTAACGTTGTACATTTGATCTGTTGGTTTAAAATTACCTACAGAGGCAACACTTGTTAAATGAGCTAATTTATTATTTAATCTAATTGGAAAATTTAGTGGGTCCTGACCACTTCTGTTTTTTGTTTGATATAATTTTTCTTCAACCAAAGTAACCCTTGATATAATATCATTAATTCTGGTCTGCATATCTGGATATTCTTCTGATATTTTACTTTTTAAATCATTGAGTTGAGATCTAATTAATCTTATATCAATTATTGTTTGATGAATATCGGATACCTTATCTCTTACACTCAGTAAAAAATTAAATTGTTCATCTAAGTCACCTTCAGTAGAATTACTTCTTGGATCTTTTAAAATATTAAATGACTGTTCTTCGGATTTATCATTCACTGTTAATTTTACGTGATATTTACCTGGTGATGCAATAGGACCTCTAAGGCTTGCTGCCCACATAATTAATCCATCAAAACCTTTAGCATCATCATATCTCATATTCCAAATGAATGAATTTTTTTCATCATTTACTTCTAGTTTATTCTCATCAGATTTATTATTAAATTCTTTTATTAAATTTTTCTCTTCATCAAGAAATTGTAGAGAAATGGTTGTGTTCTCATTTAACAAACTTTCATCTACATTAAAAAAAACTTCAACACCGTTGTGGTGATTTTTCCCGGCATTTCTTGGTGTTCCCCGACTTGCTCTACCCATTCTATAACTATCAATAGGTTTAAATAATTTAATTGAAGCTTTATTTACTTGATCATTAAGCTGATGTAACG
>NZYP01000001.1 GCA_002702205.1 Flammeovirgaceae bacterium | reverse complement strand
TTGATAAAATAATAATTAATTGAAGACAAGTACTAGAGAAAACTATAAAAAAATAATAGAAATATGTAAAGATATCTATTTAAAAAAATCCAAGGATTATGGTTCAGCCTGGAGAATTTTAAGAGTTACCTCCCTCACTGATCAGATATTTATCAAAGCCCAAAGAATTAGATCAATTCAAGAAAAAAATAAGATGAAAGTTAATGAGAATATTGAGGATGAGTTTATAGGAATAATTAATTATTGTGTAATTGCAATTATTCAATTAGAGTATACTGGAAAGGATATAGAGATAGATATTAAAGAGCTTGAAAAACTATATGATAAGTACTCAAATGAAATTATGGATCTATTAGAAAATAAAAACCATGATTATGATGAGGCCTGGAAAGAGATGAGGATAAGTTCTATGACTGATATAATATTAATGAAACTTTACAGAACAAAACAAATTGAGAGTAATGAAGGAAAAACTTTAATTTCTGAAGGAGTAAAAGCTAATTATCAAGATATAGTTAATTACTCCGTCTTTTGTTTAATTAAATTACTAATTTTCAAAAAATGAAAATACTTTACACATTATCAAGATATTTTGTAGGATCATTATTTATTTTTTCAGGAGCTATAAAAATAAATGATCCTGTTGGAACTCAGATTAAGCTGGAAGAATACTTCCAAGTATTTAGTTCTGACTTTACTTCATTATTTGAGTTATTAGTTCCTTTCGCATTATTCATATCTGTCTTCTTGTGTTGTCTTGAAATTATAATAGGTTTTGCTCTGCTTATGAATTATAAGATGAAAATTGTCTCGAGTCTCACTTTAGGACTCATTCTTTTTTTTACTTTTTTAACTTTTTATTCTGCTTACTTCAATAAGGTAACAGACTGTGGATGCTTTGGTGATGCAATTAAACTTACTCCATGGGAATCTTTTTATAAAGATATTATTCTTCTGACTTTCTCATTGATAATTTATGTTTTATATACGAGGTTTAAGGACAAGACTGGGTTTTTTTATATTAAGATATTTGATGATAATAACTTCAGAAACGGTTTACTTATTTTTATTACTTCTATTTGCTTAATAGTGAGTTACTCAGCAATTAATTTTCTTCCTTTCATAGATTTTAGAGCATATAAAGTTGGTAATTACATTCCAGATTTAATGGAACCAAGTGATGAATTAAAATACAGCTATATTATGGAGAAAAATGGTATAACTTATGAATTTGAAAGTTACCCTAATGACGAAAGTTATGTCTTCAAAGAAATTAAATTATTAAACCCTGAGGCCGAACCAAAAATAACCGATTACAGTATTTGGAATGAAGATAAAGACTTAACAAAAGAAAGCTTTCTTGGAAATAAGTTATTCATTATTGTTCATGATATTGATAAAATTGGAATTTCAGGAAAAAATGAAAAAGAATTCATTAATAAATTAAAAATTTTGATTTCCAATATCAGTTTTTGGGTTGAACCAATATTTCTAACATCAAGTAATCCTAATTCTTTCAAGAATTTTATTACTAAAAATGATATTAAAATTAATATTGCTTACGGTGATGCTACTGTCCTTAAGACTATGATAAGGTCAAATCCTGGTTTTTTTCTTATGAGGAATGGTACTGTCAAGGGTAAATGGCATTTTAATAAATTTCCAGATGCTCAGGAAATACTCCGAAAGTCAAATATTAAGATGTAATGAATAATTTCTTTATTGTTGGAATGCCAGCATCTGGTAAATCTAGACTTGGTAAATTTATATCATCTAGAACCAGCTTAAAATTTATTGATCTTGACGTAGAAATAGAAAAAAGTATTAAAATGAAAGTCAAGGAAATATTTGAGAATGAAGGGGAAGATTTCTTTAGAAAATATGAGACAAAGACTTTAAAGGATATAATTAGCAATGAAGATAACTTTATATTAGCAACCGGTGGAGGAACTCCTTACTTCAATAATAACATGACTTTAATTAATAATTCAGGAATATCTCTATTCATAGATGTAGATAAAAAAATTTTATTTGAAAGAATTTCAAAAAATGATAAAAGACCGCTACTTAAAAAAACAGATTCTTTAGAAGAAAAAATATCTGAAATATATAATGAGAGAATAAGTTTTTATAAAAAATCAAAACATCACTTAAAAAGTAACATCAAGAATCAGGCACTATCAATTATTAATTCTTATTCCTAAAGATATAACTAACCTTTTAAAATTTGAATCAAATTCAGCTACTGGTTGATCTGAAAAAGTAGGGTAAGGACTTAATCTTGATTTTTTATTTAGATTATGATAAGTGATATCCAAGGTAAATGTCCTAGATAGATACCCAATACCTAAACTTTTTCTATTTATTTTATTATTTAAACCAGAATCTATAATATTTTTTTCAGGATCACCTAAAACATTATAACCTAATCTAAAATAAAAGTTTTTGAACCTTGCCTCTAATCCAATTCTATAATTAATAGCTAGAGTTTTATAAGCTTTTTCAATTTCTACATTTTCACTGAAATCATTGAAATCATAAGATTGAATCCTAGCTGAAGAATAATCTATTAAATCTATATCAGCAGAAATGAATCCAAACTTTTTATAGAAATATGAGGATCCAATAGTAATTTTTGATGGTGATTTATATTTATATGTAGCAAAATTACTACCTGTTCCAGATATGGCATTTCTTAAGATAGTATCTTCAGGTTCAAAATAGTAGTTAAAATACTTAGACTCCAATTCACTATACAACTCTTCCTCAAGTGTTATACTTGTCTTGCTTTCATAATTTATTCCTACATTTAAATTATCAGAGGGCTTAATAATAATACCAACTGAAATTGATGCTCCATTACCAGAAATACTATGTACATCTAATAGGTTTAAATAATCTAATATCCCTTCTTGAACCCACTGATCAGAATTATCTAAAATCTCAAAACTACTTTCTCTATACTTTCTTATCTGTCTATAGTTTACAGAATAAAAGTTTAGACCAACTCCTATATAAACTTTATCCCGAATATTTGATCCCATAGAAATAGATAACTTATTTATATCCCCACTGGTATTGATTTCTTCTTCTTGCAAAGGAAAACCACCTACGAAGGAATAATAAGATCCTGGTAATTCACTGTCAGGATTGATAAGATAATGATCATAAGCCTCTTGCAGTAATGCAATATCGGCTATCTTAGTTTCACTAGCTAATCTAGATAGAGGTATACCTTGAGAATCTTGTAGGAAATAGTCAATTATAGAATTATAATCGTTATAACCTCTGTATAGTTTTTTATCTGAGAAGTCTTTTAATTTTGAATAGGAAATTCCAATATTTAATTTGGCACAATCTGGACACTTAACTATTCCACTAGAAAAATAATTATCCTTTCTTCTAATGGGAAGAACCAATGATATATTCTCAACATTATCAGAATTATTTTGGACAGAAGTTGTTTCGCCAAAAAAACTAGAAGTAGACTCGTTTCCTAAAAATCCATATCCTAACGATATTAATTTCCTATTTATAAAACCAAGTCCGGCAGGATTTTGAGAAATAGAGCTCACATCGCCACCTAACGAAACAGACGCACCTCCAATACCTTGGATTCTTGCAGAACCGCCCTGAAAAGTATGACTAAATTTTAATACATCTTTATGGTAGCCGTACTGTGAAAAAGAACTAAAAAAAGGAAAAAAAATGGATAGAAAAATGAATAAAAAAAATTTTGACACAAGGGGTGAAATTAAAAATTAATTTCTTCCTCCACCTCTCGAAGAACCTCCACTACTTCCTCCACTAACTACTCCACCACTACCGCCTGAGCTTCCTCCACTACTGTAAGAGGATCCACTTCCTCCACTGCTGTAACCTCCAGAACTTGAACCTCCACCATAGCTTGATGATCTAACTGGAGATGACATTCCTCTTCCTCTGACAGGATTGAAACTTACTGGAGGAGCCGAATAACCAGATCTCCTACCATCCGCTGAACTATAATTAGAGAAACCTCTTGTTGACCCTGAATAAGTAGACCTCAAAGAATTTGAAAATTCCATAATGCCGTTAATCTTCTCGCTCGAGGACCTTGCATTATTTAGAGATCTTCTATTTTGGGAATTTAGAGATGAGCTTCTGCTAGATCTTGAAGAAGTTCTTATGCTGCTTCTATCTTGGGTTGAATTATCTCTAAAAATACTGTTTTGAGAAACATTACCAAAAGTTTGTCCTCTACCCTCTCTACTATCCTTTGATATATTTTGATTTGTTATTCCACTCTGTCTTCTTGGATTAAAATTTCTTTTTTCAATATTTTCACCATTCATAGATGATAACCTTCCTGACCTAGGACCTCTTGTCCCTATCTTTTCAGAATTTGAAACAACACCACTCACATATAAGTGTCTATTGGTTATAGTATGACCCAATCCGCCACCAGTACCATTACTTGTAAACATCCAACTTCCATGTTTATATAATGAACAACCTAATCCAAACCCCTGAATGCTAGGATAGTGAAGGTTAATTAGAGCAGGTGATAGTCTTGGATCAAATGTAACTAGATATGGATTTGAAAAAAACAACATTGGATTGAAGGAGGCAATACTCCTTATTCCGCTAATATTTCTTGGAAACATCATCATCTCATAAGATGTCATGTTATAAAACATACTACTATATGGATCGATAACATTAAAAGGGTCATTATATGTATAGTAATGAGGTAAAAATGATGAGTACAAATTATAATTAGTTAATGACTTAGATATGTCCGAGCTAACATACAAGTTATCTCTATTATACTTTAGTTTTTTAGTTTCATTCTGTGAATTAGAATAATTGATATTTCTTGATTTATTTGATTTATACCTATCTAATATAGCTTCATCTATATTACTATTATTATTTATAGAAGTATTTCCTTTTCTATATTTTGAAAGGATAACATCTGCAGGGCTAACTTTATTTTTTAACTTTTTCTGAGAAGATCTATCAGTTCCAGTATAATACATGTCATCTAATTCCTGAGAATTAATATTAGCAGAAACACTTAGACAAAAGAAAAGTATTAAAAATTGTTTCATATAACTCAATTTATTATAATCTAATTTACGATTTTATAACGAAAAAAAGTAATTTTATTGTTTCAATATTAAGCATAAAAGTTAAGATTGCATAAATTTTTAATATGAGCAAAGGGTTACCCCAAAGGTCAGATAATTTTTCGGCATGGTACAATGAATTAGTTAAAAAGGCTGATTTAGCTGAAAATTCAGCAGTAAGAGGATGCATGGTAATAAAACCATATGGATTCTCAATTTGGGAAAAAATGCAGAATAAGCTAGATGAAATGTTTAAAGAAACAGGACATAAAAATGCATACTTTCCTTTATTTATTCCTAAATCTTATCTAAGTAAAGAAGCTGATCATGTAGATGGTTTTGCGAAAGAGTGCGCTGTAGTTACGCATTACAGATTAAAATCTGATGAAGAAACAGGTGGCGTAGTAATTGACCCTGAGGCTAAGTTAGATGAAGAGTTAATAATAAGACCTACCTCTGAGACAGTTATCTGGAATACCTATAAAAATTGGATCCAATCTTACAGAGACCTCCCCTTATTAGTGAATCAGTGGGCTAATGTTGTAAGGTGGGAAATGAGAACTAGACTATTTCTTAGAACATCTGAATTTCTTTGGCAGGAAGGACACACGGCTCACGAAACAAAAAAAGAAGCTGAGGAAGAAACTCTTAAAATTTTAGATATTTATACTAAATTTTTAGAGGAAACAATGGCCGTGCCGGTACTGAGAGGAATTAAGTCTGAAAATGAAAAGTTTGCGGGAGCAGTTGATACGTACTGTGTTGAAGCCCTTATGCAGGACGGCAAAGCATTACAAGCTGGGACCTCACACTTTCTAGGTCAAAATTTTGCTAAGGCTTTTGATGTAAAATTTGCTACTAAAGAAGGAAAAAATGAATACGTGTGGGGTACTTCTTGGGGTGTCTCCACCAGATTGGTTGGAGCACTAATTATGTCTCATTCTGATGACAAAGGATTGGTATTACCTCCAAATCTTGCACCTATTCAAGTTATTCTTATACCAATTTTTAATACAAATGATGAATACACTGCTACAGTATCCCGTTTAGAAAAATTAGATAAAAATTTAAAAGAAAATAACATTAGATCAGAAATAGATTCAAGAGAAAATCATAAGCCTGGATGGAAATTTTCAGAGTATGAGATGAAGGGTGTTCCAATAAGAATAGTATTAGGTCCCAAAGATTTAGAGAATAATACTGTTGAAATTGCTAGAAGAGATGAGCTTACAAAAAATCTAATAAAAGAAAGTAATGTTACAAATCATGTAAAAGAGCTTCTTCCAGAGATTCAAAATAACTTATATGATAAAGCTAAACGATATAAAGAAGAAAATACTAGAATAGTGAATTCTTACGAAGAGTTTAAAAATATTTTCAAAAATGAAAACGGTCTTGTATATGCACACTGGGATGGGTCGAAAGAGACAGAAGAAAAAATTAAAAACGATACCAAAGCAACTATAAGATGCATACCAATAAGCGGAGAAAAATCTAAAGGGAAATGCATTGTTACTGGAAGAGATTCTGAAAGAATGGTGGTATTTGGTAAAGCATATTAAATAATTATGGAAGCAATAGTGATTTTTTTTCTAATATTAATAGGTGTATTACTCCTATTAATTGAAATTCTATTTATTCCCGGTACAACTATATTTGGAATTTTTGGAATTATTAGTATAGTAGCATCAAATTATCTTTTCCTTCAATATTTTGGCACAGAATACATCATATATTTCATGTTAGGCACTTCTATTTTAGTTTTATTTATAATTATTTATTCACTGAAATCTAAAACATGGAAAAAAGTATCACTTCAAAAAATTCATTCAGATAAAGTCATAAAAAATAAATATGATAAAATAAATATAGGTGATATTGGAATAACCAAATCCGTACTCAAACCTTATGGTAAAGGAGAATTTAATGATCTAATCTATGAGATTAAATCTATAGAAAATTATATTGATGAGAACAAAAAAATAAAAATTATTGATATCTTGCAGGATAAGATTTTAGTTAAAAAAATATAATATAAATGTTACTAACAGCCCTTCTCATATTAGGAATAACAATACTTGTTTTTGTATTTCTTTATTTTGTACCAGTTAATTTATGGATTACAGCACAATTCTCTGGTGTGAAAACTGGCTTACTTGAATTAGTCTTTATGAGAGTTAGAAGAGTTCCCCCATCTGTTGTTGTAAACTCTCTAATTACGGCAACTAAAGCTGGGTTAGCAATTAAAGATGATATTGAGTCCACAGCAAGGGTTTTACAAGCTCCTGATTTAGAGACTCACTATCTTGCAGGAGGAAACGTTCCTCAAGTAATCACTGCATTAATATCTGCAGAGAAAGCTAATATTGAATTAACCTTTAAACAAGCTACTGCTATAGACTTAGCTGGAAGAGATGTTTTTGAGGCAGTAACAATGTCAGTAACACCAAAAGTTATCAATACCCCAAGTGTAGCAGCAGTTGCAGCTGATGGTATACAACTTATTGCAAAGGCAAGAGTTACAGTAAGAGCAAATATTTCCCAATTAGTTGGTGGGGCTGGTGAGGAAACAATTTTAGCAAGAGTTGGTGAAGGTATAGTTTCGTCTATTGGGTCATCTAGTACACACAAAGAAGTGCTTGAGAATCCAGATAAAATATCCAAACTTGTATTAGGAAGGGGTCTTGATGCAGGAACAGCATATGAAATTCTTTCAATTGACATTGCTGACATAGATATTGGAAAAAATATTGGAGCAATTCTTCAAACAGATCAGGCTGAGGCAGATTTAAAGGTTGCTGAGGCAAAAGCTGAGGAGAGAAGAGCTATGGCAGTAGCTGCAGAACAAGAAATGATTGCAAAAGCACAAGAGGCTAGAGCAAAAGTTATACTTGCTGAAGCAGAAGTACCAAAAGCAATGGCAGGTGCTTTCAAAGAGGGAAACTTAGGAATTCTAGACTATTATAAATTCCAAAATATTCAGGCTGATACTGAGATGAGAGAAAGTATCGCAGATAATAAACCAAAGAGTACAGGAAAATCTAATAAAGGAAATTAAACTTATAAATAGTTTATTGAAATTGTTATTCTGCAGTAAGTAACTGCTCGAAGAAACCTCCGATTTTCTTTTCTTTATCAACGTAGTGAATCTCTAATATCCAGTCTCTTTTATTTCCACTTTTATCAGGCTGAAACATATCAATATTATTTTTAGGGTGGACGTAATTTCTCTTATCTTCTTTATCTAACTTCTCATGAGGAAAATGACCAATTAAATGACCAGCGATTTCACCACCAAATTCCCAACCGTATTTTTTAGCTGATTCAAATGCATAATCATAAAGTTCAGCACCTGTAATTTTACTATGAGATTTAAAATATTTTTTACAGTCATGCCAACCCAATTCTATATCATCCTTTAACTTAATTTTATATTTATCATTACCCAAAACATAAGTCCTACCAAAGTCAGCCTCCCATTCATCAAAAATTGGTCCGAAATCAATAAATAAAATATCATCTTTTTCTATTAATAAGTTTTCAGGATTCTCATTGTATGGCTTTAATGTATTAACTCCTGAACGGACAATTCTTTTATGCCAATACTTTTTTATACCATACATTTCTAAAGCTAAATCAAAAATTTCCGAATTAAGATCCTTCTCATATTTACCATGAGTCAATAATCCTCTATTCTCAATTTCTTTGAATAGATTTTGAGCATTACTCTCTGCAATTAATAAGTTTTGTTTTTGATTACTTAGCATTTGGCATATGAATATAAAAAAAAGCCTCTTAAAAAGAGGCTTTCTTAAAATAAAAGTCTGGCAACGACCTACTCTCCCACCTGTTATAGTAGTACCATCGGCGCTAAAGGGCTTAACTTCTCTGTTCGAAATGGGAAGAGGTGGACCCCAATGCTATAGTCACCATAAAATCTTAATATCGTAACATAATGCGAATAATGTAGAATTTAAATCTTAAAACACAACACGTAAAGGAAGTTACGGGTAATTAGTACTGCTCAGCTTTGACATTTCTGTCTTTACACCTGCAGCCTATCAACGTCCTAGTCTCGAACGTCCCTTAAAAGAAGCCTCATCTTGAGTGGAGCTTCGCACTTAGATGCTTTCAGTGCTTATCTCTTCCAAACGTAGCT
>NZYP01000016.1 GCA_002702205.1 Flammeovirgaceae bacterium | reverse complement strand
AGAGTGATTGGCCTGGGGCTCGAACCCAGGACCCTCTCCTTAAAAGGGAGATGCTCTACCAGCTGAGCTAGCCAATCATAACAAATGGAACGCGCAAAACTAGAAAATGTTATTGATATTTTAACAATCAGATTAAATTATTATATTCAAAAATGAAAAAATTTTTTTTAATCTACTTATTAATATTTCATGTAAGTAATATTTTAAAATCTCAACAAAATAAATCCCCTTTAATATCTTCATACATTGAATATAATGAACATAAAAAATCAACTCCATTTGATATTGATTGGATTCAAATAGGGCCAGTCATTAACTCAGCAAGAGTTGAATCAATTCAAGTAGATGAAAAAAATCCAGGCACAATGTATGTAGCGTTTGGATCTGGAAACCTATGGAAAACTACCAATAACGGTATCACATGGAGGCCAATATTTAATGATGTCCCATCTATAGGTATTGGTGACATAGCTATCGCCCCCTCAAACAGAGATATAATATACGTTGGGACAGGAGAAAGTCTCAAAAAAGCAAGAAATTTTACAATGCCAGGTACAGGGGTATATAAGTCAATAGATGGTGGAGAAACATGGAAACATATAGGTCTTAATGATTCATGGCACATTGGAGAAATTTCAATTAATCCCAATAATCCCGATATAGTTTTCGTTAGTGTTTTAGGTCATTTCTGGTCAAAAAATTTAAATAGAGGTGTATATCGGACATTAGATGGGGGTTTAACATGGGAGAATGTATTACATATTGATAATAAGACAGGTTCAAATGACATTATCATTTCCAGATCTGATCCTAATATAATTTATACTACTATGTGGGAAAATAATCCAGGAATAAGTGGATATAATAGTGGAATATATAAAAGCATTGACAATGGAGATAATTGGATCAAGATGGAAAACGGACTTCCTTACGGAAAAAAAATGGGAAGAAGCAGTGTAGCAGTTTCGTATTCAAATCCAGAGAAAGCATATGTTCTAATTGATAACCTTTCAAAACCAAGGGCGGAAGCTGCAGAAGTATATAAAACTGAAGATGGAGGTAATAGCTGGCGAAGAACACATAAAGAAGAGCTTCTCATTTTTCCAGGTATTGGATGGTATTTTACTGATATATACGTAAGTCCTGATAATGACAATGAAATTTATGGTCTAGGGGTCAGGGCGGCCTATAGTTATGATGGTGGTAAGAGCTTCAATAATTTAAAGGGAATAGTCAAAAGAATTAATCCAAGTCAGGCAAAAGGCTTACATCTTGATCACTGTGAACTATGGATAAACCCGCTAAACCCAAATCATATTGCATTAGGAAACGACGGAGGATTATTTATTAGTTACGACAAAGGAAACTCATGGCTCCATTATAACAACCTGCCTACTGGTGAATTTTATGACATTGAAATTGATAACAAAACCCCATATAATATCTACGGAGGCACTCAAGACGACGCAACAGTATATGGTCCATCTGAAGAGTGGAATAACTCATTTAATGAAAAGTGGAAATATCTTTGGATTGATGCTTGGGATGGAGGTGATGGATGTATTACTCAAGTAGATCCTATTGACAACGACGTAGTTTACTTTAGTATGCAGAATGGTGCTATTAGAAGAAAAAATATGACCTCTGGTATTTCATTATCTATAAAACCAAAACTGCCAAAAAATATTAATGATGATTTGAATTATAATTTCATCACTCCTTATTTTATATCAGATCATGACCATAAGACCCTCTATCACGCTGGAAATTTTGTTTTTAAGTCAACAAATAGAGGAGACTCTTGGGAGCTAATCAGTGAAAACTTGATTNAATTATCTGATAAAAAAAATAAAAGATCTTTTTCTGCAGGNTCCATTGCAGAGTCAAAGTTAGAAAGAGGTTTATTATATTTTGGTAGTGACAGAGGTTCNATATGGGTCACTAAAAATGATGGAAAATCTTGGGAGGAAAGATCTGAAAATATAGGAGATGCATATATAAGAAGCATTGAACCTTCCAAATTCAAAAGTTCTAGAGTGTATATGTCTATGACTGGAATCAATTATGATGATTTAAATGCTTATTTATATGTATCAGAAGATTATGGAAATAAATGGAAAAAATTAAGAGGAAACTTACCTAACGAACCAATCAATATTATTAAAGAAGATGAAAAATACGAAGANATTTTATATGCTGGACTNTACAGAGGATTATATGTTAGNATAGATAGAGGTAAGTCATGGAATATTATTGGAAGAAATCTTCCAATGAGTAGTGTTTCTGATATAGAAATTCANAAACCTTCAAATGATTTAATNATTTCAACTCACGGGAGAGGAATATNCAAATTTAACTTAGANCCTNTATATTACTATTTTGAGAAAGGAAAAAATATTGANGAGGAATTNTTATTTACATCGAAAGAAATGTTCTTACCAAAATTTAATGATACACACANAGAACCATTAATGCATACATATCAGAAAGTTCCAATATCATTTAATTTAGATAATGATAAAAAATATGAGTTAATTATTAAGAAAGAAAATAAAATTTTATGGAAATATAAAACTGAAGGTAGGAAAGGAATAAATCAGATAAGATGGGATCTTATCTTAAATAAAATTAATAGCGACCAACCTTATTATATACATTATAATAAATTTATTGATCCAGGTAAATATAATTTATTTTTAGAGACAGATAGCACAAAATCAAAAGTTGAATTTCATGTATATGAAAATATATAGTCTATTTAAAATATTAATATTATCAATATTTCCTTTCTTATTTTCTTATGGATCAATAGAAAAAGCGGATTCACTCTTTTATCAAAATAATTATTTAGAATCAATAAAAATTTATGATTCAATTTTTTATTCTGAAAATCAATTTACAAATAGCATGATATTAAAAATGTCAGCTATAGAAGAAAGTATAGGAAATTATGAAAAAGCAATTTTTTATCTTGAACTTTTCCAAAAACAAGATGATAAGGATCAAGTCAACAAAAAAATAAATGATATAGTATTAAGTAAAAATTTATCTGGATATGATGAAGATGAATTGAAAATACTTAAAAATTTTTATGAAAAATATTATGAATATCTATTAATATCACTTCTTATTTTTATTTGCTTTATTTTCATAGTGAACTCAATAAAATTTTATCGAAAGAGAAAATTTAATTTCCTAATACCTTTTTTTTATACCTCCTGTTTCCTAATACTTATTATCATCAACTTTAAACCTTCAAAAGAGGGAATTGTATTTAAAGAAAATACATTTTTAATGAAAGAACCTTCATCGGGTTCAGATTTATATAAAATTTTAAATAAAGGAGATAAGATAAATATATCTAATGACTTAGAAATTTGGTATGAAGTAATTCATATGAATGAGAAAAAATACGTGAGAAAAAAAAATATTAGGTTAATTGACTAATAATTTTTCAATAAGGATTCACGTTCATTTAAAATCTCATTATAAGCTAACCTATCTGCAACTTTTGGAAACCAATTTTTAATTAAATGAGCTAACTTCCCTCTAAATGTAAAAATTAAATCTCTTTTTTTTGAAACATATCCTCCAAATACCTTTTCGGCAACTTCTTCTGGTGACATCATCTTAGCATTATCTCTCGAAGTTTTCCCCTCCTTTTCTCCATCTGATTTTAAAGTATTTTTTCTAAAATTACTATGAACATACCCAGGAGAAGCTACCATTACATGTACATTTTTTCTCTTAAGCTCGAGTCTTAAGGAATCAAAGAAACCTTGCATTGCATGTTTTGATGATACATATGCAGTTCTAGTAGGTGTAGCAATAAAACCATTTAAGGATGAAATAGCTATAATTGAACCAGAATTTTTAATTATATGAGGTAGTGAATGTTTTACACTATATACAGAGCCTAAAAAATTAATGCCAAATAATTTTTCAAAAGATTTAATATCAATATCTTGAAATAAGGATCTAATTGATATTCCAGCATTGCATATTAAAACGTCTATCCTACCAAATTTATTAACAGCTAAATCAACCATTTTCTTAACATCATCAGAAGAAGATACATCATGTGAAATTCCTTCACCCCTACCTCCTTTTTCTTTAATATTAGATATAACAGATTTAATTCTCTCTCTATTTGTTCCACCAATTACAACATTAAAATTTTCTTTAGAAAATTTATATGCTAAAGCTTCTCCAATTCCCGAAGATCCCCCAGTTATTACCGCAACTTTATTTTTCATTATATAAATATAGTTTAATTAAATTAGTATAATTTCGTATTTATAAACAACCCTGTAAATGATAAAAAACATAATAAATCAGCTTGCTGAAGATAAAGAGAGCTACTTTAACGCGGCAATTCCCCCAATTTTTTCAAATTCTAATTTTCTCTTTTCTAATGTTGATGATATGAGGAAGGCGATGTCCTCAAAAAACTCTAATCCATTTTATACAAGAGGAAGCAATCCTACTACCTCAATTTTAGAGAAGAAAATTGCGGCTCTAGAAGGAACTGAAAAAGCAATAGCACTAAGTAGTGGAATGGCAGCAATTACAACAGCTATACTTTCACAAGTAAGGTCAGGAGATCATATAATATCGATTGAAAGACCATACACGGGAACTGATAGATTTATGAAAGAAATTTTACCAAAACTAAATATTGAAGTTTCTTTTGTTGATGGCTCAAAAACTGAAAATTTCTCAAAAGCAATACAAGATAATACCAAGATGATTTACCTGGAAAGCCCTAACTCATGGACATATCAGATGCAAGATTTAGAAATGATTTCTAGGTTAGCAAAAGAAAATAAAATTATAACTATGATTGATAATAGTTATTCATCACCAATAAACTGCAATCCATCTAAATGGGGCATTGATATAATTATTCACTCTGCAACAAAATATATAGGAGGACACGCAAATGCAATGGGAGGAATTATATGTGGATCAAACCATATAATAGAAAGTATCAATAACAGAGAGTTTAAGTTAATAGGAAGCGTTTTATCTCCATTTAATTCATGGCTTTTTATAAATGGTCTAAGAACCCTTAATGTAAGGATGAAATATATTTCGGAATCAGCACCACTTATAGTTAAATTTTTAGAAGATCATGAATTAGTTGAGAGTGTTATTTACCCTCATTCAGAGAGTTTCAATCAATTTGAATTAACAAAAAAATATATTAAAAAACCATGTGGTCAGTTTACAATTATTCTAAAAACAGAAAAAAAATCTAAAGTAGAGAAATTCTGTAATAATCTTAATAATTTTTTTATGGGTGCATCTTGGGGTGGTCATGAGTCATTGATATTCCCTGAAATATCTAGATATAATAACGATAGTGAATACTATTCAAAAACTGATTTTTTACCTCATAATTATATAAGGTTTTATATAGGATTAGAAGATACTGATTTACTTATTGACGACTTAAAAAAATCGTTAGAGTCAATAGGTTAGATTAGTAAACAATTGTAACAGTACCTCTATAATCTGTCAAAGTGTATTTAATGTAGTAAAAATACACACCAGCTGATAACCCATCTCCGTCCCACTGGAATTCTTTGTCAAAAGATTTAAATACCTCTACGCCAGTTCTATCAACAAACACTATCGACTCGAAGTTATCGTCACATCCATCTAAAGGTAAGTTTTGATTTGGATCAGATAAATTTGAAAGTTTAAATTGATCGTTAATTCCGTCGCCATCTGGACTAAAAGCATTAGGAGGGTTAAATTCATCCCAATTAACTTGAGGCTTTTTAAGTAAAAATTTAATATTTTTAGATGATTTAGCTGTATTTGGACAGCTATTATCAGTAACATTAAAAGTAAGCTCATAAAGTTTATCAGAAAAGTCATCATTTAATTCTTGACAGGAAGGAATCCATTTTAAAGTACTTGATACTTCACCCGTTCCATAAGCTTCAGTAAAAGAAAAATCACCAGGTAGTCCTTCAGATACCAGTTTTAGTAATAGTAAATCACCTTTATCAGAATCAGATGCTTTTATTTCAACTTCAAATGAATTATTAACATCTAATATGTATTGCTCTTCATTGATTATCTCTGGAACAGAATTTTCATCAAGATTAATTTTAATTACGAGCTGGATTGTGTCTGCATTCATCTCTTGACAAAAATCAATATCCTCAGTTATGAAGTTTATCTTGTACTCATTAATATCATTATAAGGGAAATCAATACATTCAAAATTAATATCAAACCTTCCATCTATACTTCCTGGCAGAGAATTAAATGTGGAAAGGACTCCATTTATATCCTCAATTTCAAAATCAACTCCAATAGCATTTATTACTACGGTATCATTATCTTCGTCTTCAGAGAAAAGATTTAGTGAATAACTCCCAGATAGGTTTGTCTCAACCTCTATAATAGAGAAGTTTGGCCTTGATGTAACACTATCAGATATTTCTTCATCTGAGGTTAATTTTGGTCCAGTATTTATTGGTAATTCCACATTTAAGTTATAAAATATTGTGTCTGAATTTGAAATATCACATGTATCAAGGTCATCAAGAACAACACCTATCATAAACTCCGTCTTATCAGAAAAATCAAAATCTCTACAATTGGTATCAAAATTAAGTAGGCCAGAAATATTACCCGGATTATCTTCAACATTATTAAAAGAAATACCATATTCAGCTAAATTAATTTTATCTGTAGATGGTATGACAAAGTAATTCATACTAAGACTGTCAAGATCGATATCTTGTCCTTTAATAACAGTTGAGAATGATGAGTTCCATGGTACAGTTACAAAATTTGTATCTTTCTGATTAATAAAAAACGGATCGCTATTTGTTGGAGGCTCTACAATCAAAGTAACTCTTACAGTATCTCTCTGCGGTAGAGGGCAAGCATCATCAGCGGCAATCAAATCAATTAAATAAGGTTCATTTTGAACATATGGACAATCTGAAACACAAACTTGAACTTTTAAGGTATCTCCAGAATCATTTATTGAACCCTCACTAAATGAAAAAATATCATTTAAATCAGATTTTCCGCCTTTTCCAAAATTAACACCAATTGCATTAAGCGTAACATTTGTACCAATATCATCAGTAACAAAAAGATCAAAACATTTAGGTTGTGAAGCCACATATATAATAGTGTCGTCTTCTTTATAATACTCATCTTGACCTGGAACCTTAACTAAAGCCTCTGGAGGATCTGGTGGACTACAACCATCAACTACTAACATCTGAAAATCTCTTCTTGCCTCTCCTATTTTTATTCCATTTCTATACTCTTCAGCCTTTACTGAAAAAACATATAAACCCACTTCAGTAGGTGTTACAGTTATAAACCCTTCATTAGATATTGAGAGAGCCGGATCTCCTGGTATCATAGTTGCTATGTTATACCCTGGTGCAAAATCAACAATTGGGTGTGGTGGTGAGGTAGGTGGAGGAACAGGGTTAATAGGTTCAGCATTTGGTTGCTGATCATCAAGTGGGGCAGCTAATGAATAAACTATTGAGTCTCCATCATCATCTTTACCTGCAAAGTCAATATAGAATAATTGATTTACACATGCATAATCACTAAGAGGAGGAAATAATCTTGGAGATGAATTTATAAATGGGTTACCATTAGAGTCAACTACAGGTGGGAAGTGTAAAGTATATGTCATACCATTCCATCCAGGGTTTACAAGATTTTTTGTAGACCAGTTTCTACAACATCTCTCCCAAACTATTACATAACCATCCGGATGATTGAAATCGTTAGGATCCAATATTATTTCATGAGAATATTCAACTTTTAATGTACATAAAAACCCAAGAGCACAATCAGGGTTCGTGTAAGGAACAAACTCTTGGTTAGTAATAAACATGGTACCATTTCTCATTGCCTGACCATCTGATTTCCTAAAAATAGTATATGATATCAAATCATCAGGACCAGGGTTTGCAGTTTGGGCACAGTCAAAATATTGAATTAATTTAACCCTGTAAGTAAATGAATTTTCTGCCCCAATATGGATCATTTCTATTTCACCTCCAACAATATGGTTTGCATTTAACCTATATAAGCAACTTAAAAATATAAATAAAAATATTTTGAGAGTCCTATTCATAAAATCAGCTTAAATATAGTAAGTTTATTGAAGCATGGAAGAAAATAATGACTTAGATATTCAGGAGATGGGAGTTATATCTTCGGATTTTATTAAGGTAGCAGATAAACTTAAGATAGCAACTCTTAAAATTATTGAAAAAAAATTTTCAGATTATCCAGTTATTATCATGAGTAAAAAAAATATTAACATAGGTTCTCTATTTATAGATTTCAAAGAATTTTTTGATAATGAATGGAAATACTTCGCATCATATCTTGAAATATTATCTGAAAAAAATATAATAAATAATGAGAAAATATTTAAGGAAAGATATAAAAATAAAGATGAGTACTGTTGTTTACTTGTTGTTATGGAAAATAAATCTAAGATTATATTTATTCCATATCCAGAAGATTAAATTAAATTTGTTTTTATGAATGATATTTTAAGTCCAGAAAGTTATACTTATTTACTAAATCTAATTATTGAATATGCTCCAAGAATAATATTGGGTTTCATATTCTTGATAGTCGGAAATAGTGCAATTAAAAAAGTTATAAATATTTTAGAAAAGTTTCTTTCTAGTAGAAATATTGATAAGTCATTAGTTCCTTTTTTCAGATCTTTATTGTCAATAACACTTCAGGTTGCATTAATTATATCTGTATTATCTATGATAGGTGTTGAGATGACCTCATTTTTAGCAATTTTAGGTGCTGCAGGTCTAGCCGTTGGTTTGGCACTTAAAGATACTCTACAAAATTTTGCAGCTGGGGTCATGATCTTATTCTTCAAACCTTTTAAAGTAGGTGACTTCATAGAGTATGAGGGAACACAAGGGACTGTGAAAGAAATTCAAATTTTTAATTCTATTTTAACAACTATAGATAATAAAAGGGTAATAATTCCTAATGGAATTTTGCAGACATCAATTGTCACTAACTTTTCCTCTGAGAATACAAGAAGAATTATTTGGACATTTTCTATTGCATACGGGGATGACTTTGAAAAGGCAAAATCTCTTCTTATGAAATGGATTAAGAATGACAAAAGGATATTAAAGGACAAAGAGCCACTTGTTGTTCTTTCTGAACTTGCAGATAGTTCAGTTAATATAATGGTTAGAGTATGGGTAAAGTCAGATGACTTTCTGGAAGTAAAATTTGATTATAATGAAAAAGTTTATTCTGAGTTTCCAAAAAACGGTTTAAGTATCCCTTTCCCTCAATTAGACGTAAACATTAACAAATGAAAATTTATTTAATATTGACTTTATCTTTTTCAGTTGTAACATCTTGTACATCTCAAGACAAGAAGGATGAATACTGGCTAAAAAAATTAACAAAAGAGCAGTATTATGTATTAAGAGAAAAAGGGACTGAGAGAGCCTTTACTGGAAAATATTGGAATAATAAAAAAAGTGGTGAATACAAATGTGCAGGTTGTGGACAAAAACTTTTTTCGTCAAAAACCAAATATGAGTCTGGAACAGGATGGCCTTGTTTTTTTGATGTTGAAGATAAAAAATATGTCAGCTTTTTAGATGATAATAGTTTTGGAATGGAGAGAGTTGAAGTTATATGCTCAAATTGTGATGGACACCTTGGTCATATTTTCAATGATGGTCCAAACCCTACAGGATTAAGATATTGTATTAATTCAGCATCTCTTGAATTTGTTGAAGAAAAAAAATGAAGGATTTATTATTTGTTGGATTAGGAGGAATGACAGGATCTATTCTTAGGTATACAATATCTAAATTTCTTTCTTCTACATTAATTTCATTTCCTTTTGGAACTTTAATTATAAATATTATTGGATGTTTTCTTGCTGGTATAATATTAAAATTTACTAGTAACAACATGAGTGAAGAACTATCAAATAATCTCACTACTTTAATAATTATTGGTTTTTGTGGTGGTTTTACAACATTTTCTGCATTTTCTGTAGAGTCGATACTTCTATTGAAACAAGGAAAAGTTTTATTGATGATATCTTATATATTTCTAAGCTCAATACTTGGTCTAACGTTTTGTCTAATTGGAATGATGTTTATTAAATAATAATGAGTACATCTGAAAGGGAATTAATTAAAAGTCATAAAATATTAAAAGACAACATCTCAAATGTAAAACTTACCTCATCCAGTGAAAGAATTTTTAAATTAAAAAAATTGAAAAAAAATATATTATCAAATCGTGATAATATAAAAAATGCACTTAAGAAAGATTTTAAAAAGAATGAATCAGAGGTTGATCTGACAGAAATATTTCCTGTAATTCAGGAGATAAATCATACCATTAATAATTTAAGAAAATGGATGAAGGATAAATATGTAAAAACACCTCTTACGCTCCTAGGATCAAAATCATATATCAAATACGAAGCAAAAGGATTGGTCTTAATCATTACACCCTGGAATTTTCCTGTTAATCTAACTTTTGTATCTCTTGTAAATGCAATATCTGCTGGTAATACTGTAATGATTAAACCCTCTGAAATTACCGACTTTACTTCAAAAGTTATTAGAAAGATTGTTGATGAAACATTTAATAAAAATGAAGTATATACAATTTTAGGTGGATCTGATATTGCAGAAAAAGTTCTAAAATTAAAATTTAATCATATACTATTTATTGGGTCCCCAACTATTGGCAAGATAGTAATGAAAGCCGCTAGTAAACACCTCGCCTCAGTTACTCTTGAGTTAGGAGGAAAGTCACCGACAATTATAGATGAGAAAGTTGATTTAAAATCAACAGCAAAAAGAATTGCTTGGGCTAAATTCATTAATAATGGTCAAGTATGTATAGCACCAGATTATATACTTATCAATAAAAAATTAAAAAATGAATTCTTAAAGTTATTAATTGAAAATATCAAAAAATTGTATTCAGAAAATCCAAAAAAATCTAAAAATTATTGTCGAGTAGTTAATAAAAAACATTTTTTGAGATTAAATGACTTAATTGATGATGCAAAAAAAAATAAGGGTAAAATTCATTTTGGAGGTAAAAGGGATATGGATCAATTATTTATAGAACCTACTATTTTAACTGATATATCTGAAAAATCTAAAATACATAATGAAGAGATTTTTGGACCTGTTTTACCAATTTATGATTATAAAATTTTAGATGATGCAATAGATTTCATTAATAATAAAAATAAACCCCTTGCTCTTTATATTTTCAGTAAAAACATAAAAAATATTCATAGAATAATAAATGAGACATCATCAGGTGGTGTTTGTATAAACCATAGTACGTTACATTATTCAAATTATCATCTACCATTTGGAGGGGTAAATAATAGTGGTTCAGGAAGATGCCATGGTATATTTGGGTTTAAGGAATTTTCAAATCCAAAAAGTATCTTCAAACAGTTAGTTAAAATAAGTCCAACAGATTTAATTATACCTCCATATTCAAGATTTAAAAAGAAAATAATTAATTTAATGATTAAATATTTTTAGAAATCTTGTCTTAACTTTCTATCTGCTTCTCTCTTCTTAACACTTTCTCTTTTATCGTATGTCTTCTTACCCTTACATAGAGCTATTTCCATTTTAGCAAACCCTCTATCTGAAATAAATAAATTGAGTGGAATTATTGAGAATTTTTTCTCTGATACTTTTTTCTTTATTTGATTAATCTCTCTCTTATTTAAAAGTAATTTTCTTTTTCTTTTAGGCTCATGATTATTCAAATTTCCAAACTTATATTCAGAAATATTTAAATCCTTAACATAAATATCATTATTATCAACTAAACAATATGAACTATTCATATTGATTAGTGAACTTCTTATCGACTTAATTTCTGTTCCTTTTAGAATTATACCTGCTATGTACTTATCAAAAACCTCATAGTTATAAGTAGCTTTTCTGTTTTTAAAAAAAATTTTATTTTTCACTTACTTTTTTTTTGAAAAAGGTACTACATCAAGTTTAGAAAACTTTTTATCTTTAAACATAAATCTAGCATAATTTGCTATCATAGCTGCATTATCAGTACAGTATTCTAATTTAGAGATATTTACATTAACAGCATATTTATTCTTAAATTTTGATAATTCCTCTCTTAATAATGAGTTAGCAGCTACTCCACCTCCTACTGAGATACTTGATACTTTATATTTTTTAATTGCAACTCTTAATTTTTTAATTATCATTTCAACTAATTTAAATTGAATAGATGATGCAATATCATTTATGTTTTTTTTTATAAAATTTTTATCATTTTTTATACTGTCCCTTATAAAGTAAAGGAAAGATGTTTTAATCCCACTAAAAGAAAAATCTAAATTAGGAATATTTGTATCAGGAAATTTATATTTATGAGGATCACCTTCTTTTGATAATTTATCTATAAAAGGACCTCCAGGGTAATCTAATCCAATTATTTTAGCACATTTATCAAAAGCCTCCCCTACAGCATCATCTCTAGTTTCCCCAACTATTTTTATTTTATCATATGATTCTACATACATAATCTGAGTGTGTCCACCGCTAACTACCAATGAAATAAAAGGAAAATCAACATTATCCCTATTTATAAAATGAGAAAGAGCATGAGCTTTTATATGATCAACACAAATGAAAGGAATTTCAAGGGAGTATGACATTGATTTTGCAAATGATGAACCAACAAGTAAAGATCCTAATAGACCAGGGCCATTTGTGCAAGCAATAGCATCTAGATCGTGTAAATCAAATGAAGATCTTTCCAGTGCCTCATTTACTATGTAAACAATATTTTTTTGATGTTTCCTAGAAGCAATTTCTGGTACCACACCACCCAATTTAGAATGGTCCAGCTGAGATGATATAACATTACTTTTTATAATTCCGTCAGAAATTATTGATGCAGAAGTATCATCGCATGATGTTTCNATAGCCAATATAGTAGTAGNCATTTCAATTTTTTAAACAAAAATATATATACTTTTGCAATGTANGTTGTCTTATCGCTTCATATTTTGAAGAGGAAAGTCCGGACAATATAGGGCATTATACTTCCTAACAGGAAGGTCTCTTGTGAGAACAGATAGTGCAACAGAAAATATACCGCCTCCTTAGAGGTAAGGGTGAAAAGGTAGTGTAAGAGACTACCGATTAAATAGTGATATTTAATGCATTGTAAACCTTATAAATTGAAAGATCAAATAGTTCGATTGTATTTATACATTTAGTTGCCCGCTAAAAATTCGAACGGGTAGATCGCTTGAGCTTGATAGTGATATCGAGTCTAGATAAATGATAAGAGTCTGATGAATTTCAGATACAGAATCCGGCTTATTAACTTACACTTTTTTTTGATATATATGATTGATATCATTAGGTATTACCACTTCTATTTCAACATTGGAATATGTTGGGCATAGTTTCCTTTCGCAGGATGAAAATGCAATAACTAATAGAAATATTAATTTTTTCACCTTTTTATAGTATACGCAAAGATACAAAACTTTATTGATTAAATAAAAAATGAATTAAATGTCAAAAATTAGTAATGAATTAGTTAATGAGAAAAGCCTTTATCTATTAAAACATTCTAAGAACCCTGTTAATTGGTATGCATGGAATGATAATTCATTAAAAAAAGCCAAAAAAGAAAATAAAATTATAATTCTAAGTATCGGATATTCTACTTGCCATTGGTGCCATGTGATGGAAAGAGAATCATTTCAAAATAAGAAAATTGCTGATTTTATGAACGATAATTTTATATCAATTAAAGTTGATAGAGAAGAAAGGCCAGACATTGATAATATATATATGGATGCAATCCAAAAAATGGGGATTCAAGGTGGTTGGCCGCTAAATGTATTTCTCATGCCGGATCAAAAACCTTTTTATGGTGGGACATACTTCAGCCCCGGTAATTGGATGACAATACTTAGTAATATTAAAAGTATATCAAATTCTGAAAGAATTAAGATCAAAGAATCATCAGAAGCCTTTACAAAAGAGATTATTCATTCTAATAAAAACTATGAAACAAAAAAATCATTTAATGTTGATACTCTAATTAATGAAATCAGAATCAAGTTTGATTATGAAGATGGAGGAATGCTTAGGGAACCTAAGTTTCCAATGCCGAGTTTATGGAATAGTTTATTACTTCATTCTCAGCTTTTTAAGGACAAAGAAATATATAATCATATAATAAGAACTACAGATTTAATCCTTTCTGGGGGTATAAATGACCATCTAGGTGGTGGTATTTCAAGATATTCTGTAGATAAAAAATGGGAGATTCCACACTTTGAGAAAATGTTATATGATAATGGCCTATTCCTAGAATTATTATCAAATATTTATAAAATATCTAAAAAAAATAAATATAAAAGAATAATAGATCTTATAATCAATTGGTTAACCAGAGAGATGAGAAATAATGATGGTGGATTCTACTCTGCTGTAGATGCTGAATCAGAAGGTGAAGAAGGTAAATTTTATAGTTGGGATAAAAAAGAACTTATTAATATTCTTAAAAATGAACTTAAATATTCATCAAAAGAAATTAATCTTAAAAATAATTTTGACGATAAAATAATTATTACATTAAGTCAAAAGACAGATATTCTATCTGAAAAAATTAGAATCAAATTATATAATGAGAGGAATAAAAGAATCAAACCTATAACAGATAAAAAAGTTATATGTTCATGGAATAGTATAGTTTTAATAGGTATAATTAATGCTTACCAGGCTACAAAAGATATTTCTTACCTTGAAAAAGCAAAGGAAAATATAACATTTATTAAAGATAAACTTCTCAATAAAAATAAGTTATATAGAATACTAGGAATCAAAAAATTAGGATATATTGATGACTATGCGTTCACAGTAAAAGCATTTATTTTATATTATGAGACTACTTTAGATAGAGAATATTTAAATATAGCTAGAGATTTAATTGAATTCTCAATTTTAAAATTTTATAACAAAAAGGAAAAATTTTTTAATTTTTCAAGTGTAGACCATGAGAAGCTTATATCAAATAAGATCCAAATTTTTGATAATGTTATACCATCTGCTAATTCTACAATGTATCATAACTTACTTATACTAGGTAAAATATATAATGATGTTTTATATAAAAACATATTCAATGAGATGGGGGAAAAGGTAAAAAAATATTTAAATAACTTTGAGTTTATGCACAATTGGATTTATGTAGATAATATGAATACTAGTAAAATAAACGAAATTACTGTTCATGGCAATTTTGAAAAGGAAAAATTACCTGAAATTCTATCTACTTACTCTCCAAATAAAATACTGAATGTGAAAAAGAATGATAATGATATAAAAAATAAACAATCATTTATTTTATGTCGTAATAAGGTGTGTGAAGAGCCAATTTTTAATATTCAAAATTTAATAAAAGCAATAAAAATCTGATAATTAAGTTTTCTAATTAATGAAAAAAATATTTTTATATCTACTTCCTTTACTTATAATTTCTTGTAATGAAGATAATTCAGTATCTGAACAGCCAGTTATTAGTTTTGAAAATATAATATTTAAAAAAAGTGAAAATAATTTCACGCAAGATTCATTAATTCTTACAATAAATTTTATCGATGGAAATGGAGACCTTGGATTATCAAATGAAGAAAATGGTTACCCATACCATCAATATAATGCTATTATAGATGAAAATTTCAACTGGGTCACAATTGGTTCAAATGAGGTAACTCCTCCACTTTATATATATGAACCCAATGGAGCCTTAACATTATTTAGTGATATAGATAATAGATCTCCTTTTAATTGTAATGAATACATAATTGATACATTAAATTCATCTAATCTTTTAGATACATTTCTTATTCAAAAAAATATAAATAATAAAAATATATACATTGAATTTTTTAAGAAGAATGGTAATGATTTTGAATTAATTGATTGGACAAGAGTTTTTGATCAAGAGTATGGATGTGGAATTGATTTTAACTCTAGATTTCCACCTTTGAATATAGGGAATTCAAATCAAGTTTTACAGGGAAAGTTAAGATATGGTATGGTTTCTTATGGTTTTGAAAATGTCTTGGACAATGATATTTTTAAACTAAAAATCTATATTAAGGATAGAGCATTAAATTCAAGTAATACTATTGAATCTCCTGAAGTTACTCTTCAAGAGATATTAGATAATTAAAGACTGGGATAAGCTTTAGGATCTAGCTCATTAAATAGGTTGTAGATAGAATCAAAAATATTTTCACAATTTGGTTTTGAAAAATAATCCCCATCCGTACTGTATGCAGGTCTGTGATCTTTTGAGTGGATTGTAATTGGCTTAGAATCGAGAAAATAATATCCATCTTGCATCTCTAAAACATTTTGCATCATAAATGCACTAGCACCACCAGATACATCCTCGTCAGCGAAAACAATTCTATTAGTCTTTTTTAAGGATTTTACAATTGATTTATTTTTATCAAATGGAAGAAGAGTTCTTACATCAATAACTTCACATGAAATACCTACAGATGCTAGCTGATCTGCAGAGTCCATTACAATTCTACACATCGACCCATATGTTACAATTGTTATATCAGACCCCTCCCTTAAAATAGTAGGAATTCCAAACTCAACTTTTATATCAGATAGGTTATTTGGTAATATTTCTTTTAATCTGTAAGCATTTAGTGGCTCAATTATTATACCTGGTTCATCTGATGATAATAAGGTATTATACATACCTGCTGCCTCAACAAAGTTTCTTGGGACAAGAATATGAATACCCCTTAAACTGTTTATCAAAGTACCCATCGGTGAACCACTGTGCCATATACCCTCTAATCTATGACCCCTAGTTCTAACTATGACAGGGGCCTTCTGTCCTCCTTTTGTTCTATACTGTAAGGTTGAAAGATCATCAGAAAGTGTTTGAATAGCCCAATATACATAATCTAAATACTGTATTTCAACTATAGGTCTTAATCCCCTTAATGCCGCACCAATTCCCTGTCCGATAATTGAAGACTCTCTTATACCCGTATCAGTAATTCTATATTTTCCAAATTTTTCTTGAATTCCAGCAAAGCCTTGATTTACTCCTCCAATTTTTCCTACATCCTCTCCCACTGCAAAAACTTTTGGGTTATTATCAAATAATTCAAAAAAATATTTATTAATTATTTCTCTTCCATCTACAATTTCTCTATTCTCATTATATTTTGGATATACTTCTTTTATTTTTAGAGCAGAAAGTTCTGACTCACTATATAAATGTGAACTGTATTCTCTTTCATACTTATCTTCTTTTTCTTTAATTAGGTTCAATAAATAATTCTTTGCTATATTATTTTCACTCCTAATAATTCTTCTGACAAATTTTAAAGATTTGAGTACATCTGATTTAAGAGGATGAATAGTCTTAGATAGATCATTTCTTGCAATTAATATCTCATTTTTATTTTTAGGACTATTTTGGGCAACCCTAGTAATAACAGTTAGAGCATCATCTAAATCCTCTTTAATATCATCTCTATAGGACTTCCACGAACTATCTCGAGATTTTTTTGCAATCATTTCAGCATCCTTTTCTATTTTTTCAATCTCTTTATTTGAAGCATAATTATTTTTTAATATCCACTCTTTCATTTTCTTAATACAACAGAAATCTTTTTCCCACTTTAACCTTTCTTTAGACTTATACCTCTCATGAGAACCTGATGTAGTGTGACCTTGAGGCTGGGTAACTTCCTTAACATGTATTATACATGGGACATGATGTTCTCTAGATATAAGAACAGCTCTTTGATAGGTTTTTATTAGATCTATATAATCCCATGCCTTAACAGTAAAAATTTCAAAACCATTCTCGTTTTCAGAAGACCTCTGAAAGCCAGATAATACTTTTGATAAATCATTTCTAGTAGTATGGTACTCAGATGGTACTGAAATACCATAACCATCATCCCAAATAGACATAACTAATGGAACCTGTAAAACACCACATGCATTAATAGCCTCCCAAAAGTGACCTTCTGATGTACTAGCATCTCCAATAGTGCCAAATATTACTTCATTACCATTAATGGAAAAGTTTTCCATATTAGATAATTCTTTATTATTTCTAAATAATTTTGATGCATATGCAAGACCAACTATTCTTGGCATTTGTCCTGAGACACATGATACATCACTGGATGAATTCATCATATCAGTCTGGGTTTTCCATTCCCCCTTATCATTTAATAATCTTGTTCCAAAATGACAGTTCATTTGTCTTCCACCTGAATGAGGATCTTTATTAATATTAGTATGCGCATAAAGTTGAGCAAAAAATTGATCAGGAGTGAGTTGATCAATACACATCATAAAGGTTTGATCTCTGTAGTAGCCAGACCTAAAGTCACCATTTCTAAAAAACTTTGACATTGCGATCTGAGGAAGCTCCTTACCATCACCAAATACTCCAAACTTTGCCCTACCCATAAAAACTTCTTTCCTTCCAATATAACTTATATTTCTACTAATATTCATTAGTAAGAAATCGTCTAATATTTCTTTTCTAGAAATTTTGAATGTTTTACTAATTATGTGATCAGTATGAGCCATTTGTTATTCAAAGATACAAAAAATTAAAGGGAAATAAATTTTAAATTTTAAAACTTTATAAAATATAATTATAAATATTTATTAATAAACAGAATTTTATTTTGCATTATATATAATAAAAGAATATTATTTTGAATAAAAATATATTCAAAGAATAAAAAAAAGATAAATTATTTTTATTCTAAAATCATAAAGTTAGATTTGCTTTTTACATATTATTATGGTTATTGGTATTCCAAAAGAGATAAAAAATAATGAATTCAGAGTGTCACTTACACCTGAAGGAGCTTCGATTCTATCAACTAAAGGATTCACAGTTTTAGTTGAGAGAAATGCCGGTAAAAACTCTAACTTTCTTAATAAAAATTATGAAAAAGCTGGAGCCACAATTGTTGAATCAAGAAATGAAGTTTTTAGAAAATCTGATATGATATTAAAAGTTAAGGAGCCTATTGAAGAAGAATATGATTTAATCAGGGAAAACCAAATAGTATTTACTTATTTTCATTTTGCATCTCACAGACCGCTACTAGATGCAATGATTAAAAGTAAATCAATTTGTATAGCCTACGAGACTGTTCAAGATAAAAAAGGAGCACTTCCACTATTAACCCCTATGTCTGAAGTTGCAGGTAGAATGGCGACTCAAGAAGGAGCCAAATTCCTTGAAAAGCCAATGGGTGGAAGAGGTATATTACTGGGTGGTGTCACTGGAGTTGATCCTGCAAAAGTACTAGTGATTGGTGGAGGGATTTCAGGAACAGAATCAGCTAAAATGGCAGTAGGACTAGGAGCTGATGTAACAATTTTAGATACAAACCGAGAGAGATTAAATGAATTAAAAAATTTATTTGGAAGTAAAGTAAATTGTATTTTATCAACAGAAGAGTCTATTAGTAAGTATGCAAAAGAAAGTGATTTAATAATTGGAGCAGTTCTTATTCCAGGAGCAAAAGCGCCAAAATTATTAACTAAAAATTCACTTAAAACACTTAAATATAGATGTGTTTTGGTTGATATAGCCATTGATCAGGGAGGATGCTTTGAGACTTCAAAACCAACGACTCATGAGAATCCAGTTTATGTAATAGATGATATATTACATTATTGTGTTGCTAATATGCCTGGAGCTGTGCCTTATACATCAACAATAGCACTTACAAATGTTACCTTGCCATATGTTATTGAGATAGCTGAGAAGGGGTGGGAAGAAGCGTCAAAATCAAATGATGAAATTAAAACTGGACTGAATATAGTTAAAGGAAAAGTGGTAAATAAAAATATATCTGAGTGTTTTAAAACTGAATATCACATCCCAGATAGTTTAATCTAAATCTTTATACCTAGGTATATCTCCCAAAATATCTAATTTGTTTTTAATTGAAAAAACTAAGTGATCAATTCCATTTGTTATCATAACATATCTACTAGAATATTTTTTATTGTACATTGAGACCTGACTTAAATGAGTATCATTTAACTTTATCTTAAATGACTTACATTCAACTAAAAGGTAATTATTTAACCCATCCCTAGTCTTTACTATTATATCTGATCTTTTTTTTAAGCCGTTATAATTCAAAGATGATTCAACGCTAATTAGACCAAGAGGATAATTTAATGAATTAACTAGATAGTAAATAACACTTTGCCTCACCCACTCTTCTGGAGTCATTATAACTTTTTTCTTTCTAACCTGATCAAAAATAAATTTTTTAGATTCAATTAATTTTATGTTTAAATGTTTATTTAAAAGATTAGACCTAAACATTTACTATTTTTTAATTTTTGTAGCTAAAAGAATTATTAAACCTATTATAAAAAAAAGAGTTAATGCAAGAATACTTGACCTCATACTGCCAGTTAACTGTTCAATGTAACCATACGAAAAAGTACCTATCACAACAGATATATTATAGGAGATAGCATAAAAATTAAAAAAAGATGCGTTATCATTAATTTCATCAGGTATAAGTTTCGAGAAAGTAGATCTAGACAACGACTGAATTCCGCCCATTAAAACACCAACTGCAGCTGCAAGAATATAAAATTGATTTTCATTAGTTGTGAAATAAGCCGAAATACATATTATTATCCAGCAAGAATTCATAATTATCAACGAGAACTTATTTCCTTTTAATTTTGATACAAAAGCAAAAAAATATGCACCAAAAATTGCTATTAACTGAATTATTAATATTGTAAATATTAGTTTACCTTGATCAAGGTTTAATTCTTTATCTCCAAAATAAGAAGCAACCAGCATTATAGTTTGCACACCCATACTATAAAAAAAATATGAAAATAAATAAAGCTTTAAATTCTTGACACCTTTAATATAATTCCAAACTTTAAGTAATTCTCTCAAACCATAAGTTAGAATAGTTCTATTCAGATTAATTTTTTTTGGCTTTTCTGGCAAATAAAATAATGTTATTTGAGCAAATAAAATCCACCAAAAACCTACTAAAAGAAAAGTAAATTTAGTGGCATCTTTTGAAGATTGAAAACCAAAGAATTCAAAAGCCTGTATTAATATTAAGCAAATTACCAATAAGATAACACTTCCAACATATCCAAATGAATACCCTCTTGCACTTATTCTATCAAAGTTGTTAGGAGTAGAAATTTCAGGTAAAAAAGCATTATAAAATACTAAACTACCAGTAAAGCCTACACTAGCCAATACAGAGAATATGATACCATACTCAACATTTTCACCATCAA
>NZYP01000015.1 GCA_002702205.1 Flammeovirgaceae bacterium | reverse complement strand
TCTTTGTACAAAATACATTCATGATACAGAGAATCCAAACAATATTCCTAATCTTATTTATAGCTAGTTTAATATCAACATTTTTCTTTCCAGTATGGCAAAAAATAGAAATGTCTGAAAACAATTCGCCAGAAATTATGGTAACAGGTTATATCTCAAGTAGTTCTGTGGAAGAGATCTCTAAAGGTTCGGGGACAGTTTACGATTACTTTTATATCTCAGGCATTATAATCCTTTGTTGTGTGCTCTCCCTATATTCTATTTTCAGTTATAAGAACAGACTAACACAAATAAAAATTGGTACAATCAACTCTCTTCTTACATCTTTAATTATCTTTTTCTTTTTATATCAGGTATTTTATGATGAGACATACATTAATATCAATGATAGAATCAGTTTTCTAATTTCATTTTATTTGATATTTTTGGCGATATTTTTCAATTTCCTATCAAATAGGTTTATTAGAAAAGATGAATTATTAGTAAGAGAATCTGAAAGAATTAGATAAAATATTATGAAAGAAAAAGGCAACATCTCAATTAACACAGAAAACATATTCCCTATAATTAAGAAATTCCTGTACTCAGACCAGGATATCTTTCTTAGAGAACTGGTATCAAATGCCGTAGATGCAACTCAAAAAATTAAAAGCCTCTCACAAATGGGAGATATGAAAGATGAGCTTGGGGATTTAACAATTGAAATAATATTAGATAAGAAGAAAAAGACTATAACAATATCTGATAAAGGTATTGGCATGTCTGCCGACGAGATAAAAAAATATATAAATCAAATTGCATTTTCTGGAGCCACAGAATTCATAGAAAAATATAAAGATAAAGATGACTCCAGCCAGATAATTGGACATTTTGGCCTAGGGTTTTATTCGGCTTTCATGGTTTCAAGGTACGTTGAAATAAAATCAAAATCATACATTACTAAAAATAAAGCTGCATACTGGAAGTGTGACGGTAACACTGAATTTGAGATAAAACCATCCAATAAAAAAGAAAGAGGCACCGAAATAATTTTACATATAAATGATGACTCTAAAGATTTCCTAGAGGAAAGTAAGGTTGAAGAAATTTTAAAGAAATACTGCAGATTCCTACCAGTGGAAATCAAGTTTGGTCAGAAAGAAAAATCAATTGAAGATGGTAAAGATAAGGATGGCAAGCCAAAATATAAATCTGTTAAAGAGGATAACATTATTAATAACCCTAATCCAATTTGGAACAAAAGTCCTAAAGATCTAAAAGACGAAGATTATAAAGAATTTTATAAAGAGCTACATCCATTCTCAGAAGAACCTCTTTTTTGGATTCACTTAAATGTTGACTATCCATTTAATTTGACAGGCATACTTTTTTTCCCAAAAATTAAAAATGATTTTGAGGTACAAAAAAATAAAATTCAACTCTACTCTAGACAAGTATTTATAACTGATGAAGTAAAAGACGTTGTCCCAGAATTTTTAATGCTACTTCACGGTGTTATAGATTCTCCTGACATACCTCTGAATGTATCAAGAAGTTATTTACAGTCAGATGGAAACGTAAAAAAAATAAATTCCTACATTACAAAAAAAGTTGCAGATAAACTCTCTGAACTATTTAAAGAAGACAGAACTTCTTACAATGAAAAGTGGAAGGATATAAATCTTTTTGTAAAGTATGGGATGATATCTGAGGAAAAGTTTTATGAAAAGGTTGAAAAAATAGCTCTGCTACAAAGCCTAGATAATAAAATGAGAACTTTTGATGAATACAAAAAATTTATTTCTAAAACTCAAAAAGATAAGGATAAAAATACTGTTATTTTATACTCAAATGATCCAGAGAAACAAGACTCTTTTATTGAGGAAGCAAAAAAAAGAAACTACGATATTGTGCTTTTTGATAATGTAATTGATAGTCATTATATAAATCATATAGAACAGAAACTTGATAAAGTACAGATTAAAAGAGTAGACTCAGATATCCTAGACAAATTAATTGATAAGGATGAGAAGAAAGAAGCTGTTATCTCTGATGATGAGAAAGAATCATTAAAAAAGATATTTGAAAAAATAATAAATAACCCTTCAACTGTTATAAATGTAGAGTCACTGAGTACTGATGAAAGCCCAGTAGTAATTACTCTTCCAGAATTTTTTAGGAGAATGCAAGACATGGCAAAATCAAGTGGGAATAATCCTATGATGATGGGGGGGGCTGGTGAGATGGTTTCTGTGAGTATTAATGGCAATCACAAACTAATTGATAAGATTCTGAAAGCTAAAACAAATAAGACAAAAGAGAAGATTGCTTCACAGGTTTATGATCTTGCACTTTTATCTCAGAATATGTTAACTGGATCTAAACTAACTGGGTTTGTTCAGAGGAGTATTGATATACTATCAAAGTAATTTTCCGTTATAGAGTAACATATTGTTTATGAGATTAACATTTATCGTTTTCTTTACTACTATAAATTATATTTCCTTTTCTCAGGATATATTCAGGTTAAATGCAGACACGATCTCTGGAGATGATCTTCTATTTAAAAGTGTTGATGACACTCTATCAATAAATAATAAAAAGAAGACTAAAAAAAATATTTTCTTTGGTATAAAAACAAAAAAAGGATTTATAAGGGTACCTCAGGGAAGAAATAATATCTATGAAAACTTTCACTTTATTTTAAGTTCTGAGATCAAAAACCCCTACGCCCAAGAAATACATTTTTTTGATAAGAAGTCAAGGAAAATTATACGATCAAAGTCAATTTCTGATAATACCCTTCTTTTACATGGACCCTATATAAAAAGGCTTAACAACCAGGTAATAGAAGAAGGATACTTCTATTATGGACTAAAACAAGGAAGATGGATTAGGTTAAATAGATCCGACATCCTACAAGATAAAGAGAATTACACATTAGGTTGGCAGAATGAATCTTTAAGGTATTATTGGGATTATGATAAGGTAAACCTAAAAGAAATTATTCCCATAAAATATGGGGAGATGCATGGTAAATATTATGCTTTCTTTAGAGATGGAAAAGTTGCTGCAAGAGGAGAGTACATTAATAACTCAAAGGTTGGTACATGGACTGAGTTTTTTAATTCAGGTAAAAAGAAAAGAGAAATTAAATATGACGACTTGCCATTTTCTACAAATCCCTCGTTTATAATAAGGGAATGGAATAATAATGGTAAATTGATTTACGATAGAAATCTATTCACAAAAAATTAAATATAAAGAAACTTTGAAGGTTTGAATTCAGTAATAAGTAAGGAAGTAGAAGTTTTAAAACTAGGTGAAATTAAGTTTAAAGATGCTTGGGAGAGACAAGAAGAAAAATTCAATAGCATCATAGATACAAAAATTTATAATAGAAAGTCTAAAAGTCAGAAAAAGACTAAAAACTATATTATAACATGCTCTCATCCCCACGTCTACACACTAGGCAAAAGCGGAAACGAAAAAAATTTATTGATTGATAATGAGGAGATTGAGAGAAGAAATTTAGAATATTATAAAATAAATAGAGGAGGTGATATAACATATCACGGACCGGGTCAACTTGTTATATATCCAATAATTGACCTTGAAAATTTCTTCACAGATATTCATAAATACCTTAGATATTTAGAAGAGTCAATAATATTAACTTTGAAAGAATATAATATAGAATCTGGGAGAGTAGAAGGTTTGACTGGTGTTTGGATAAATCACAAAAAAAATAACCCAAAGAAAATTTGTGCACTTGGAGTAAAAACAAGTAGGTGGGTTACGATGCACGGTTTGGCATTTAATATTAGTCCCGAATTAAAATATTTTAAAAATATTATTCCATGTGGAATTGAAAATAAAGATGTGACTTCTCTTGAGAAAGAGTTTAATAAAAAAGTTTCATTAGAAGAAGTTGAAAAAAAAGTAATTGAAAACCTTTCTAAGGTTTTTGATTTTAAAATTTTATGAATTGAAAAGAAATAAGAACAAAAGAAGAGAGTCACTTAAGTTAACTGGTATCGTTGATCATGTTAAAAAAAGATTTTGTTTTATATCAGTTGAAGGAATGACTGAAGATATTAAAGTTAAAGCTCAAAATATGAATGGTGCAATTCATGAAGATGTTGTCGAGCTAAATATATTAAATAATTTTTCTACAAAAATTGAAGGAAAAATAACTAAAGTAGTTAATAGAAAATTATCTGAATTTACAGGAACAATTGAAGATAATAAGGACTTCGCGTTCTTTATTCCAAATCACAAGAAAATATATTCTGACTTTTTTATTAAAAAAAGAAATTATGAAAAATTTAGTAAAAATAAAAAATACCTAGCCAAGATAACTAGTTGGACTGGTGGCAAAAAACCATTTGCAAAGGTTATTAGGTGCATTGGAGAGATTGGAAGTAATGAGGCTGAAATACATACTATTATGCATGATTTCAATTTACCCATTAAGTTTCCAACTGAAGTAGATAAAGAAGCTGAAAAATTAAATTCAAAAATATCAGAGAAGGAGTTTGAAAGAAGAAAGGATTTAAGAAAAGATATCACCTTTACAATAGATCCAGATGACGCAAAAGATTTTGATGATGCACTTTCTCTAAAAATAAATAAAGACATATATGAAGTAGGTGTACACATAGCCGACGTGTCTCACTTCTTTAATAATAAAAGTTTATTAAATAAAGAAGCTGAAAAAAGAGCAACCTCGGTTTATCTGGTTGATAGAACTGTTCCAATGCTTCCCGAAAAACTATCAAACGACCTATGTTCATTAAAGCCAGATATTGATAGATTAACTTTTTCTGTGATTATTAAAATAAATAAAGACTTCAAAATAATTGATAAATGGATAGGTAAAACAGTAATCCACTCGAAGAAAAGGTTTACTTATGAAAGCGCTCAAAATGTAATTGATAAGGGCGAAGGTTTATACTCTAAAGAATTAATAGGTTTAAATAAAATCGCAAAATACTTCAGACAAGAACGTTTTAAAAATGGATCTTTTAATTTTAAATCGAATGAAGTTAAATTTCAATTAGATGAAGAAAAAAAGCCAATACAAATTGTTAAAAAAGATAGAAAAGATACACATAAGTTAGTCGAAGAGTTTATGCTTCTAGCAAATAAGATTGTTGCCGAACAGATAAATGAATATGAAAAAAAATATAATAAAAAATTTACTTTCGTATATAGAATTCATGAAGATCCAGATAAAGTTAAATTGATAGAACTCCAGAAATATATTAAACAATTTGGCTATACAATTAATATAAATGAAAAAAACTTATCTACATCTATAAACGACTTAATGAAAGAGATAAAAGGTAAGCCAGAAGAAAATTCCATAGAGAAATTTGCTATTAGGTCAATGTCTAAAGCAAGATATTCAACTGAAAAAGAAAAGCACTTTGGATTAGCTTTTAAAAACTATTCACACTTTACTTCTCCCATTAGAAGGTTTCCTGATGTAATGGTACACAGACTGCTACAATATTATATTAATGGGAGTAAACCAAAAGACAAACTCTATTATGATATTCTTTGTAAACATTGTTCAAAAATGGAAATAAATGCTACTAAAGCAGAGAGAGAATCAATTAAGTACAAACAAGCCGAATATATGGCGAATTTTATTGGGCAAGAATTTGAAGGGGTTATCTCTGGAATAACTGAGTGGGGTATTTATGTCGAAATAGTTAAAACAAAATGCGAAGGTTTGATTAAAATTTCATCACTTACAGATGATAAATATGATTTCGATAACGAAAAAGTTATTATAGCTGGTAGAAAATTTAAAAAATCATTTGGTTTAGGACAGCCAATAAAAGTAGTTGTTTCTGGAACAAATATTGAGAGAAGAACAATTGATCTTGATTTAATATGAAAAAGAAAATACTTAAATATCAAGAAATTTTAAATCAGGAAATTGATAAAATAAACTTTTCTAAGCAACCTGAAAATCTTTATGAGCCAATTAAATATATACTCTCTCTAAAAAGTAAGAGAGTAAGGCCCACCCTATCAATTTTATCTTATAAATTATTTAAAAATGATTTGGATAATATTCTTTTGCCTTCAATTTCTCTTGAACTCTTTCATAATTTCACTTTAATCCATGATGATATCATGGATAACGCAGATTTAAGGAGAGGTAAAAAAACCGTTCATAAAAAATGGAATAAAAATATTGGTATATTATCTGGGGATATCCTTATGATTTATGCCTATAGTCTTTTGGAAGGATTAGAAACAAAAATTTATGGAAAAATATTAAAACGGTTTAATGAGATATCTATAATGGTTTGTGAAGGACAACAACTTGATATGGACTATGAGGAGAGGCCACTCATAAAAGAAAGAGAATATATTGAAATGATTAAATTAAAAACTGCAGTCCTTATTGGATTCAGTTTAGAACTTGGAGGAATGGTTGCTAATGTAGATGAAAATACCACCAAAAAGTTATATAGTATTGGGGAGATGATGGGAATAGGTTTTCAGTTAATGGATGATTATTTGGACGTCTTTGGTAGCCCAGGGTTTGGTAAAACAATTGGGGGAGATATAATAGCTAATAAGAAGACTTATCTGATGATTAAATTATTAGAAAAATCAAATGAGGAAGATATTGAAATAATTGAAGGACTGAAAAACTCCAGTAACGAAAAAGAAAAAATTAAAATTATTAGTGAGTTGATGATAAAATATGGAATAAACATTTTAGCCAAGAATACAATAGAAGATTATTTCAAAACTTCCCTAAATCAGCTACAAGGGATTAAGAGTGATAGTAGTTATAAGGTAGTATTAACAGAATACTTTAATGAAATGATGGTTAGAATTGATTAGTTAGCCTGAGCAACTGATACGAAAGACCTATTATTTCTTCCTTTCTTAAATTCAACTACACCATCAGTAAGTGCAAAAAGTGTATGGTCTTTACCTATACCAACGTTTTCACCAGGATGATGTTTTGTACCTCTTTGCCTAACAATTATATTTCCAGCTATAATTTTTTGTCCACCAAAAATTTTTATACCAAGCCTTTTACTATGAGACTCTCTTCCGTTTTTTGAACTTCCAGCTCCTTTTTTGTGCGCCATAATATTACTTTATTTCCTTTATTAAAATTTTTGTTAGTTCTTGTCTATGACCATTCTTTACTTTATAGCCCTTTCTTCTTTTTTTCTTGAAAACAATAACTTTATCGTCTTTTACTTGATCAAGTACCTCTCCCGTAACCTTTGACCCCTTAACCGTAGGCTTACCAATTTTAGCCTTACCTTTATCAGATATGAATAATACATTATTGAACTCAACTTTTTTTCCTGACTTAGGCACAATCTTATCTGTATAGATAAATTTATTCTTTTCAACTTTAAATTGTTTTCCTGAAATATCAACTATTGCGTACATACCTTTTTTTTTAACGTCTGCAAATTTATGATTTTATATCAATTATTCAAATCAAAAAAATCAATTTAGAAAAAATTAAAAAAAAACTAAAAAACGTTTTAAATATGTTTTGATATTTTAAAGTCTTTTTATAATATTTGTATTGCCTAGGTCGAGAGAATTTTTTTTATAAGAAACTCACGGCCACAGCTTCCAAACACAACAGATTATAAACCACTTATTGACTAAATTTTTTAGTCATTATGTTATTAATTTCTAATATAATGACTNGGNGATNTTTTGTCATTTTTTGAATGTTAAACGTTATTAATTATAAAATATAATGGCAGATGCAAATTTAAAACCAGAACCAATCCTTCAAGATAACGCAGATAGATTTGTCTTATTTCCAATAGAACATGACGACATATGGCAATTTTATAAAAAGGCTGAAGCAAGTTTTTGGACAGCAGAAGAAATTGATTTAAGTCAAGATTTAAAAGATTGGGAAAATTTAAACGATGGTGAGAGACACTTCATAAAACATGTTCTTGCCTTTTTTGCAGCAAGTGACGGTATTGTCAATGAGAATCTAGCTGAACATTTTGTATCTGATGTCCAGTATACAGAAGCAAAGTTTTTTTATGGGTTTCAAATAGCAATAGAAAACATACATTCTGAAACATACTCTCTTCTTATAGACACCTATGTTGATGATTCAAAAGAGAAAGACACATTATTACATGCAATCGAAACTCTTGACTGTGTAAAGAAAAAGGCAGATTGGGCTTTAAGATGGATAGATAATGGGACTTTTGCAGAAAGGCTAATTGCCTTTGCAGCGGTAGAAGGTATTTTCTTTTCAGGTAGCTTCTGTTCAATTTTTTGGCTTAAGAAAAGAGGTCTAATGCCAGGACTGACTTTTTCTAACGAGCTCATCTCAAGAGATGAGGGTCTTCACTGCGACTTTGCTTGTCATATATATACAAAACATTTAATTAATACACTTCCAAAAGAAACCGTTGTAGAGATTATAAAGGATGCTGTTGATTTAGAGAAAGAGTTTGTAACTGATGCTTTACCTGTAAAGCTTATTGGTATGAATTCTGATCTAATGTGCCAATACATAGAGTTTGTAGCTGACAGACTTTTAGTAGAGCTTGGTTGTCCAAGAGCATATAATTCATCAAATCCATTTGACTTTATGGATATGATTTCTCTTCAGGGAAAAACAAATTTCTTTGAGAAGAGAGTTGCAGAATACCAAAAGGCAGGAGTCCTTAAAAAGGATGAAGAAGCTGACACACCAAAATTTTCATTAGAAGAAGACTTTTAATTTATAGTATATGTTAGTAATAAAAAGAGATGGCCGAAAAGAATCTGTAAAGTTTGATAAGATAACTGCAAGAATCGAAAAATTAAGTTACGGACTTAATACGGAATTCGTTAAGACAATTGAAATTGCAAAGAAAGTAATAGACGGTCTTTATGATGGTGTTTCAACCCAAGAACTTGATGAGCTTGCATCAGAAACAGCAGCAACTCTTACAACTAAACATCCTGATTTTGCAACACTTGCGGCTAGAATAGCAGTTTCAAATCTACATAAAACAACTAGCAAATCATTTTCTTCAACAATGAAGAGACTATACACATATATTAGTCCAAAAACAGGTGAGAATGCTTCTTTACTATCGAAAGAGGTATATGGTGTAATTAATAAAAATGCTGCACTTCTTGATTCATCCATTATATATGACAGAGATTTTAGTTATGACTACTTTGGCTTTAAAACATTGGAGAAATCATACCTATTAAGGCTAGATGGTAAAGTAGTTGAAAGACCACAACATATGTTGATGAGAGTTGCTATTGGTATTCATATGGATGATATGGATAAAGTTCTTGAAACATATAATCTCTTATCTGAAAAATGGTTTACACATGCTACTCCAACATTATTTAATGCTGGAACTCCTAAGCCTCAACTCTCTTCTTGTTTTCTTTTGACTATGAAGGATGATAGTATAGACGGAATTTATGATACCTTAAAACAGTGTGCAAAAATCTCACAATCTGCTGGAGGTATAGGCTTAAGCATACATAATATTAGAGCTACTGGATCTTATATAAAAGGAACTAATGGTGTTTCTAATGGGATCATTCCTATGCTCAGAAATTTTGATATGACGGCCAGGTACGTAGACCAGGGAGGTGGTAAGAGGAAAGGAAGTTTTGCCATATACATAGAACCGTGGCATTCCGATATATTTGAGTTCCTTCAACTAAAGAAGAATCATGGTAAAGAAGAGCTAAGGGCTAGAGATCTGTTTTATGCCATGTGGATTCCTGATCTCTTTATGAAAAGAGTTGAATCAAATAGCGATTGGTCTTTATTCTCACCTGATGAAGCTAAAGACTTACATGAGACATATGGTGAAGAATTTGAGAAACTATATGAAAAGTATGAGAAAGAAGGCAAGGCAAGGAAGACAGTAAAGGCTCAAGATTTATGGTTCGAGATATTAGAGTCTCAAATTGAGACAGGCAACCCATACATATTGTATAAAGATGCTTGTAATATTAAGTCCAATCAAAAAAATCTTGGTACTATAAAATCGTCAAATCTTTGTACAGAGATTGTAGAGTATACATCTCCTGATGAAGTTGCTGTTTGTAATTTAGCGTCAATAGCTTTAAATAAATTTGTTAAAGATGATTTGACATATGACCATCAGAAGCTATATGAAATTACAAAAGTCATAACAAGAAACCTAAACAAGGTTATTGATGTTAATTACTACCCAGTTGAGGAAGCTAAAAACTCGAACATGAGACACAGGCCAATTGGAATAGGTGTTCAAGGACTTGCGGATACTTTTATTCTTATGAGACACGCTTTTGATTCTCCAGAAGCAAAAAAATTAAACGAAGAAATTTTTGAAACTATTTACTTTGGTGCAATGGAGGCTTCAATGGAGATTGCAAAAGAAGAAGGTCCCTATAAAACTTATGAAGGATCACCGGTCTCTAAGGGTATTTTCCAATTTGATATGTGGGGAATTGCTCCAACATCAAAGAGATGGGACTGGACTAAGTTAAAAAGAGAGGTAAAGAAAAATGGAGTAAGAAACTCACTATTACTAGCTCCAATGCCAACTGCTTCAACATCTCAAATTCTTGGTAACAATGAGTGTTTTGAACCATATACATCAAACATATATACCAGAAGAGTTTTATCGGGAGAATTCATAGTTGTAAACAAACACTTACTCAAAGATTTAATAAAACTGAAGCTTTGGAATGAGTCTATGAAAGATAAGCTTATGGAAGCTAATGGCTCAGTTCAAGGGATAAAAGAAATTCCTGAAAATATTAAACTGCTTTATCGCACCGTATGGGAAGTATCACAGAAAAGTATAATTGATATGGCTGCTGACAGAGGTGCCTACATATGCCAAAGCCAGAGCATGAATATTCATATGCAAGATGCCAACTTCGGAAAGCTAACATCAATGCATTTCCACGCATGGAAAAAAGGACTCAAGACCGGACTTTACTACTTGAGAACAAAAGCTGCCGCTGACGCAATTAAGTTTACTATAGTTAAAGATGAAAAGTCTCAAACTATAGAAGAAAAAGAAGCAGCAATGCAATGTTCTATTGACAATCAGGATGACTGTGAGATGTGTGGAAGTTAGGAAAGTATTTACCTAATATCTTAATTAATGTTATTAAAATTCGTAATACTTATATTAAATCTGACTTCAATTAGTCAAGAAAAGTATATAGGATCTGTAGAAAGATTATCTCCTGAAATTAATAATCTAATTGCTAAAAATTCGAAAATTGAAATTATCGCAGAAGGATTTGAGTGGTCAGAGGGACCGATATGGTCTAATAAACTAAACTCTGTTTTATTTTCAGATGTTCCTGAAAATGTAATATATATGTGGAATGAGGAGAATGGTCTAAGTGTTTTTACAAAACCAATAGGTTACAGCGGAGAGGTACCAAACCTCAAAAAAGCAGGCACAAACGGTCTGACAATAGACTCAGATGGGAACCTTATAATCTGTATGCATGGTGATAGAAAAATTGCTTCTATGGAAGACTTAAATATTGATAAGATGACTACTCTTGTTAGTAATTTCGAAGACAATCTTTTTAATAGCCCAAACGATTTAGTTTATGATTCGAAAGGAAACCTTTTCTTCACTGATCCACCATACGGACTCCTTGATGGTGATAATGATAAATTAAAGGAAATTCCATTCAACGGTGTCTACAAACTATCTCCTGACGGGAATGTAGAAGTTCTCGTAAAAAATCTGACCAGACCAAATGGGATAAGCATTTCAAATGACGAAAAAACTTTATATGTTGCAAACTCAGACAATAATAATCCTATAATTATGAGTTATGATTTGACTGAAAATGGTGTCAAAAATCCTAAAGTGTTTTTTGATGGGAAAGAATTAGCAAAAAAAGATATAGGATTATTTGACGGACTAAAAGTTCATCCAACTGGAAGTGTTTTTGCAACAGGACCAGGAGGTGTACTTGTTATCAAAGAGGATGGTAAACATCTTGGTACAATAAGAACAGAGGTAAGAACTGCAAACTGTGCTTTTGATGATAAATTTGAGTATTTATACATGACATCTGACATGTTCCTTACAAGAATAAAAATTCTTTAAGTTATAAGGATAAAAATTAATTTGAATTTACTTATTTATCAATTTTAATATAAGGTTTCAATTCGTTAGAAACATATGTTTTTATTACCCCACTTTCCTTATATATAAAATAACCTAAAAGATCATTTGAAGAATCTAAAATGCTTTTTGATTCATTAAAATTCATAGCCATAAATGCTGTCGCATAAGCGTCAGCAGATAAACAATCTGTAGAAAAAACAGAAGCGCTTAACATATTTGAATAGGCTGGAAAACCAGTTTTTGGATTTATTGTATGAAAAAATAAACTATCATCAACATAATAATTATTTATGTAATTTCCAGATGTTGCAAGAGCCTTATTTTCCAATGAAACTGTAGCTGATAAATTAATTTTTCCATCAAAATTTGGTTCTCTTATACCAAGAACCCAATAATCGTTATTTTTATTTTTTCCACTTACTCTCACCTCACCCCCAATCTCAACATATGTATCATTTATTTGTTTTCCTTTGAGATAATTATGTAATACATCCACTGCATAACCCTTTGCTACTGAGCTAAAATCAATATATGATTCCTTAAATTTCTTATGAATGTAACCGTCCTCATAAGTTATCTTATCAAATCCAACAAACTCTACTAATTGTTTTATTTCCGCTTCACTTGGGACTTTATCTATTTTATCTGGACCAAATCCCCATTTATTAACCAGTGGGCCAACAGTTGGATCAAACATTCCATCTGTTATCTCATAAATTAATTTACTCTCTACAATAAGTTTACCAAATTCATCACTAACTCTTACTCGACTATCAGACTTATTAACTATTGATATTTCCGAGTCAGGGATATACGTTGAAAAAATTCTATTAAATTGAATTAGGATTGAATCTATCTCTTGTTTTAGTATTTTTTTTTCATCAGATATGTACTTAACAGTATACTGTATTGAGCCCATTGTTTTACCTGTAACTTCATACTCTTTAGTATTTTTTCTTATCAAGAAAAAAAACAAAATGCTGAAAACAAAAATTAAAGAGATTAATATACGACGCATAAAAATAATTAAATTAGCAACTAATGTATGAGAGAAGACTATTTAAAATCTGACAATAACTCAAGTTCTAAAGATAAAGAATTTGAAAATATTCTAAGACCTAAATCATTCAATGATTTTTTTGGTCAAGATCAGATATTAAATAATATAAAGGTTTTTGTAAAAGCAGCAAAGAAAAGATCTGAACCTCTTGATCATGTTCTACTTCACGGCCCACCAGGTCTAGGCAAGACAACTCTTTCTCACATTATTTCTAATGAATTGTCTACGAATCTTAAAGTAACATCTGGACCAGTACTAGAAAAAGCTGGAGATTTAGCTGGTCTATTAACAAATCTTGAAGAGGGGGACGTTTTATTTATTGATGAGATACATAGGCTTAATAAAGTAATCGAAGAATATTTATATTCTGCTATGGAAGATTATAAAATTGATTTGATGATAGACTCAGGACCAAGTGCCAGATCAGTTCAAATTAAATTAAATCCTTTCACATTAATAGGTGCAACAACTAGGTCTGGGCTTTTATCTGCTCCCCTTCGATCAAGGTTTTCAATAAATTTTAGATTAGAATATTACGATAAAAAAATATTAACAAGAATAGTAAATCGTTCTTCAGAAATTCTAAAAATACCAATAGAAAGTCTAGCCTCTACTGAAATCGCTTCCAGAAGTAGAGGGACCCCTAGAATTTTAAATAATTTACTAAGAAGGGTAAGAGATTTTGCTGAAGTTGAAGGTGATGGTAAAATAACAAAACAGATTACAATGAGAAGCCTTGACGCTCTTAAAATCGATAAAAAGGGATTAGATGAGATGGATAATAAAATAATTGATGCTATAGTTAAAAAATTCAATGGGGGACCTGTGGGTATAAAAACCATAGCGACGGCTTGTGGAGAAGAGGCAAACACAATAGAAGAAGTATATGAACCTTTTCTTGTTCAAGAGGGATACATTAAGAGAACGCAAAAAGGTAGAGTTGCAACAAAAACTTGTTACGAGCATCTTGGATTAAATCCACCTGGAGGTTTTCAAAATATAATGTTCAATGATTAAAAATAATACAGAGCTAATTAAGACTAAAGCTAAAGATTTAGGTTTTACTAGCTGTGGTGTTTCAAAGTCTAGACATCTACACGAGGAAGAGGAGAATTTTGAAAAATGGTTATCTAGTGGTTATCAAGGGTCTATGGGTTACCTAGAAAAAAATTTAGACAAAAGATTAGATCCAAGAAAACTTGTTCCTGGATCAAAATCAGTGATTTCATTAAGCTATAATTATTATCCACAAAAAAAAATTGATCAAAATAATAACTTTATAATATCGAAATATGCATATGGGAAAGACTACCATAACGTAATTCGAAAAAAATTAAAACAACTATTTAAATTCATTAAAGAAAAAATTGGAGCAGTTGAAGGAAGGGTCTTCGTAGACTCTGCGCCTGTACACGAGAGGGCATGGGCTAAGTTATCTGGATTAGGCTGGATAGGGAAAAACTCTTTACTCATAAATGAAAAAAGAGGAAGCTATTTTTTCTTAGCAGAAATAATTTGTGATCTTGAGTTGGATTATGACTCACCTTCAAGAAATAGATGTGGCAAATGCACAAAATGCATTGATGCCTGCCCAACAGATGCCATAACATCAGCACAAGTAATAAATGCAAATAAATGTATCTCTTACCTGACAATTGAAAACAAAAATCAAATTCCTGAAGAATTAAAAGATAACCTTAATGACGCAATTTTTGGTTGTGACATATGTCAAGATGTATGTCCTTGGAATAAGTTTTCAAAACCTCATAATGAAAAAAAATTTATTCCAAATGATGAGTTAAGTTCTTTAAAAAAACGTGATTGGATAGAACTGACAGAAGAAACATTTAATAAAATTTTTGAAGGGTCTGCGGTGAAGAGATCTAAATACCAAGGAATAATAAGAAACATAAAGGCATCAAGTTAATTTAACTTTTTTTAGTTTTTTTTAATGAGTTAAAAGTTAATAGATAGTTAAATTTGANTATGTTTTTAAAAAGGTTTACTAAAATTTTATTATTCAAAATATTTGCATTAGTTAGTATACATGCCCAAGAGGTAAGTATTTCTATAGAACCTGAAAGAATTCAATTAGGAGGTACCCTTCAAATTACATTATCNATAAAAAATAATCAAATCAAAAANTATAGNTCTTTTCCTGATNTAGATGGCTTTATTAAAGGGGGAATTTCTTCNTCNAGCTCAACAAATTTCATAAATGGGAAAATGTCATCTTCTCAAAGTATTATTCAAAACTATATTTCAAAAGAAGCAGGAACCTATATTATTCCTGATTTTGATATAGAAATAAATAATAAAAGTATGAGGGTTAAGGGGAAATCAATATTAGTAGAGAAGTCTACTGGGACGAAAAAAAATACTCCATTTAATAATTTTTTTGATCCCTTTGATGATCCCTTTGATAATTTTTTTGATAGAAATAACGATGAATTTTATGAAGTAGAGGCAGATGCCTTTCTTAGTCTAACTACAGACAAAAAAAGCATATATGTTGGTGAAGGATTCAATACCACCTTAGCATTTTATGTTAGTGAAAGTAATGTGGCCGACATGAGATTTTATGAACTAGGAAGACAACTTACAGAAATTTTAAAAAAAATTAAGCCAGGAAACTGTTGGGAAGAAAATTTTAATATAGAAAATATAAATAGCATACCTGTTGAAATCAACAATAAAAGATATAATCAGTACAAAATTTTTCAAGCGACATATTATCCATTTAATGACGAACCTATTAACTTTCCGAGCTTAGATTTAGAACTAATTAAATATAAAGTATCTAAAAGACCATCTTTTTTTGGGAGGAATAAGATTGAAGATTATGAAAGATTTTATTCAAAACCAGTATCAGTTAATGTTAAAGAATTACCTGATCACCCCCTAAAAGATAACGTTGTTGTAGGTAACTTTAAACTTCGAGAAAGTATTGATTCAGAAAATATAGAAACTGGAAATAGTTTTAACTATATATTTGAGATATTTGGTGAGGGAAATATCTCAGCGGTAGATGAGCCTTCAATTAATTTAAGTGAAATTGATTTTTACCCTCCTAATTCAGAACAAATAATTAAAAGGGAGAGAGGAAAAGTTTTTGGTTCTAAAAAATATAGTTACTATGGCATCCCTAATGAACCAAAAGAGTATGACTTTTCAGAAACAATAAATTGGATATTTTTTAATAGTCAATTGGAAGATTATGATACTCTTAAATCTGAAATTATCATTAATTCATTTGGCGATAGAAAAGAGAAAAATATAATAGTAAATAAAGAGTCTAAAAGTTTTATTGAATTTATTCAAAATCAATCAAATGAACTAAAAGAGAATAAAAAACACTTATTAAATAGTAATTTTCTAAGTATTATTATTATTACATTAGTAATTATAACTTCAACATTTATAATTTATAATAAGAATGGGTAATACATTTGGAAAAATATATAAAATATCAACCTATGGTGAGTCACACGGGAAATCTATAGGTGTTATTATTGACGGGTGCCCACCAGGAGTTGAAATAGATACGAATTATATTCAAAGTGAGTTGGATAGAAGGAAACCAGGTCAATCAAAAATAACATCTCCCAGAAAAGAAAATGATTTAATTGAGGTATTATCTGGAGTATTTGAAGGTAAGTCTACTGGAGCCCCTATAAGCTTACAAATTAAAAATAAGGATCAAAGAAGTAGTGATTATAAACATATCTCACAATCGTTCAGACCATCTCATGCAGATTACACATATTTTAAAAAATATGGGAATAGGGATCATAGAGGAGGAGGTAGAAGTTCTGCAAGAGAAACAGCTAACTGGGTAGCAGCAGGTGCTATAGCCAAACAAATATTAAAGAAATTAAATGTAAAAATTAATGCTTATGTCTCTCAAGTTGGAAATATTAATATGCCTACACATTATTCTAAACTAAATTTAGATGACTCAGAAAAAAATATTGTAAGATGTCCCGATCCGTCTTATGCTAAAAAATTTATTGGTCTTATTGATAAAACTCGAAAAAATCTCGATACTGTTGGGGGAATCATTACGTGCATCGTTCAAGGTTGCCCAGTTGGAATTGGTGAACCTATATTTAATAAACTACACGCCGAGTTAGGTAAAGCAATGTTATCAATAAATGCAGTGAAAGGTTTTGAGTATGGAAGTGGCTTCAATGGTGCTCAAATGAATGGTTCAGATCATAACGATGAATTTAAATTATCTAATGAAGGAAAGGTATCTACAAAATCAAATTTTTCTGGAGGAATACAAGGTGGAATAAGTAATGGAGAAGATATATATTTTAACGTAGCATTTAAACCAGTCTCCACGATCATGAAAGATCAAAAAAGCATTGATTCAAAAAATAAGGTAGTAACTTTAAAAGGTAAGGGAAGACATGATCCCTGTGTGGTACCAAGGGCTGTGCCTATAGTAGAGAGTATGGCTGCTAATGTTATTGTTGATTTATATTTACAAAATAAAAATTAAATTATTATGCCTCTTCATAATAAAATTATTCTTGGATTAATATTAGGTCTAATAGTAGGCGTTTTGTCTGTCTTTATTGGTGTAGGTAATTTTATTACAGACTGGGTTATGCCTTTTGGAACAATTTTTGTTAAAATGTTAAAATTAGTAGCTGTTCCTTTAATTTTTGTATCATTAGTTTCGGGAATTTCTAATTTAAGAGACACATCCAAATTATCTAGAATTGGAGGTAAAACTTTTGGGATATATGTATTAACGACTATTTCTGCAATAATATTAGCACTTATCTTAGCCAATACACTTGAGCCAGGCGAATACTTCCCAGAAGAAAAAACTGCAGAACTAAAAGAAAAATATGCTTCTGATGCTAACATGAAGATAACAAGCGCAGAGGGCGTTAAAGAATCCGGTCCATTACAAATGATGGTGGACGTTGTCCCCGATAATTTTTTCTACTCAGCAAGTAACAATAAGAATATGTTACAGATAATATTTTTTTCAATCTTGTTTGGTGTTGCATTGGTTCTATCTTCTCAAAAAAAATCCGAACCAATAAAAAAAGCTTTTGATGGTCTCAATGAGATAATAATTAAGATTGTAGAAATCATAATGGAATATGCTCCAATTGGAGTATTTGCTTTACTAGCTGGTTTGATTGTAGATCTGGCTGGAGACGATCCAAATAATATAATAACTACACTTAAACCACTTTTATTTTATGCAATAACTGTATTAATGGGATTATCTTTTATGGTTTTAATTTTTTATCCTCTTATAATTTATTTTGTTACAGGAGTAAATATTAAAAGCTTCTTTAGAGCTATTTTTCCTGCACAAATGTTAGCGTTCTCAACAAGTTCAAGTGCTGCAACACTTCCCGTTACAATGAAAAGAGTGGAGAAAAACCTTAACGTATCAGAAGAAGTTACAAGTTTTGTTTGTCCATTAGGTGCAACAATTAATATGGATGGCACAAGTATACATCAAGCTATATCTGCAGTTTTTATTGCACAAGCTTTCGGACAAGATCTTACACTTGCTGACCAGATGGTAATAGTTTTAACGGCTACCCTATCCTCGATAGGAGCTGCTGCAGTTCCTGGCGCTGGTCTGATTATGTTAGTTATAGTTCTTGGAGCTATAGGTATTGACCCTCAAGGTCTAGCATTAATTATTGCAATTGATAGACCACTTGATATGTGTAGAACAATTGTAAATGTTACAGGTGATGCAACCGTGGCTAGTGTCGTTGCGTCTAGTGAAGGAGAGAAAATTAAATATATAGAAGACAATGAATAGTGTAAATATATATGTAGAAGCAAATCCAAATCCAAACTCACTTAAGTTTGTTGCAGATAGAATGCTTTTATCAAATAATGAAATCAAAGATTATCCAAATGCAAAAAATGCAGTAGAATCTCCAATTGCTATGGCTTTATTTGAATTTAAATACATCGAAAGAGTATTTATAATGAGTAATTTCATAACTATTACTAAAAATGATTTGGTAGACTGGGACGAAGTTAAACTTGAGCTTAGAAACTTTATTAAAAAGTTTATTGAAGAGGAAGGAAAAATATTAAATACCTCAATCAATAAAAAAGAAAAGAGTAAGTCATTAAAAGATATTGATAAAAAGATAGTTCAAATTCTAGAAGAATATATTAAACCAGCAGTTGAGCAAGACGGAGGAGCAATTCAATTTGAATCATTTGAGAAAGGAACTGTTAAGGTAGCATTACAAGGCGCGTGTAGTGGTTGTCCATCATCTATGATAACTCTCAAGTCGGGTATAGAAAAACTGTTAAAAAGGTTTATTCCAGAAGTTAAAGAAGTTGTTGCTGAGGGAGTTTAGACTATATTTTCACGTACCAACTTGTTGAGCCATCAGGATTATCTTTTAATTCTATTCCCATATCCATAAGATTATCTCGTATTGAGTCTGATGATTTAAAGTCTTTTTGTTTTCTAGCATGATTTCTCTCTTCTATTTTAGATAAAATAAATTGTTCCGAAGTGTCTTTAGATTTTAACAATAAATTATTTAAACTATTAATGAAATCCTCTCTATTTTCCTGGAATAAACCGAAAATTTCCCCATATAAATTAAAAAATTTGTCAAAGTGGATTGAAAAATATTTAAGTTCTGAACTTAATTTTTTGTTAACAGTTAGCAAGTTGAACTTTTTAACTAAATCAAATATAACAGAAAAAGCTCCTGGAGTATTAAAATCATTATTTATATAGGAATCTATTTCTTCTTTTTTAAAATTGAAATAATTTTCATACTCTTTTACATAAACAGTTTCTATGTCTGAATTATTAATTTTTGCNGAATGCTTAAGAGAGGAATAAATTTTAAAAAGATTATTGATTGTCTGATTAATTATTTTNTCATTAAAATTTAGGATTGATCTNTAATGAACACTAAGTATTAAAAACTTAAATATCTCAGCGTTATTATCTTCAATGAAATCTCTTGCCTTAATAATNTTTCCTAAAGACTTAGACATCTTCTGATTATCAAAATTTATAAGATTATTATGAACCCAAAAATTTGAAAATTGATTAGAAAAGTTTGATTCAGATTGAGCAATTTCATTTTCATGATGAGGAAATAGTAAATCAACACCTCCACCATGAATATCTATTCTTGATCCTAGAATTTTACTACACATTGCCGAACATTCTATATGCCAGCCTGGTCTACCAAATCCCCATGGAGAATCCCATCCTGGTTCTTTATCTTTGGAAGGCTTCCANAAAACAAAATCCATTGGATTTTTTTTACTACTNTTGACCTCAACTCTATGGCCTGCGAGAAGATCTTCAGGCTTTTTACCTGAAAGTTTACCGTAACCTCTGAATTTATCAATAGAAAANAATACGCTGCCTTCGGATGAATAAGCNGATTTCTTTTCAATCAACCCCTGAATAAAGTTTATAATATCATCAATATGCTCAGTACACTTTGGGGTTTTAGTTGGGCTTTTTATTTTAAGAGAATCGTAATCTTTCTTAAACTCATCTATATACTTTTCTGAAACCTCCTTTGTAGATTTATTTTCCTGATTTGATTTATTTATAATTTTATCATCTATNTCAGTATAGTTATAAACATACTCAACTTTATAACCTAGGTGCTCTATCCAGTTTCTTAGAAAATTAAAAAATATGGGACCTCTAAAATTTCCAACATGTAATAGATCATATACTGTAGGGCCACATACATACATCAGAACCTTATCTTTATTAATTGGCTTAAAGACTTGCTTCTTTTTCCCTAACGAGTTAAAAATTTTTAGTGANTTTGATTTCAAGTTCGCAGATTTATAACACAAAATTTGACTTTTTTCCAAAAAAAGTTAAGTTTGCATACTAATTTAAATGGAAGCGGGGACATTTGTCCCCATTTTTTTTGAAAAAATATTATGGATACAAGAGTACTTATACAAACTTTTACAGAATTTGCTAAACAGAAGAACGTTGATAGNCCCACAATGATNAAAATATTACAAGATGTTTTNAGGGCTATGATAAAAAAGAAATTTGAATACGATGAAAACTTTGATATTGTAATNAATGCTGATAAAGGAGATCTTGAGATTATGAGGTTTAGAGAAATTGTTGATGATAACTCCGAAGATATATGGGACTTTGATAAAATTACACTAACTGATGCTAAGAAAATAGAAGAAGATTTTGAAATAGGNGATGAGGTNGCNGAAGAAATTAAAATCGAGGATTTCGGNAGAAGAGCAGTAATCCTTGCNAAGCAAACACTCATACAAAGAGTGAAAGACCTGGAGAAAGAGGTAATAATAAATAAATATGAGGATCTTGTTGGTGAAGTTATAACAGGAGAAATCTATCAGACATTAAGTAGAGAGGTTTTACTTGTTGATGGTGAAGGCAATGAAATATCTCTTCCTAGATCTGANCAGATATTTAAAGACAAATATAGAAAAGGGGATGCACTGAGAGGCGTTGTAACTAGTGTTGAAATGTTCAGAGGAAACCCTAAAATAACTCTATCAAGAACTAGTCCTCTTTTTCTTGAAAAATTGTTTGANAATGAAGTTCCAGAAATTTCTGATGGATTGATCACTATNAAAAAGGCTGTACGGCAGCCTGGAGAAAGAGCAAAAATTTGTGTAGAATCTTATGACGACAGGATTGATCCAGTAGGAGCATGTGTAGGTATGAACGGNTCAAGGATACACTCGATTGTTAGAGAGTTACAGAATGAAAATATAGATGTTATTAATTTTACCGATAATCAAGAACTCTANATAACAAGAGCTCTCAGCCCTGCAAAAATAACAAGTATGAANATAGATAATGAAGAAAAGAGAGTCTCTGTCTATCTAAAACCTGATCAAGTATCTCTCGCAATAGGAAAGGGCGGACAAAATATAAAATTAGCAAGTAGATTACTTGAGATGGAGATTGATGTTTTTAGAGAGTTAGATGAATCNCAGGAAGAAGANGTTGATTTAGACGAGTTCTCAGATGAAATAGAAAATTGGATAATTGATGAATTAAAAAGAATAGGTCTTGATACAGCAAAAGCCGTTTTAAATCTAGATAAAAGTGAACTGGTTAAACGTGCTGANCTTGAAGAAAATACTGTAGAAGAAGTTATTAATACCCTTAAAAAAGAATTTGAGTAATAATTAAGTATGTCTAAACAAGTTAGGTTAGGCCANGTAGCCAGAAAATTAAATGTAGGAAGAAATACCATAATAGAATTTCTTCAGAGTAAGGGATTTGAAATTGATTCTAATCCAAATACAAAGATTAATGAAGAGCTCTTTTCATTACTTGAAAATGCATTTCAAGATTCTGCTGTTGAAAAAAAAGTTGCCTCAAATATTAAAATTGGNCTTGANGAGAAAAAATCTTTCACAGAAAAAGTTGAAAATAAAGATGTAAATGAAGGCGAAAAGGTAAAAAAAGAAGAGAAAAAAGAGGAGAAAAAAGAGGAGAAAAAAGAGGAGAAAAAAGAGGAGAGTAAGATCAAAATAATTAAAAAAATTGATCTAGGAGAAACTAAAAANAGAGTAGCTTCATCAGACCAATCTAAAAAGAAAAGAAGACCAAGGAAAAGAATTATTGCTCAAAAAAATAACGATACTAAAAAAGTTAATCAAGAAGATCAAGATAAAAAAAATAAAGAAATTCAAAATCAAATTAAGTCTACCCTCGCAAAGTTAAGTGGCACAAAAGACTCTGATACCAAAAGATCGAAATATAGGAAGGAGAAAAGGTCACAACATGCAGAAGCCATTGAAGAAGAAAAAATAAAACTTGAAGAGGAATCGAAGGTATTAAAAGTAACTGAATTTATTTCAGCTAATGACNTAGCTAAATTAATGGATGTNAGTGTGAATGATGTAATATCAAAATATTTAGAGATAGGAATGTTTGTTTCAATCAATCAAAGACTTGATGCAGAGACAATGACAATAATTGCAGAAGAATTTGGTTATAAGGTTGAATTCACAACCTCAGAAGAAGAAGAAATAGTTGTTACTGAAGTACCTGATAAAGAAGATGAACTAAAAGGAAGAGCTCCTATAGTTACAATAATGGGCCACGTTGATCATGGGAAAACCTCCTTATTAGATTATATCCGAGAGTCAAAAGTCACAGAAGGTGAAGCTGGTGGAATAACCCAACACATTGGTGCTTATGATGTNAAAACAGAAAGTGGACAAAAAATATCTTTTCTTGATACACCAGGTCACGAAGCTTTTACTGCAATGAGAGCAAGAGGAGCAAAAATTACTGATTTAGTTATAATTGTTATAGCTGCAGACTCAACAGTGATGCCTCAAACAAAAGAAGCAATAAACCATAGTAAAGTTGCAGAAGTGCCAATAGTATTTGCAATAAATAAAATAGATACTCCNAACGCAAACGTTAATAAAATTAAGGAAGACCTATCTAAAATNGATATTTTAGTTGAAGACTGGGGAGGTAAATATCAATGTCAAGAAGTGTCTGCTAAAACAGGTGAAGGAGTAGAGGAGTTACTTGAGAAAGTATTGTTAGAAGCAGAGCTACTTGANTTAAAAGCTAATCCNAATAAAAAAGCNGTAGGGACAGTTATTGAATCTGAACTAGATAAAGGAAGAGGNTATCTTACTACAATAATGGTNCAAGGAGGGACATTAAATATAGGAGATATTGTACTNGCAGGGTCTCAATATGGAAAGGTTAAAGCTTTATTTGATCATAGAGGAGCTGAGAAAAAAACCGTGGAACCAGCTACACCTATTCTTATGCTTGGTCTTAACGGAGCTCCACAAGCAGGAGATAAATTTAATGTCTTTGATACAGATAAAGAAGCAAGAGAAATTGCAACTAAAAGAGAGCAGTTGATAAGGGAACAAAAACTTAGAACTAAAAAACATGTGACCCTAGATGAAATAGGAAGAAGACTTGCGCTAGGAAGCTTTAAAGAATTAAATATTATTCTAAAAGGTGATGTTGATGGATCAATTGAAGCATTATCTGACTCTATGGAAAAACTTTCTTCAGAAGAAATATCGGTTAATATAATACACAGAGGAGTTGGACAGATTACTGAATCTGATGTTCTTCTAGCCTCAGCCTCAGATGCTATAATTATTGGTTTCCAGGTGAGACCATCTCAAAGTGCTAGATCTCTTGCAGAAAAAGAAGGAATAGATATAAGATTATATTCTATTATTTATGAGGCAATAAATGAGATAACAAGTGCCATGGAGGGAATGTTAGAACCAACAGAAGAGGAATCCATTGTAGGGAATGTTGAAATTAGAGAAACCTATAAAATTTCTAAAATAGGTACAATAGCCGGTTGCTATGTTACGAACGGAAATATTTTAAGAAAGAATAAGATAAGACTTATCAGGGACGGAATTGTTGTATATACAGGAAAAATAAAACAACTGAAAAGATTTAAAGATGACGTAAACGAAGTTAAAAATGGTTATGAGTGCGGTTTGAGTATAGCTGACTATAATGATATTAAGGTTGGTGATGTAATCGAATCTTTTGAAATTAAAGAAATTAAAAGAAAACTTTAAATTTGTGTTATGCCTAAAAAAGAAAAAACAAAATATACATTAAAAGAACTAAAAGAATTTGAAAAACTTATTTTAGAAAAGATAGATAATGCACAGGGAGAATTAGATTTCATTAAAGAATCTTTACTAAGAAAGAATCTTTCTGGAACTGACTCAACTCAGGGAGCTCTTAAAACTCTTGAAGATGGTGCAGATACAATGGAAAAAGAAAGTTTAAGTCAACTTGCTGGAAGACAACAAACGTTTATTAATAATCTTGAAAAAGCTTTAATAAGAATTAAAAATGGTACTTATGGTATCTGTAAGGACACTGGAAAGTTAATTGATAAAAAAAGATTAAGAGCAGTACCACACGCAACCCAATCTATAGAAGCTAAACTAAATAGAGGTTAGTTTGAGTTTTCTTGAATCAAGCATAGAGTCACTAATTTTTTGCTCCCCAAAACCAATTAAAGTTGAAGAAATAATAAAGGTTTTTGAGGAAACCAAGAATAAAAATTATAATGAGGAAAAGATTCAAAAAACTTTATCTCGATTAATAAATAAATACAAAGATGATTCATATGCATTTGAAATAATTGAGTCAGGTGGAGGATTTCAATTTTTATCAAAAAATAAATTTTCCTCCTTAAACGAAACACTACTAAAACAGCAATCAAAGAGGAGGTTATCAATATCTGCTCTTGAGACATTAGCTATAATAGCTTATAAACAACCCGTCACAAAATCAGAAATTGAAAAAATAAGAGGAGTTAACTGTGATTATACCATACAAAAGCTTTTAGATAAAGAATTAATTATTATTAAGGGAAAATCTGATAAGGTAGGTAGACCTTTAATTTATATTACTAGTGATAAGTTTATGGATTATTTTGGAATAAATAATTTAGATCAGCTTCCAACTATTAAAGATTTCAAAAAAGAAGAAAACTCCATAGGAGATGAAGAAGAAGTCTGAATCTTCAGAAATTAGAATAAATAAATTCATCTCCCAATCAGGAATATGTTCAAGAAGAGAAGCCGATATTCTAATTAAAAAGGGATTAGTTAGCATAAATGGGAAAAGGTGTATCACACTTGGTCAAAAAATAAAAAGTAGTGACAAAGTTTTTATTGACAAAAAAGAGGTAAAACCAGAAAAAAAAATTTATATATTATTGAATAAACCTAAAGATTTTATAACAACAAGTAAAGATACGCACGGAAGAAGGACGGTTTTTGAATTATTAAAGGGAATTAATGAAAGAGTCTTTCATGTAGGAAGGTTAGATAGGAAAACTACTGGATTATTACTTTTTACAAACGATGGTGACTTAACCAAAAAATTAACTCATCCATCTCACAAAGTAAAAAAAGTATATTATGTTAAATTAGATAGAGCACTTGAGGAATCGGATTTAAAAAAAATAAAGTTGGGGATAAAAATAGATGAGGAATTAGTCATAGTGAATAATATTAGCATGTTAGATAGAAAAGATGAAGTAGGAGTTGAAATTCATATTGGAAAAAATAGAATTATAAGAAAAATCTTTGAGATATTAAATTATAGAGTAGAAAAACTTGATAGAGTCCTTTTTGGGACATTAACAAAAAAGAATTTACCTCGAGGAAAGTGGAGAAAGTTATCTGATAATGAGGTTAGAAGCCTTAAATCTTTTTAAAAATTTAGTAATAAAATAATGTCTCATGAGATAATATATATATCTTTAAATGTAATATAATAATTACATTATGTCTCATGAGATAAAAATAAATTATAATAAAGAAAGATCATTCTGTTATTACAATAAAAAAGGAAAAAGAATAAGGGTTTACAATGGGAAAAATTTCAATAAAAATTTATTTCCAAACAAAGAAAAGAATTTAGATAAAAGAAAAACTTTACTTTATGAACTCAAAACTTTAATTGAGAATAATTTAAACTCCTCAATACAAGTAAATAATTTAAAAGAAAAATCGAGAGATAATCTTTACGAACAAAGTATTTTTAAAGAAAGGGTGCCTGTTAACTTATTTGAACATCAAAAAATTGGTTCAAAGTCAGTGGCATTAGAAATAGCAAATCTAATAAGAGATAAACAGTCTAAAGGAAAAGACTGTGTTTTGGGCTTAGCTACTGGCTCATCTCCTATCTCAATTTATAAAGAACTAATAAGGATGCACAGAGAAGAGAAACTTAGCTTTCATAATGTAATCACATTCAATTTAGATGAGTATTTTCCAATGCAACCAAACTCTAGACATAGCTATCATAAATTTATGTTTGATTTCCTTTTTGATCATATAGACATTCAAAAAAAAAATATTAATATTCCTAGAGGAGATGTAGATCCAAATAATATCGAAAGGCATTGCCTTGAGTTTGAAAATAAAATAAAATTTGCAGGAGGGTTAGATTTTCAGTTATTAGGTATAGGTAGAAATGGTCATATTGGATTTAATGAACCTGGATCAATTGAGTCATCAATAACAAGGAAAGTTAAAATTGAACTTACAACAAGATTTGACGCAGCTGACGAATTTAGTGGAATAAATAATGTACCTAAAGATGCTATATCTATGGGAGTTAAAACTATTCTAGAGGCTAAAAGAATAGTTCTAGTAGCATGGGGAGATAATAAAGCTAATATTATTAAAAAATCTATCGAAGAAAAAGAAAATGAGTTAATTCCCGCTTCACTGCTTCAAAAACATCCTAACTGTTCTTTTATCCTAGACAGAGAGTCTGCATCATGCCTGAATAGGATGATATGCCCTTGGGTCTACACTAACATAAGTAAAAAATCTAAAAATAAGTTAAGTACATCTATTGTTGGGTGGTCCGATATTAATATTAAAAAAGCTGTCACATGGTTAAGTCTCAAAAAAAAGAAACCAATACTACAATTAACAGATGAAGATTACAATGAAAATGGAATGGGTGGAATATTTGAAACCTATAAATCTTCGTATGACACAAATATTCATGTATTCAATATGCTGGAACATTCAATAACCGGATGGCCTGGTGGCAAACCAAATTCTGATGATTCATACAGGCCCGAAAGGTCAAAGCCAAATAAAAAAAGAGTATTAATTTTTTCTCCACACCCTGATGATGATGTTATATCAATGGGTGGTACCTTTTCTAGACTAATTAATCAAGGGCATGATGTCCATGTAGCATATCAGACAGCCGGCAACATAGCGGTAAGTGATGAAAAAGTCTTAGAAATAGCAGAACTTATAAGGAGACTTACTACCTCACTATCAACAACCGATATTAATAAATTAATAAGAGATGGGAAAAAAAAATTAGTAAAAAAACATACCATTTGGGGAACAAATTTTCATGATGGTTTAAAAAGCTTACTAACAGAAAAAATAGATTTTAAAGGATATAGTATAGTAAATAAAATCAAAGGAATAATTAGAAAATCAGAAGCAATGCAAGCATGTAATTATATAGGATTAGAAAAAGATAAAATTCATAATTTAGACATGCCATTCTATCAAACCGGAAAAATCAAAAAGAAAGAATTATCTAGTTTGGATATTAAAATCGTTCAAAACCTAATAAATAAAATAAAACCTCACCAAATTTATGCAGCTGGTGATTTAAGTGATCCTCACGGCACTCATAGGCTTTGTCTTCGTTCAATATATAATTCGATAGATAACCTTAAATCGAAATCATTTATGAGGAATTGCTATGTTTGGCTTTATAAAGGAGCTTGGGATGAGTGGAGGATAGATGAAATTGATATGGCGGTTCCCTTAAGTCCAAATCAAATACTTAAAAAGAGAAGGGCTATTTATAAACACCTTTCTCAAAAAGATGTGGTTATTTTTCCTGGAAATGATAAAAGAGAGTTTTGGCAAAGGGCTGAAGATAGAAATACAAATACTGCAAAATTATTTTCAGAGCTTGGCTTAGCAAAATACGGAGCCATGGAAGCTTTTAAAAGATATTACTTCTGATAAATTATGCATTTATTGATTTTGAAAAAAATCTTAAGATAATTATACCTAAAGCTATAAAACTCATACCTAAAATAGCCGGTGTGTCAAGAGTCTGATTATATCTGAAGTATCCTATCAGAGAGATAAGAAAAATACCCATACCACTCCATATAGCATAAGTTATGCCAACAGACATATCTCTTAAAGTTAAAGACATAAAATAAAAGGTAAACGAATAACCCACCACAACCAAAATAGACGGAATAAGTTTTGTAAAATTATTACTCTCTTTGAGGGCACTTGTAGCGATGACCTCCATAATAATAGCAATTCCAAGATAAATCCATTTCATAGATTATAGTGGTGCTGGGCGGATTCGAACCACCGACTCACGGATTTTCAGTCCGATGCTCTACCAACTGAGCTACAGCACCTGATTAACCAGATGCAAACCTAAATAAATAAAGATATCTACCAAAATTATTATTTTTGAAATAATCTCGTATCAATTATTATATTTATAAGAAATGTATTTAAAATTTGAAAATTTATCTCAAGATGCAAGATGCTGGATTTACATATTAAAAAGTCCATTGAAAAAGGCTCTGGTTAAAGAGTTAAATTTTGAGTTAAAAAAAATATGTGAGAATTGGATATCACACGGAAAAAATATTAACTCAAATTATAATATTATTGATAAACAATTTATTATACTTTTTGCTGAAGAAAATGAAGTAAGTGGCTGCTCTATTGATGCAACAAATAATGAAATGATAAGAATATTAAATGTTCTAGGAATCAGCTTAAACCCTAACTCTAAAATTGGTATATTTAAAAAAGATAAAATTGAGTTCTACGATAAAAATGAAATCATTGATTTGATTAAAAAAAATGAATTTTCTTTGTCTACCATTATGATTAATACGACAATTAAAAATAAAAATGAATTTGAAAATTCATGGAAAATACAAATAAAAGATTCGTGGTTAAAAAACTTCATAAGATGATAAGTTATAATAATTTTTTCTTTTTTGTTTTTGCTTTTATTTTATCGTCTTGCGTAAGCAATAAGTCAGCGTTAAAAAGTTTTAATAGTGCAGAGTATAACGTAGCAGCTGAAAAATTTAAAAGAGTTATAAAAGATAACGACCCAAAAACTAATTTTTTAATAGCTGAGGCATTCAGAAAATCTAATCAAATTTGGGAAGCTGAAAAGTATTACTTGCAAAGTATCAAAGAAGGTATTGATAATGAGTTAGCATATTATTATCTCATTATATCACTTAAGGCAAACAACAAGTATGATGCTGCAGACTCTGTAGCAAAAAAATATCTTAAGATTGGTTCTGATGAAAATGTTGTTGGCTTAATTAATAAAGAATCCATTTATATAGAAAACCTAAAAAAATACCCAGACACGAGTTATTATAAAGTAAAAAACCTTAATGCAATCAATTCAACTTTTGCTGATTACGCACCCTCCTACTCGAAAGGAAAATTATATTTTGTCTCCAATAGATCAACTGAGAAGCTTTATAAAGGAACAGGAACTCCATTTACTGACTTATTTGAGGTTAATACTAAAGGCGCCAATGTGGAGATAGAGAGTCTTAAAAAACTTGGAGAAAACATTAATAATGAACAAGTAAATGAAGGGTCTATTACTTTCGCAGATGATGGAATGTATATGATTTTTGCAAAAGGAAATGATGGCAAAAGTTCCGGAAGAAATAATGTAGATCTTTACTTTTCAAGATATAGAAGAGGCGGATGGTCTAACCCAAGACTTCTAAATGTTAATACTTCTAGAAGTTGGGACTCAACACCTTTTTTATCAAAAGATGGAAAAACATTATACTTTTCATCTAATAGATCGAAAGGTTATGGTGGAACTGATATCTATAAAGCAAACCTTAACAGAAGAGGGAGATGGATAAACATACAGAATATGGGTCCAGAAATCAATACTCCAGGAAATGAAGTTTTTCCATCTGTTACTGAAGACGGAAGATTATACTTTTCCTCTGATAATCACGAAGGGTTTGGTGGGCTAGATATTTTTGTTGCAACAAGAAGAGCAGGGGAAATTGAAATTACTAATCCAGGAAAACCACTAAATTCAACTGGCGATGATTTTGGAGTAAATCCATTTAATCCTACCAGAGGTTTTTTTACTTCTAATAGGACTGGTGGAAAGGGGGATGATGACATATATACCTTCGTTAACAATGACCCCAACCTAAAGATCGTAAATTATATTCTAAAAGGCTCTACACTAACACCAAGAGATGAGGGTAAAGATCTAGAGATCCTGGGCAACAGTATAGTAAAGCTTTTAGATAAAGATGAAAATGTAATTGAAGAAACTTTCACTGATAATGATGGAAATTTTCAGTTTAAAGTTTACTCCGAAGAAGAGTATATATTAATTGGTGAAAAAGAAAACTATTTTAATACTAGAGGAAGTTTCTCAACAATAGGAAAATCATTAGATAAGTCAAAATTAAAAGAGTTTATAACTGACGTTGAGTTTGAAAAGAATTTAGTATTAGATAAAATCATAATGAATAAGTCTATAGTTCTTGATAATATTTACTATGACCTAAATAAATCAGAAATACGTCCAGATGCTGCTATTGAGTTAGATAAATTAGTTATTATTATGAGAGATAACCCATCTATATCCATTGAGTTAAGCTCCCATACAGATGATAGAGCATCTGTAGATTATAACCAAGACCTATCTCAGAGAAGAGCAGAATCTGCTGTAGTTTATATTATAGATAAAGGTATAAATGAAAATAGAATTATTGCAAAAGGTTATGGTGAATCGCAACTATTAATTACCAATGCAAAAAATGAAGAAGAGCATCAGATTAATAGAAGAACTGAATTTAAAGTAACAAGTTACGAGTTCGTAGAAAAAGATGAACCAGGAGACGATGAAAGATTCTTTAATAATAATTAATAATGTCAGCCAATAGATATTTAGAAAGAGGAGTCTCATCAAAAAAGGAAGATGTTCATAACGCAATTAAAAATATAGATAAAGGTCTGTTTAAAAATTCATTCTGTAAGGTTGTGCCAGATATCCTATCAAATGATAATTCTTATTGTAATATAATGCATGCAGACGGTGCAGGTACAAAATCAGCCCTTGCTTATTTATACTGGAAAGAGACTGGTGACATATCAGTTTGGAGAGGGATTGCTCAGGATGCATTAATAATGAATATTGACGACTTAATTGCAGTTGGTGTTACGGATAATTTTGTAATGTCATCTACAATAGGCAGAAATAAACATCTTATTCCTGGTGAAGTTATTTCCGAAATAATAGAAGGAAACAATGAAATAATATCACTACTCAACAAAACCGGTATTAATATTTCATCCTCAGGTGGAGAGACAGCAGATGTTGGAGACATCACTAAAACTATTTTAGTAGATAGTACAATTATTGCTCGAGAGAAAAGAAATAAAATTATAGAATGTAATATTAAACCTGGAAATATAATTGTAGGCCTTTCATCTTATGGAAAGTCAAGTTATGAAAATATCTATAATAGCGGAATAGGAAGTAATGGATTAACATCAGCAAGACATGATGTCTTAAGTAGTTATTATAAAGAAAATTTTCCTGAAACATTCAGTAATGAAACTAAAGATGAATTTATTTATTGTGGTAGCAAACGCTTAACTGATGAGACAAAATCAGAATTAAATATAGGAGAATCACTACTTTCACCGACAAGAACATATGCACCTATAATTAAAAGTATTCTAAAAGATAATAAGGAAAACATATCTGCAATAATACACTGCACAGGAGGCGGTCAGACAAAAGTTCTTCATTTTACGGAAAATAATAGAATTATAAAAGATAATCTCTTTGAGATACCGGAGATATTTAAAATAATTAAGAAAGAATCCATGTGCAGTTATAAAGAAATGTATAGTGTTTTTAATATGGGACATAGGATGGAGATATATTGTGATGAGGAATATACTGATTCAATAATTGAAATAAGTGGAATTTTTAATGTTGAGGCTAAAGTTATTGGCAGAGTAGAAAAATCAGAAAAAAAAGAGTTAATAATTGAGAACAGAGAAGAAAGTATTNAATTCTAATACCCGCATAAACAAATATGAGTTTATCTAAAACCATAAAAGACATAGAAAACATTGTTGGAAAAAGACAATTTATCACTGCTGAGTGGAGAAAAAAACCTTATTCTAAAGGATGGAGATATGGTGAAGGAAAGGCTTTTGCAGTTGCAAAACCTAATTCCCTAATTGAAATATGGAAAATTTTACAAATATGCGTGAGAGATAACATAATTATAATAATGCAAGCTGCAAATACTGGTTTGACTGGAGGCTCTACACCATATGGAGATGATTATGATCGTCAAATATTAATAATTAACACTATGTTAATTGATGACATTCATATCATAAATGGTGGCAAACAAATTATTGGATTGACAGGAAGCACTTTATATAATTTAGAAAAAAAACTAAAACCATATGGGAGAGAGCCTCACTCCATTATCGGATCAACCTCAATAGGCGCCTCTATTATAGGAGGAGTATGTAATAATTCAGGAGGCTCTCTTGTTAAAAGAGGCCCAGCTTATACTGAATTAGCATTATACGCAAAAATTAATAAAGAAGGAGGGCTGGAATTAGTTAATGAGCTTGGCATTGACTTAGGGTCAAGTACAGAAGATATCTTGAAAAATTTGCAAAATCAAAATTATAAAAAATCAGACATTATTAATTCAAATAAANTAGCTTCAGATGATAAGTATTCTAAAATTGTTAGGGAAATAGACAAAAATACACCAGCCAGATACAACTCAGATAACAGGCTATTATATGGTGCCTCAGGAAGTGCTGGAAAAGTAGCTGTTTTTGCCGTTAGATTAGATACGTATCCAATCCCAAAAAAAAATAAAGTATTTTACGTTGGCTCAAATAACCCTGACGTCTTTTGGAAGATAAGGAGAGANATCCTTTCAAAATTTAAAACACTTCCAACCCTAGGTGATTACTTGCATAGAGACTGCTACGATGCAGCTAAAAAATACAGCAAAGATACCTTCGTTGTTATAGAAAGGTTAGGGACAAAGTTTCTTCCTACACTTTTCGAACTTAAAAGGTCTGTTGATATTATCGCAAGTAAATTAAAAATTCTACCTAATAACTTTTCAGATAGATTGATGCAGTTTTTAAGTAATTTTTGGCCCAATCACCTTCCAAAAAGAATGGAAAATTTTAGAGATTTATATGAACACCACTGGGTAATAGAAATGTCAGATGAAGGTATTAAAGAAGCAGAAAATTACTTCAAATTTTTTTTTAAAAATAAAGAAGGCGATTACTTTATTTGTAATAACTATGAAGCAAAAAAAGCTTCACTTCATAGATTCGTCTCTGCAAGTGCAATAGGAAGATATCACGTGCTAAATTCAAAGAGACACGGTGAAATGATGTCTATGGATATTGCCTTTCCAAGAAATGAAAAAAATTGGTTTGAAAAGCTGCCAAAAGAAATTGATGATATGTTTGAGATGAAACTCTATTACGGACACTTATTCTGTCACGTATTACATCAAAACTATATTCTAAAAAAAGACATTGATTCCGAACTGCTAAAAGAAAAACTATTGAAGGTATATGACGAAAGAGGAGCAGAATATCCAGCTGAACATAATGTTGGACATGAATACATCGCAAAGACTAATTTATCTAGCTTTTATAAAGAGCTCGATCCAACAAATATGTTCAATCCAGGGATAGGAAAAACCAGCAAGCTTAAAGACTGGAAATAAAATAATTTTTTTTGATCTATGTCATTTTTATTAAAAATTTTAATAATTCAATTGATTTCTTATATTTGCGACACAAAAATTTTAAAATGGTCAAAGTAAATATCAAGGAAAAAGAAGACATAAATAGAGCGCTTAAAAGATTTAAGAAGAAATTTGAAAAGGCTCAGGTCATTAGAACTTATAGAAACAATGCTTACTATACTAAGAAGTCTGTTACTCTCAGAGAAGAGAAGCTTAAAGCAGAATACGTCCAAAAATTAAGATCTAAAGAATTATAATTTTATTTATCTTTCATTTTCTAACATGAAAGATAAATTTATCCAACACCTTAAATTTGAAAAAAGAGTTAGTTCAAATACCATTAAAAGTTATGGTAACGATCTAAAACAGTTTCTGTCCTTCAGCGAAAGGTACGAAAATTCAAAAGAAATATTATCAATAGATAACAGGACAATAAGAGCCTGGATTATTGAATTATCAACTAAAGAATTATCTAATAATTCGATAAATAGAAAAATTGCAAGTGTTAAGTCTTTCTTTAAATTTTTAGTAAAAAGAAAATTAATTCAAAAAAACCCTGCATCACTAGTTCAAAGCCTAAAAACGAAACAATCTTTACCTCTTTTTATAAAAGAAAACGATATAATTGAACTATTTAAAAATATTAATATTACTAATTCCCTTGAAGAGATTAGAACAGATTTAGTATTAGAATTACTTTATGGCACTGGTATTAGAATAAATGAACTAATTAATATTAAAACTAAAAATTTTAATTTTAAAAAAAGTGAAATTAAAGTATTAGGAAAGAGAAATAAAGAAAGGATAATTCCATTAAATAATAATATAATTATAAAAACAAAACTTTACCTTGATCATGATAAAAGGAAAAAATACAGCAATGATTTTTTACTACTTACTAATAAGGGGGAAAGGATTTATCCAATGATGATATATAGAATGGTAAAAAACTGCTTATCATCTCTTATAAATAGTGAAAAGTATAATCCCCACCTTCTAAGACATTCTTTTGCAACACATATTCTCAACAGAGGAGCTGATCTAAACGCCATAAAGGATCTCCTAGGACATGAGAGTCTGGCTGCAACACAAGTTTATACTCACAACTCAATTGAAAAGCTAAAAGAGACTCATAAAAATTCTCATCCCAGAGCAAATTAATCATATAAAATTTTCTATAGAAGATATAAATGCAGAAGGATTTTCAGCATGAACCCAGTGTCCAGAATTGGGAACTTCAACAACTTTAAAATCAGAAAATAGATTTGATAAATCATTAATATCTTCATCNGTAATATAATTAGAACTTTGTCCTCTTATAAATAGTGTATTAATATCAACTTTTGATGATAAATGAATTTTAGAAGATATTTCAAAAATTGATTTCTTTAACAAATCAACATTTGGATACCAAGAAAACCCATCTCCATCTCTTTTTAAATTTTTTAAAATGAAATTCCTCTCCCCATCACTTAAAATAATTTCTTTGATNAGATCATTTGCCTCTTTTCTTGTATTGAAGTTTGAAGAAGAAATAACAGANATTGCATTAAATATATGAGTAAATCTATTTGTATCATATTCTCTATTAAATACATCTACGATTACCATTTGAGATATTGATTTAGGATAAAGTTCTGCATACTGAAGCGCTACCTTCCCCCCCATAGAATGACCAATAATTGATGGATTAATAATATTCTTCTTTTCTATAAAGTAGTTTAAAGAATTGGCCAATTCCTTGTATGAAAATAAATCACTGTGATATGACTTACCATGATTAGGAAGATCAAGAATAGTAACCTTATAATTAGAAGCCAACTTATGAGCAATAGAAACCCAATTATCAAGAGAACCTAAGAGTCCGTGTAATATAATTATATCTTTCCCAGAGCCAAACTGTCTAAAATTTAATTGTTGAATCATCTCAAACAATTTAAATATGACTTAATAGTCTTTTCTAAACCTAAGTAAATAGCATCACAGACTAGAGCATGGCCAATTGAAACCTCGTAAATATGGGGAATTGATTTTTTTAGATATTTTAGATTATTTAAATCTAAATCGTGACCAGCATTAACTTCAATTCCTATTTCTTTTGCATAATTTGATGCGTTTACATAATCAGTTACTGAAACCTCTCTATTTTTTAAATATTCTTTTGCATATGTTCCGGTATATAACTCAATTCTGTCTGAACCTATCTCTTTGGCAAAGTCTATCATTTCTATATCAGGATCTATAAAAATGACAACTTTTGAACCTAATTTTTTTATATCTTTTATTATTCCTTTTAGATCAANATTTAAGTCTGATTTTCTCCAGCCTATATTGGATGTTAGAACTTCAGGAGGATCTGGAACTAAGGTTACTTGATCTGGAACTATATCATTAATAATTTTTAAGAATCTTTTGTCAGGNTAGCCCTCAATATTAAAATCTGTTTTTACAATAGACGCAATATCGTAAACATCTTTCATGGTAACATGCCTTTCGTCATTTCGTGGATGAACAGTAATGCCTTCAGCACCATATTTTTCACAATCTTTGACTACTTGAACTAAGTTGGGATTGTCTCCTCCTCTAGCATTTCTTAGAGTAGCTATTTTATTTACATTTACGCTTAATCTAGTCATAATTAATGTAAGTATTTGATAAATTTGTAGTTATGGAATTCAAAAATACAATAGATAATCAAATTAAAGAATCAATGTTAAATAAAAGAAAGTCTAGACTTTTAGCGTTAAGAGCTATAAAGTCAGCTATTCTTCTTGAAGAAAAAAGTGGTAATGAAAATAACATCAATTCTTTAAAGCTGTTAATGAGATTAATTAAGCAGAGAAAAGATTCAAGAGACCTTTATATAAAACAAAACAGAATAGATTTAGCTGATAAAGAGTCTAAAGAGATAAAAATAATTGAAGAGTTCCTCCCAGAACAAATGAACGATAATGACCTTGAAATAAAAATCCAAAGCATAATTAAGGCAGAGGGAGCATCCGCAATGAAAGATATGGGGAAAATAATGGGTATTGCATCTAAAGAGTTAGAAGGGAAAGCTGATAATTCTAGAATTTCTGTTTACGTAAAAAAATTATTGAGTTGAATTTAATCGATTTAATTTTTAGTTTCTTTTTAGTTTTCTATACCTATAAAGGGTATAAAAAAGGTCTTTTAACAAGTTTTGTCTCATTATTTTCTTTCTTTGTAAGCATAATTTTATCATTAAACTTCTCTAATATTTTTTCAGATTTGTTAATTAAATTTTTCCCTGAATCAAATAATTTATTGATAGGGTTTATATCTATAATAGCAACATTTATTATAGCGTATTTAATAATCAATTGGATTACTAAATCATTTAAAAAACTTATAGATTTGACTTTCATAGGCTTCTTTGATGATATATCAGGGGCAGTATTTGGCTTTATTAAAACTGCATTAATAATAAGTTTTATAATAAATATTTTTCAATATTTTGATATAAGAATAATGGAAGAAGAAATAAAAGGGTCAGCATTAAGTTATCTTCTTATGGATTTTGCTCCTAAAACCCTCTCTGTATTTGTAGACTTTTTTCCTTCGTTAGAAGTAATTGTAGAAAACGGCGATAGTTTAAAAAAAATTGATGTATAAATGAATGCAACAAAACCCCATGTAGACAGAGGAAGTGGAGAAATTATAATTTTACTCCATGGTTTATTTGGTGCTTTAAGCAATTGGAAAAGTGTTGTAGATACATTTTCAAAGAAGTATAGGGTAATAATACCAAGAATTCCACTAACAGAGGTAGATGTAAAAGAAGCAAACCTAGAAAGCCTAACAAAATCGGTAAGCAGTTTTATAGATAAATTCAAATTGAAAAATTTTACTTTGATAGGTAATTCTTTAGGTGGTCACATAGGGCTGATTTATACTATTCAAAATCCAGCAAAAGTGAAGAGATTAGTTTTAACAGG
>NZYP01000014.1 GCA_002702205.1 Flammeovirgaceae bacterium | reverse complement strand
ATTATAGATTGTATAAAAGCACCGCCATTGTCTAAATATCTAACGTCAGCAAACCAAACAGAATCAAACTTTGTCTTAACATTTTTAATTTTTAGCTCTTCATGAAGGGTATAGGTTATGTTTTCATTGAAATCAAAAATAGTATAAGGTCCAGCTTCTGGATCATTATCTGAAGAGTATATATACCAACCTACTTCAGTAGTAGGTTCAAAAATTAAATCTAACTTTTTAGATTCGGAGTAATTGCTGCTGTCAACTTTAAACTCCCAGGATATTGGTTCAAGTATTTGAGCTTGAGAAACAAAAGAAATTGAAAAAAATAGTAATAAGAGAAAAAAAATATTTCTTAACATTATTTCTTAGCAAAATTTAAGTAAAAAGCAGTTATAGTTTCGATTCCTTTATAGAAGTTTAAAAGCCCAAAAGATTCATTTGGTGAATGTATAGCGTCCTCATCTAGGCCAAACCCCATTAGAATTGAATCTTTTCCTAGCTCATTTTTAAAATGAGATACAATCGGTATACTTCCGCCGTCGTAAGTAGGTATAGGCTCTTTATCCCAAACTTCCTTAAATGCATCAAATGCTGCTTTATATCCCTTTGTATCCGTGTCAACAACAACTGGCTCACCTCCATGATGTTCCATAACCTTGATTGAACACGATAGAGGGCAAATAGACTTCAAGTGATCAGAAAATAATTTTGTGATGTGTTTGGAATTTTGATTAGGGACCAACCTCATAGAAATTTTTGCATAAGCTTTTGAAGGAAGAACTGTTTTTGAACCTTCTCCAGTATAGCCCCCCCAAATCCCATTCACATCAAGTGTAGGTCTAATGCCTATTCTTTCTGTAGTAGAAAACCCAGACTCACCATACACCTCACCTATTTCAATATGTGATTTAAAATGATCTATATCAAATGGTGCAGAATTGATTTTTTCTCTTGAGTCTGCTGAATGATCAGAAACTTTATCATAAAAACCTGGTATCTTAATCATTCCTTCAGGAGTTTTAAGAGAGGAAATTATTTTACAAAGTTCGTTAATTGGATTATTGACAGCACCTCCATAAGTCCCAGAATGTAAATCTCTATTTGGACCAGTTAACTCAACTTCCATATATGAAAGACCCCTCAGACCTACAGTAATTGAAGGAGACTCGTTGCTTATAATACTAGTGTCTGATATTACAATAACATCTGATGAAAGTTTTGTTTTATTTTCAGTAACAAACATTTCTAAGTTATCCGACCCACACTCCTCCTCACCCTCAATCATAAATTTAATATTGAAATTAACTTTATCTAATTTTTTGAGAGTCTCGTAAGCTTTTAGATGCATAAACATTTGTCCCTTATCATCACATGANCCTCTAGCATAAATTTTTTCATTTTTAATAACGGGTTCAAAAGGAGGTGAGTCCCACAATTCATATGGGTCTGCAGGCTGAACATCGTAATGACCGTAAACTAAAATAGTTGGAAATGATTTATCAATAATTTTCTCAGCATAAACAATTGGATGGCCAGCTGTCTTTATTTTTTCTACAGCATCTAAATTTAACTTAGTAAACTGATTTACTAAATAGTCAGCTGCTTTGTCCACTGAGTCTTTAAATTGTGGGTCAGCGCTAACTGATTCTATCCTAAGAAGATCAAAAAGTTCATCTAGGAAACGTTCTTTATTTTCGTTTATGTATTTATGAATAATCATATTATAAATTTAAATAATTGGAGTTTAGGATTATATGTTTTTAAGAATTAAAATCCATCATCATCATCTGAAATAGTCTTAAATATCTCATCTTCTAAAAATGTATCTGAGGGAGAAAGTAAGTTGTAAGGTTCTTGTATATTAAAATACTTTAGCCTGAAATTGTTTACATAACTTAATACGTCGTCTTCATTAGATACTTCAATGTCAATATACCTACCTCTAGATTCAGTTATTTCTCCAAAACTCGTGTTTAAGTCTNTGTCAGAAGAAACAACTTTTAATGTTTTTTTGTCATAAGAAATATAGAGCCATAATTCAGGTGAAGGTTGTAGAAACAATGAGAAAATATAGTCGTAATCGTTAAGATATGATATCTCAAAAAAACCATCCATTGAAGCGTTAATATCTAAATCTCCGATATTGGAAAGATTAATTACAGAAGAATTATACCATGAATTATTTGAAGGTGACCAGTTAAGATTTGTGTTAGGAAAAACAAAAAAACTATTAATTAAAGGGTCTGCCTCAAGTAATGATTTATAACTACTCAAAATAGAATTCTCATAAGTAGTGATTTTTTCGTTTCCAATTATATCAGACAGCCTGATTAAAAGATCTTGTTCNTTGTCATGAGCTATTCCAGCTCCATAATTTTCTATAGACTCAAAAAATAAATCACCAATATCATTAATTAATGATTTTCTAATATTTACATCAATTATATGCACTCCNTCAGAGCTTATTTTCATAGAGTCAATTGTAGCGTTTGCGCTTATTGAAGAATATATATTAAAATTATTGTCGTTATCAANTAAATTCACTTTCCCTTCAAAGNAGACTTCCCNATCATAAGGATTAAATAAAAGAGAGTTGCCATTATATACTGTTTGTTCTCTTTTTTCATTTGTTTCTATAAGGTATGTCTTTTCATATGAATCATAAGAGAGAAGACCACTTGGATTAAAGAAAACTAAACTCATTTTTTCAACGGAGTTATTAAAAAAATCAAAAAATAAAGTACTGTTGTTTTTGGATATTGAAGAAGAATAAAAATTGTCTTCATCAGAAATATTTATTGAGAGCTCATCCCCAGGGGCAAAATAATTGTTATAAGAAATTGCCCTACTTTCGTCGAAGTTTGTTATTTCTGAGGGTATGATTTTTCCATTAAAAAGAAGTTGTTCCTTGTTGGCATAAAGCTCTATGTTTCCAAAAAAATTAAACCCTGGCTCCATAAGAATAGGTTTCTCTTTTTTTATAACCCCTGAAGAAAATGAAGTCAATCCTTTTAACTGAGAACCTTCATAAACCTCTATTAATTTAAATTCTGAAAATGGTATATTAAAGGTGTCCTCATTAAAATTAACATACTCATAAATACCACTACCCGAAAACTCGTCTTTAGAATTAATTACTACAGTTGATTTGGTAAACTTATGGTANTCATTAATTGTATCTAATAAAATATCTGAGTCCTGCAATGTTAAAACTTTAAAGTCTTCACCAATTTTAACTTTTCCTTTACTTGGTAAAATATATGCATCTGAAATCTGTAACTCTTCAACACCAATCAAATCTAAAAGTTTGGTTTTGAGATTAATTTTTCCTGATTGACTGTTTACACTCCAATTGCTAAAAGCATTAGTCTTTGGGGTAAAGGATGCTAAAAAATTAGATTTTGTTTTATTAGAAAAAAGAACCTCCTCATTAACAATATCCCACTCTACTTGGTTCATGGATGTGTGAGTNTTGTTGTATGGAAGATAAAAGTTTTCATCCTCAATATACTCAGTAACCAAGCTGATTTTTTTATCNAAGACATCAATGCCAAGANCTTTATTGTCCGACTCTAAAAAATATGATTTATAGAGTTTATGATTTANCCTGACATCAGAAAGACTTGAACTAACTTTTTTTGAATCAAACAAAAACTCATCGGAGATAAAAACAGAATTATTATAAAATAATTTTCCATTGGACTTTAAATATTCATTAGACATCCATAGGTCACCAAAAACTTCCATAGTCTTTTCAAATGCCGAAAAAGATGATTTTGAAATTTTAGGATTAGAAGATGCAGAAGAATCGTGTCTTAGATAAACGAAGTCATCAGAAGAGTTGTAAAAGCTAAATTCTGTGTTTGACAATTCCATATCAGGATAATTAATTTGATTAGTTTTAGAGAGCCCACTATATATAAAGGCTTTATCAGAAAAACCATAAGCTGAGTCTGGGAATAACCTTATCTTATCTGAAAATATTGTGAGCTGGTTATAATTAAAGCTTCCAGAAGCATAAAGGCCAGTAGAATCTACTTTAATATTCTCGTATAAGTTAATTTTATTTTTATAAGCTGGAACCCCACCTTTATCTATATCTAAATCAAATCCAAATGAGTTATCTGGCATAGTAACTAACTTTGCCTCAAGAGGCTCAAGGATATTATTAGAATAAAAAGTACCTGGAAATTCAAATTTTGGTAAGGTAGCTTTATCTAAACTATCAATTCTAAATTGATCTATTGAAAAATAAAAACTGCTATCGTACTCGAAGCCATAATCCTCTGGCATAGTAAAAAATATTTTTGTGCTTTTATCTGAAACAAAATAAGGGTAATTAGGAAGCAGCTTTAATGAAGACCTATTTCTTGGACTATTAATTAACAAGTCCCCACCAATATTATATAGGTAATTATAATTATCAATTAAATCTTTTGATGCTACCATTTTTAAAGTATCAATTTCAATTAAATCCAGCTTGTAAGAGTTGTAATCAAAGAGTAAATCAACTCCAATAAAATCAAAATTTCCAACTGATATGTCTCCATTAAGTTTAAGATTTCGGTTTTTATAAAGCTCTACTTTCCCATCTCTTGGAAAAAGCTCCATCTTGTTTTTTTTACTTAGAGTAATTTTATCAACACCCTCAAAAAACATTTTCTTTTCTTTTATATCATATTTAATATTATTTGAGTTTTGAGAAATTGAGTTAAATGAATATTCATCATAATCAGAACGTTTTAAGTGAGATAAAAAATAATGCCTTGTCTTAGGAAGAACCTGGATTAGACCGTTGGAAGAATCAAAATTTACAAAACCCTGTCTCCACAAACTTAATACTCCACCACGAATTAACTCTGAAGGTGTTTTAAGAAAATAAGATAAATCATCAACAAAAAAATCTAGCCTTTTGTTTTTAATAGCATAATTATAAGCTGCTTTTAATATGTTAACGCCATTTAAGTCCGTTAATTCATTAATGATTTTTTCAGAAAAATAATTTAAAGACCTTACGCCAACTGGCCTTTGGTCTGGTGCCATAATAATTCCAAAATTCATCAGCCTCTGTCCAGGTGTATAATACAAGTAATCTGAAATTATTTCAACATCGAAAAATGTAGAATAAAAGGGTGTGTTTTTAAGTGATCCGTCTAAATTAAAAAGTTGAAGTTTATTAGAATTAGTTATATATTTTAATTCTAAAGATGGATGATATAGAGAGTCTCTATCATCTAAAAAAGTGAACCTAGAATTAAGTGAAGAAATTTCTTTTTCTGTTATTAAAAAAGAGTTTGATTTAATTATAATTTTTTTATTTTCTTCAAGTCGAAATATGAGTTTAGATTTTTTACCCGACTTTGAAGAGGTGGAGAAGTTATTACCTATTATTGTTATGCCAGAAATTATTTTTGTAATATCATTTATTATAATTTCATTGTCGTTGAAGTTAGATTGAAAACTAAATTGGTTTAGACCAAAGCCTTTTTGAGATAAGGGGTCGAAGTTAAAATACCCTAGTATTTTTTTGTAATTTTTAGAGAAAAGCTGTGCTGAATTAGATATAATTTTTCCATTATCAAGATCGATAGAATAGTTATTTAAATTTATTTTTTCAGTTTCTATATAAGTGTTCTGAAAAAGAAAATCAACTACACCATTTTGTCCATTAATGATTTTGAGGTCTGGATAAAATTTTAGTTGATTCGTTTTAATAACAAAACTTCCATATTCATGAAAGTACCTCAATTCTGCATCTGAAAAAACAAATACCAAAGCACCTAATGTTTGGTCCGAATAGCCCATTGAAACAAATGGTGGAGCCTCATCAATATCGATGATAAAATTCTTGTCATTATATAGTCGGTGTGAGGGGGATTCAACAAATATATTATTTTCAATTTTATCCAGTATCCTTTTAAAGTAATCGTCATCTAAATTTTGATTGATTAAAATATTAGAGTAGTAGTAAAGAAAACTTTGAAGTTTAGTTTGCCTTAAAAGCTTATTGTTTAAAACTAAGTTGAAATATTTTAAGAAATAATTGAATTCAAAGTTGTTGTTATAGTTCAATGAGTTAATAATAGCTATGATAAGTTCTTTCTCTCTATCATTCAACTTATTTTTCCAAATATTAATAGAACTTTTATATATGCTTATAACATCGTCTGATATGTCTTCACTATTAATTTTATTTTCTAAAGCAGTGGAAAAGTTTTCCGTATTAATTATGCTAAGCTTCTGAGAAAAAGATTCTTTATCAAAAAAGAGAAGTGAAAAGATTAAACTTAAGATAAGTTTTTTTAAAGAAAAAGGAGCAGGCATAGTCTCAATTTATTGAGTTAACTATATCAATGAAGTCTTTTGCATTCAAAGACGCACCTCCTATTAAGCCTCCATTCACATTTTTTATATCAAATATTTCTTTAGCATTATTTGGCTTAACACTTCCACCATATAACAAACTAATGCTGTTTGATAAAGAACTGCTATAATTAGACTTAATAAGGTTTCTAATATGATTGTGCATTTCGTCAATATCATTAATAGATGCAGTTTCACCCGTTCCAATTGCCCATATTGGTTCATATGCTATAACTAACTTTTTAAATTCAGAAGCATCCAATTTAAAAATAGAATTTCTCATTTGTTTTTCAATATGATCGAGATGCATTCCTTTTTTTCGAGCATTAATTGACTCTCCACAACAAAAAATAGGTGAAATCTTATTCTCTAGAAGTAGACGAACTTTATCTAAAATATCTTCGTCTTTCTCCATAAAGATTTCTCTTCTCTCACTGTGGCCAACTAATGAGAAATTAATAGAAATACTTGATAACATATTAGCAGATACTTCCCCTGTATATGCTCCCATATCATAACTACTACAGTTTTGGGATGCAACTTTTACAGAATCTACACCATCACACATTTTCGAAACAGTATTAAGAAAAGGGAAGGGTACAGCTAATATTTTTAACACATTTTCGTTGTTAGATTTCGATAAGTGTTTTAAAAAATCAAAAGTGAGTTTTTTTGATGAGTACTCATCATTGTTCATTTTCCAGTTTGCAGCAATTATTTTTTTTGGCATAATTACAAAATTACCTTAATTATTTAATTTATTAGAATAACCTTTTAAACGAACATTTTCTTTAAATATTTCCCAGTCTTGTTTTTCTTTTCTTTTATCAACTGGAGAGGTGTTCCTTGAAAACAGATTTCTCCACCATTTTTTCCTCCGCCTGGTCCCATATCAATTATCCAATCTGCCTGCTTTATCAGCTCTGTATTATGTTCTATTATTATTACAGAGTTATTTTTATTTATAAGATCACTTACTGACTTCATAAAATTTGCTATATCCATATTATGCAAACCTGATGTTGGTTCATCAAAAATGAATAAAGAATTGTTTTTTGATGCTTTGTTGTCATTAATAAGATAGGATGCAAGCTTTAACCTTTGGGCTTCACCTCCACTTAATGTACTGGATGATTGACCTAACTTTAAATATCCTAAACCAACTTCATTTAATGGTTTTAGCTTATTTAAAATTGTTTTTGAAGAACTAAAAAAAGAAATAGCATCTTCTATTGTCATATCTAGAATATCATAAATATTTTTTCCCTCAATTTTAATGTCAAGAACTTCCTTCTTGAACCTTTTTCCTTTGCAAGCGTCGCATTCTAAAAAAATATCTGCCATAAATTGCATTTCTATTTTTTTAATTCCTTCACCCAGACACTCTTCACACCTGCCCCCTTCAACATTAAATGAAAAGTCTGCAGGAGTTAAATTTGAATTATCTTCTTGAGATTGTTTAGAAAATAGCTTTCTTATTGCGTCATACGCTTTAGTATATGTAACAGGATTTGACCTAGAGGATCTTCCTATTGGGTTTTGATCTACTATTTCTATATTTTTTATACTATCAACGTCTCCTCCAATGGAGTCATAAGCACCCTCTCTCTCAAACTTAGTTTCTAAAATTTTGGCTATCGCAGGATATAAAACCTGCTTTATCAAAGTAGATTTTCCAGATCCACTAACACCTGTCACAACAACCAGACAATCTAATGGAATTTTTATATCAATATTTTTTAAATTATTTTCTCTTGCTTTTTTTATTTCAATGTGTTTAAATGAAGACCTAACACTTGGTATGAATTTTTTAGATCTATTAAAAATAAACTGTGAGGTTGGTCCTAATGTTTTTTTTGAAATTTTATTTGTCTCACCACAGTACATTATATCACCACCATTTCTTCCTGCACCTGGACCAATGTCAACAAGATAGTCTGACGACTTAATTACCTCATCATCGTGCTCAACTACAATAACTGTATTACCTACTTCTTTTAATGAGGTTAATATCTCAATAAGTTTTGAGGTGTTGAATGGATGAAGCCCAACTGTTGGTTCATCAAGAACATAAAGAGATCCAACTAAAGAGCTACCTAAAGAAGTTGCAAGTTTAATTCTTTGAAACTCTCCACCAGAAAGTGTATTAACTTTCCTGTTAAGAGTTAAATAACCAAGCCCAATTTTATCTATATAACTTAATCTTGATATAATTTCATCTAATATTCTTTCGCTAAGTTTTTTTTCAGACTCGCTTAGCTTTACGTTTTTAAAAAACCTAAGAGTCTCATCAAGTGGGCATTTTAATATGTCTACAATGTTTTTTTTATTGATCTTTATGTGATGTGCCTCGCTTCTTATACCTGATCCCACACAATCTTCACATCTAGTTTTTCCTTTATATCTTGATGCTATAATTCTATACTGAATTTTATAACTTTTTCTTTCTAAATATTTAAAAAACTTATTAATTCCTTTAAAATTTCCACTTCCTTCCCAAAGAATACCCATCTCTTTTTTTGATAATTCTGTGTATGGTTTATGAATATTAAATCCAAGTGATTTGGAGTTTTGTAATAATGGATCTAGCCAAACTTTCATTTTTTCGGTTCGCCACGGTGCAACACAGCCAGATAAAACAGAAAGGTTATGATTAGGTACTATTTTTTTGGGGTCAACACCTAAGACATCCCCAAAACCCCCACAAGTCTTACAGGCACCATATGGGTTATTTGAACTAAATAAATTAACTGAAGGTTCAATAAATTTTATTCCATCAAGTTCAAATAAATCTGAAAAGGAATAATTTTTATCTAAAATGTTAATATTAATATAACCCGAGCCCTCAAAGAAAGCCTCTCTACAAACATCTATAATCTTAAACTTAAAATCTTCATCATTTCTAGATGTTATGCCTCTGTCTATTACAACATTAATTTGATTTGTTTTTTTTGGTTTGCCTAATAATGATTCAATAGTATAGAACTCTTTATCTAAGATTACACGTGTAAAACCCTTGCTCAACAAAATCTCAAGATCTCGTTTATAATTTTTTTCTTCTATTTTCTTTATGAAAGAGATGTAATATTTTGTCCCTTCTTTTTGCTTATTTAAAAATCTAAATACGTCTAATGGGGTGTCCTTCTTTACCTCTTTTCCAGAAACAGGAGATATGGTCTTCCCTATATTAGAATATAATAGCTTTAAATAATCATAAACTTCTGAAAGGGTGCCAACAGTTGATCTTGGGTTTTTATTATTTCTTTTTTGGTCTACAGCGACAGCTGGAGAAAGACCGTCAATAAAGTCGACATTTGGTTTATCCATCCTCTTTAAAAACTGCCTGGCGTAAGAACTCAAACTTTCAATATATTTCCTCTGGCCCTCAGCAAAAATTGTATCAAAAGCTAATGAAGTCTTTCCTGAACCGGATACTCCAGAAATAACAATAAACTTATTCCTTGGTATTGATAAAGAAATGTTCTTAAGGTTGTTAACCTTAGCTCCTTTAATATTAATAACTGTCGGCTCTGACATAGTTTTGATTTAGATGTATGATTAAGTATATTTAAATATAATTTAATCAAAAGACACAATATGATATAGACTTCTACGTTACCAAATTACAACAGAAGTATGATAAA
>NZYP01000013.1 GCA_002702205.1 Flammeovirgaceae bacterium | reverse complement strand
ACTGGATTCGAACCAGTGACCCCTGCCCTGTCAAGGCAGTGCTCTGAACCAACTGAGCTAATCACCCATATGTTAAAATTACTTAAAATTTATCATGATTTAATATCAAAAATTTTCTTTCAGTAGATTTGTATGATGGATAAAAATAAATTCTTACTGATAGTTGCGTTAACTGCAATTTCATTGGTATCAATTCTACTAGTACAATTTAGCTGGATTTCCCAGATCGATGAGTTAAGTAATGAGAGATTTGATAAAGACATAAATGATGTCCTATTTATAATTAATCAAAAATTAGAAGAGCGGGAGATAATTAATTTGACTAGAGATAACCTTCAAGCTACTTTTAAAATTAGTAGAAGCAATGAGACAGGTGGCGTAGAGCTTATAGAAAGTATTTTTAATAAAAGGACTATAGATAAAGATGGTATTGAATCAACTCAAAATTCTCTGCAGTTTGATCTGGAATCTGGTGGCGTAGATGGTAATGATTCTGAGGACAATATAAACGCCTCAATTCTAGTAGAAGACTTTAATGAGATTACTGTAGATACCTCGATACAAAAACAAATAAATAAGGTCCTTGATAGATCTGAAATGATACAAATTATATTAAATAAGTTACTAACAGGAGACAGAAATATAAAGACTAAATTAAATCAGCAGTCTATAGATAAACTTATTAAGACGACTCTGAAACAGAAGAATATTAAAATTGATTATGACTATCTAATACTTGATGAAGAAAAAAATAGTATTTTAATATCTAATACTGATGATTCAGATATTATTAAATCAAAGTTTTCTATTAGTCTATTTCAAAATGATCTGATTGACTCAAATTTAGTTTTATTTTTGAATTTTCCATCCAAAGAGAATTATTTGAGAGATAATAATATATACGGTTTAGTTTTCTCTTTTTTATTCATTATTCTGATAGCATTATCTTTCTATTACGTCGTTGTAAAAGCATTTCAGCTTAAAAAACTGTCCGATATCAAAAATGATTTTATTGATAACATGACTCACGAGTTAAAGACTCCTATCTCAACTATATCTCTTGCATGTGAAGCTATGATTGACAAAGAAAATAATAAAGATGATTATGTGAACATAATTGATGAGGAGAATAAAAGGTTGGCAAGCCAAGTTGAGAGAGTTCTTAATATTGCCCGGACTGAGAAGGAAAGTTATAATTTAGATAGATACCAAGTTAATATTCATGATATAATTAATGAGTCAGTTAATATATTCAACTTTAAAGTTGAAAAAAAAGAAGGGAAGATAATCAAGAAACTTAATGCAGATAACCCATTCATTAAAGGTAATAAAGACCACCTAATTAATGTTTTTAATAATTTAATTGAGAATGCTTACAAATACTCAGAAGAAAAGCCTATTATAATTATTGAATCAAATAATAATTCCTCCTCATTAGAAGTTTCAATTAAAGACAATGGCATTGGAATTAAAAAAGGGAACATTGATAAGATTTTTGATAAATTCTATAGGGAACCTCAAGGGAATATCCATAATGTTAAAGGTTTTGGGCTAGGTCTGTCTTACGTAAAAAATATAGTTAATAAATTAGGAGCCAGTATAATAGTAGATAGTAAATATGGGAGTGGTTCTGTTTTCACATTAAAATTTGATTATGAATAATAATGTATTAGTTGTAGAGGATGATAAAAATTTAGGAAAAGTCTTGACGGACTACCTTTCCTCAAAAAAGTATATTGTAGAATTGGCTGAAGATGGAGAAAAAGGTTTAGAATTTTTTATAAATAAAAATTACGATATAGTTATTTTAGATATAATGATGCCAAAAAAAGATGGTTTCTCCCTAGCTAAAGACATAAGAAAAATAAATAAAGATATTCCTATTATTTTTCTTACTGCAAAATCTCAGAAGGACAGTATAGTAAAAGCATTTAATATAGGTGCTGATGATTACTTAACGAAACCATTTAGTATTGAAGAGCTTCTATTGAGAATGGACGCAGTTCTTAAGAGGTCTGTTAGAGTCGAGAAAAAGAATTTGGAAGAAAAATTTATTCTTGGGTCATATACCTTTTTGCACAACCAGAACCTTCTCTTAAGTAATTCTAATATAGAGTATAAATTAACGACTAAAGAAAACGAGTTACTAAAACTCTTTTGTGAAAATATAAATTCAAAGGTTGAGAGGAGCATGGCACTTATGAAAATCTGGGGGGATGACTCATACTATAATGCCAGAAGTATGGATGTGTATATAGCTAAATTAAGAAAATATCTTAGTGAGGATAAGAAAATTGAAATAAAGACTATTCACGGTTTTGGCTTTAAGTTGTTAATTTTAAAATAAATATTTGCATCTCAATTTTTTTTTAGTTAATAATAGGAGTGAACTTAATTGCATCCATTTATATAAAAGACAACAAAGTAGTCAAAGTTAAATCTGGAGATTTCAGAACTTTACAATTCTACCATGAGAGTCCTATAGATCTTGTTAAGAGGTTTGAGGATATTGGTATAAAAGAAGTTTATTTTGTTGACCTCGGGTCTGCGAAGATGCACGAAAAAAATAATTTTATATTACTTGAGATGATTTCGCAGTTTTCAGATATTAAAATTAATTATTCAGGTGGACTAAGAACAAGTGAAAATGTAAGTAATGCATTCATAAATGGGGCTAATATGGTTACAATGGGCAGCATGCCTGTATACAATAAAAATATATTTATGAACTGCCTAACAACATGGGGATTTAAGAAAATAGTAATGGCAGTTGATATTTGGGAACATAACCTAAGGATTAATGGATGGAAATATCAGACAAAAATTGACCCTGTGGATCACATAAAATATTTTTATAATAAAGGCCTTAAAAATATAAAAGTAACTGATATCTCAAAAGACGGAACACTTGAAGGTCCTCCCATCAGTCTTTACAAGAAGATTCTTAAAAAATTTCCTCAGATAAATATGATTACTGGTGGGGGTATTAGAGATATGAAAGATATATATAAGCTCGAAAAGATCGGAGTTAAAAATATCATATTTGGTAGAGCCTTTTATGATGGGAACATATCTTTAGATGACCTGAAAGGGTATTACAAAAATTAACTTTAGACACATTTTATTTCACTAAAAATTCTGTAGAATGTTAATTCTTAATTTCCGTATATTTTGATGTATTTTTGCTATCATGAGCTCTAAGTTACAAAATAAAAAACTTGGTATAATTGGTGGTGGACAACTGGGAAAGATGCTTTTAGCAGAATGTAATAAAATGGATATCTATACATCCGTAATTGACTCAAACAAGGACTCACCATGTAAAAAACAGTGTGATAATTTTATTTTAGGGGACATAAATGACTACAAAACAGTACTCGATTTTGGAAAGGAGAATGATATCATAACTTTTGAAATTGAACATATTAATGTCGATGCACTAGAGGAGTTAGAGAAAATTGGAAAAGAGGTCTACCCAAAATCAAAAACACTCAGAGTTGTTCAGGATAAAAATCTCCAAAAAACTTTCTTTCAGAACAATAATATTCCAACTGCCCCTTTCAAATTTTTCCATTCTTTAAATGATTTTTTAGAATCTGTAGATAATAATGAAATAGAATTTCCATGTGTATGGAAAAAGACAAAATTTGGATATGATGGGTTCGGAGTTAAGGTTTTAAATACTACCTCCGATATTAAAAACCTACCAGATACAGAAATGATTATTGAGGACTATATTCCTTTTGATAAGGAAATAAGTGTTATAGTCTCAAGAAATGTAAGCGGAGATATTGAATGTTTTAATACTGTGGAGATGGAATTTAATAAGGTATCTAATCAGGTTGAATTTGTTATCAGTCCAGCCAATATTCGTGAAGATATTGACATTGAAGTTCAAGAATTGGCAGTTAAGCTATCCGAGGGTCTAGATTGCGTTGGAGTGTTAGCAGTAGAAATGTTTTTAAGGGGCAACCAAGTTTTAGTTAATGAGTTAGCTCCAAGACCACATAATAGTGGTCATTATTCTATTGAGGCATGTGTGACCTCTCAATTCGAGCAGCATATAAGGTCTATTTTTAACTTACAACTCGGAGACACAAAACACTCCGGCACAGCTATTATGCTTAATATAGTAGGTGATAGTGGTTATGAGGGAAAGGTTAGTTATGAAAATCTGGATAAAGTCTTTAAATCAAAAAATGCCAGTCTTCATATATATGGGAAAGAGAGTACAAGACCAAACAGGAAAATGGGGCATGTGACAATAATTTGTGATAAATTTGAGGAAGCATATGATACTGCAAAATTTTTAAAAGGCACTATTAAAGTTAAATCTGAATAAGAATGAATAAGGTAGGAGTTATAATGGGAAGCAAATCGGATTTTCCAGTAATGGAAAAAGCGGTTAATATATTGAAAGAATTAGAGGTAGAATATGAGGTTCATATTGTCTCGGCTCACAGGACGCCTGATAAGATGATGGATTACTCTAAAAAGGCTTCTGAAAATGGAATTAGTGTAATTATTGCTGGTGCAGGTGGAGCAGCTCACTTGCCTGGTATGGTTGCATCTAATACAAATCTACCAGTTATTGGTGTTCCTATTAAATCAAGAAATTCTATAGATGGCTGGGACTCTATTTTATCTATTTTGCAGATGCCCTCAGGAGTTCCTGTTGCAACTGTTGCTTTAGACGGAGCTAAAAACGCTGGCATTCTAGCAGCTCAAATTATAGGTATATCTAATACTCAAATAGCAGAAAATTTAAATAAATTCAAAAATAGCCTTTCAGAAAAGGTTATAAAAGATGATAGTAATTTATAATTTCAGTTGATGAATGAAATTGAATCAGTAGGAAAAAGCGAAAACTTCCTGGATCAGATTATAAGAAGTGAATTAAGTGGCGGTTTTGATAAGAAGAATCTAAGGTTTAGGTTTCCTCCTGAACCAAATGGATATCTACATATTGGGCATGCTAAATCTATCTGTATAAATTTTGGTTTTGGTAAAGAATTTTCATCTCCTGTTAATTTAAGGTTCGATGACACAAATCCCGAGAAAGAAAATACAGAGTTTATAGATTCTATAAAAAATGATATAAAATGGTTGGGTTTTGATTGGGATGAAGAGTGTTATGCCTCTGACTATTTTGATCAGTTATATGACTGGGCAGCCCATCTTATAAGAGAAGGGAAAGCTTATGTAGATGATCAAGACCAAGTTAAGATAGCTGAACAGCGTGGTGTTCCATCTTCACCAGGTACAAATAGTCCATTTAGGGAGAGAGATGTGCAAACAAATTTAGATTTATTCCATAAAATGAAGACTAATCATTTTAAGCCAGGTGAATGTGTTCTAAGGGCTAAGATAGATATGAATTCTCCAAATATGCATATGAGAGATCCAGTAATGTATAGAATTATTAATCATGAGCACCACAGGACAAAAGATCACTGGGTTATATATCCAACATACGATTGGGCTCACGGACAATCTGATTACATAGAAAATATATCTCACTCATTTTGTACATTAGAGTTTGAGGTACACAGAGAATTATACGATTGGTTTATCGAAAATATCCCAAAGAAAAAAAAGCTACTTCCTAAACAAAGTGAATTCGCCAGATTAAATGTTTCTTATACAATAATGAGTAAAAGAAAGTTATTAGAGTTAGTTGAGTCTAATGTGGTAGATGGTTGGAGCGACCCAAGAATGCCTACCATATCAGGAATGAGAAGAAGGGGGATTCCGCCAGATGCAATAAGAAACTTTTGTGATAAAGTGGGAGTGTCCAAAAGAGAAAACATTATTGATTTTGCACTTCTTGATTTTTGTACAAGAGAGGTATTAAATAAGACAGCATACAGGCTTATGGTTGTATTAGATCCAGTAGAACTAGAAATAATAAACTATCCAGAAGGTAAAAATGAAATGTTAACTGCAGAAAATAATCAAGAGGATAGCTCTTACGGAAGAAGAGAAGTCTCCTTTTCAAAAAATTTATATATAGAAAGAGACGACTTTAAGGAAGAGTCTAATAGGAAGTATTTTAGACTTTCAATAGGTAAAGAGGTACGGCTGAAAAATGGATATATAATAATGGGAGATAAAGTTGAAAAAGATAAAAATGGTGTAATCACTAAAATATTTTGTACTTATGATCCGAATTCTAGGAGTGGCTCAGGTACTGAAGAGAGTTTGAGAAAAGTAAAGGGAACTATTCACTGGGTGGATAAAAATAATCATGAAATTATAGATGTAAACCTATACGATAGGTTATTCAAAATTCAATCACCCGATGAAAATAAAGAAGTAGACTTTAAATCACATATTAATGAAAACTCATTAATTAAAGTTAAAAATGTATATGCTGAATCTAGTATTAAAAATGTTAACTTTGATAATTATTATCAATTTCAGAGGAAAGGGTATTTTAAGTTGGATTCTAAAAATGAGAAATTAACTTTTAATAGAACAGTAACATTGAGAGATACTTGGAAAAGTTAAATTTAAGTCTGAGTAACATTTTTCTCATTTTGAAGTATAAATGATGTATAAATAATTTAATATGGACACAAAAAAAATAGAATTAATTGGTGACAATCATGAGTTTTTTTCTCTTAATACTCCACTTAGAAAGGACGCGTTTGATAAATCTGATGATGAAAAAATTAAGAATATCCAAAAGCATTTTAGAAAAATAGTTGATGAACTTGGTTTAGATCTCAATGACGATAGTATTAATGGTACACCATACAGAGTAGCTAAAATGTTCGTAAAAGAAATATTTAGTGGTCTAGATCCAGAGAACAAGCCTAAAATTTCTCTTTTTGAAAATAAGTACAATTACAATAAGATGCTTATTGAAAAAAATATAAATCTTAATTCAACATGTGAGCATCACTTTTTACCTATCACAGGTAAGGCCCACGTCTCTTATATATCTAGTGGTAAGGTTATTGGGCTTTCCAAATTAAATAGAATTGTAAAGTATTACTCACAAAGACCTCAGGTTCAAGAGAGATTGACAACACAAATCTATAATGAGTTAAAGGATGTCCTAGATACTGATAGCGTAATGGTTGTGATAGAGGCAAAACACTTATGTGTTTCCTCTCGTGGTATTAAGGATTACTCCAGTTCAACAATAACGGAAATGTATGGAGGTGACTTTAATATATATAACAAAAGAGACGAATTCTATAAATTGTTAAATTCCGTAAAAATTTAAGCTATATAATCTCTCAAATATTCATATTTTTTTGTGAGAGACCCCTTTTCTGCTATTGTAGCTCTATTTATAATTTTATTGTCTTTTTCCTTTAAAAATGGAATCAAATATTTCATGAGAACTCTTCCAAAGTAGTTAGAGGAATCTCTTGGAAGCTCTGATGGTAGATTATCTATAGTCATCATAGTTACTGTCTTGCCCTCACTAAATGGTTTAATAACTTTTCTAGACTGAATGCAATAATCGAAAAACGGTTCATTTATTGTTGAAGCAATTTTTGTTAGAGGAATTGATCCGTTAATGTCACAAGTTATATCACCAATTACCTTTATTGGGAAATTTTTATCAACATTTTTTTCTTCAAATATCCTTGGGTATCTCGGGTCCCAATAAGATGCATTAATTAATATGTCTGTTTTATCCTTTAATTTAGAAAATATTGATTTGTATTTGTTAGGGTTTTTATAGTAGTCAGATTTTGAAAAACTATTTCCTGATATATTTTTTATATAATCTTTGGTCTTTAATATGCAGTAAACTGGTTTATTATTAATATCTTTTTTGTATTCTTCAATTGTTACATTTTTAAATCCAAAATACTTTAAAAGTTCGACTGCTCCTTTTGCAACCCTACCATTCCCGATAATTAAAGTTCTAACCTTTTTAATTATAGGGTTCTTTTCTGAGAAGAGGTAAAGTTCTTTTTTATTTTTAAAGTGAGATAACCGTTTAAGATTAAATGATTTAATCTTTTTACCGTATGCCATTATCGTATTGTATGCACCAGCTATACCTGCATATTTCCCAAAAGCAACTATCCTTTTCCCTTTTTTTTTAAGACACTCATAATCTATAAGTTTGATTTTTTTTCTTAAAATTTTTAATAGTAAGTCTCTATTATGAGGTTGTTTTTTTATTGTGTGAGAAAACATAAAATAAGTCTTATCATTAATCAACTTGTTTTCATCTGCTTCTTTAATTCCAAATATGAAATCAGATTTATTTAAATTATTTACAATTTTAATTCCTTCTTTCATGTAATCTTCATCGCTAAAGCATCTTATTTTACTGCTTTGAACTTCAACATTAAAACCAGAGTTGATTTTAATCTCTTTTGATTGTTTGGGACTAAGAGGAGTTCTTACGTCTCCTATTTTATCGTTTTCTTTAGTAATTCCTATTTTGATCATTGATTATTTTTATGCTTTTTTCTAATCTTATTATTAAAATTTCTCTTTTAATTATTTCTAATATTGTAAATAGATCAGGTCCTGAAATTTTACCTGTAATCATCACTCTAAGTGATTTCATTCCATCCCCAATTTTAATATTGTTCTCTTTCAATTTATTAAAATAGTTTTCTTTTAATTTCACAGAGTTTGAATTTTTAAATTCTTTTAAATTCTTTATGAAATCTTTTATGGTTTTTAATATATGATCAGTAAAATTAATTTTTTTCATATTTTCCAATATATCATCTTCTGAGTATGATATTATATTCAAACACTCATCAAATATCTCTTTCTTAAAACTTACCCTCTCTTTTGCTAGAGATATTAATGTATCTATTTTATTTTCATTAACTAATTCATTATTATCTATTCCCTTTTCTATATGTTTAAATATATCATCTGATGTAATTTTTTTAAGGTGTTCCTGATTAAACCATATTGCCTTGTCGTAATCATATTTTGCACCACCTTTTATTATTCTCTTTATATCGAATGATTTGATTAATTCATCCAAAGAAAAAATTTCCTTTTCATCTCCGGGATTCCATCCTATTAAGCTAATAAAATTTATTAAAGAACTATTTTCAAACCCAACCTCTCTAAACCCTTCAAATTTTTTTGATGAACCCTCCCAGGTTATTGGGTATACAGGAATACCATATTTCTCACCATCTCTTTTACTTAGTTTTCCTTTTCCAGTTGGTTTTAATATTAATGGCAAATGAGCAAATTTTGGTGGATTCCAGTTAAATGATTTGTAGAGAAGAAAATGAAGAGCAAGAGATGGTAACCACTCCTCACCCCTAACAACATGTGAAATTTTCATTTCATAATCATCGACAACATTTGCAAAATGATATGTTGGCATGCCGTCCTTTTTAAAAATTATTTTATCATCTAATAATTTTAAATTTATCTTAATTTCTCCTCTTATTTCATCTGAAACAACAATGTCATTTTGTTCTCCTTCATTATAGGTTTTGTATCTAATAACATAATCGCCTGATCTAATTAAATTTTTTGTTTCTTCTTCACTTAGGGTAAATGAATTTTTAAATTTTGCTCTATTTTCCCAGTTATATATGAAAGTTTCTCCTCTTTTTTCACTTAGTTTTCTTTGCTTGTCTAATTCATCTGTTTTGTCAAATGCATAATACGCATCTCCATTTTCAATTAATTTTTTTATTCTTTTTTGGTAGATTTCCTTTCTCTCAGATTGTCTGTATGGCCCATAATTTCCTCCATTTAATGGCCCTTCATCAGGAATGATGCCACACCATTCAAGTGAGTCAAGAATATGTTTTTCAGCTCGTTGGTCAAACCTTTTTCTGTCTGTGTCTTCAATTCTAATGATAAATTTTCCACCAAGACTTTTTGATATTAAAAAATTATAAAGAGCTGTCCTAAGTCCTCCAATATGTAGAGGTCCTGTTGGACTTGGTGCAAACCTTAATCTAATATTATTAGACATCTATTTTTTAATTGCAATGCATGAAATTTCTACATTAACATCAAGTGGTAGTTTCGAGACCTGAACCGTCTCTCGTGCAGGAGGGATTACATCTTCAAAATAATTTCCATACGTTTCGTTAACTGTTTTAAAGTTATCCATATCCTTTAAAAAAATTGATGTTTTAACAATATCATCGAAATTCATACCAGCTTCTTTAAGTATTGCTTCAATATTTTTCATTACCTGATTTGTCTCATCTTCTATTCCACTATTAATAAGTTCATTAATTTGAGGGTCAAGTGGTATTTGACCAGAAACAAATAACATGTTTTCATAGTTTATTGCTTGATTATATGGTCCAATTGGTAAAGGTGCTTTTTTGGTTAGTATTGCTTTTTTCATTTCTTTATTTTATTTAATACAATTTACAATATTATTTTTTTTGAAGAAAGTTTTCTGCAATCATACACCTTGCACTGCCACCTCCTAATTTTTCAATTAATGTTAAATCGCTATGAATTATCTTATTGAACTTTAATAATTTTATTTTTTGTTCCTCATTTAATGAGCCATAAGCAGAGCTGCTCATAACTAAGAATTTTTCATTTTTTTCATTTGAGACCTGGAGCATATTTCCTGCGAAGGAGTTACACTGATCTTCGCTAATTTCTATAATCTCCTTCTTGGTTTTTAGAATAGATTTTATGATGTTTTTTTTATCGTACCCACAATGAACTGAATCAAGACAAATTAAAACATATTCTTCTGCCACACACATAATTACGTTTGTATGGTATATGAGGCTTTTTTCTTTACCAACTTTTTGATAAGATTTAAAAATGATTGGCTTGTATAGAGCTTTGTCACAGAATTTTTTAAGAGCTGTAATATTTGTTCTCTCAGATATCGACGCGTAGCATATTCTATTTTGTCTGTCAAGTATCATNCTTCCAGTGCCTTCTAGAAAAACAGACTTATCCTCGAATGAAGACAGGTCTATAATTTTTTTTATTTCATAATCCTGATCTAGTTTTTTCAAAATATCTTTTCTTTTTTCTTTCCTTCTATTTTCTGAGAACATAGGATAGATAAATACTAAACCATTTTGATGGAAACTTATCCAGTTATTGGGGAATACGCTGTCCGTTGTAATGATTTCTTTTCTGTCATCGAATACCGTTACATTAATTTTATTTTTTAATAGCTTTTCTACCAGATTATCAAATTCACGAATAGCTTTTATTGTTATTTCTTCATTTGATAACTTTTCTTCTTTTCTTTGAAAGTGATTATTTTCAGCTGTCTCTGGATTGAAATTAAAGTGTCTTGGTCTTATCATGACCAAATCTTTACAAATTTGTTTTTTTATTTTCTTCATAACATTATNNGATAATAGTNAGTTTATAGNNTATNTTTTTTATATGTATCCTANNGTGTATCCTTATTATAAGATAATAATCTTCCCCCTTTAAATAACTTTCCTCCCTTAAATTTATTTTTTGTTAGACTATTGTCACACAGTAGATTATTCTTTATCAAATATGTATCCTCGTCCATATAATTATATTTTGATTTTGTAATTTCTATTGATTTATGACCTAGATACGAGGCTATAAGATAAATATTCTTAGTTTCTTTGTATAAATTATATGCAAAGGTATGAATAGCATCGGACATCTTTATCTTTTTGTTAAGCCTAGCTTCTTTTTTCATTTTATTAAATATTTTAGATCTCACTGAGTCATTACCCGGTAGCTCAAAAATTTGCCTTTTATCTGCTTTTCTTTTACCAACTATTTTTCTTAATTTTTGACTTAATCGTATTTTTTTAGTTTTATAATTTAGTGAAAAGTCCCCCTTTTTTTCTTTAATGATATCAGACCAATTCATTTTAGATAGTTCTCTAATTTTAATTCCAGTCATTGTTGAGAAAAGGAATGCGTTTCTTATATGAGATAACTTTTTTGATTTTATGTTGTTTAATCTATTTAGTTCTTTACTTGATAATATTATTTTTTGTCTTTTTTCTTTAGAATTTTTTATCGATTGTAGATTAGGGTATTTAAACATCTTTTTTTTATGTAAAATCCTTAGGCCCTTTTTGAAATCACTCCAGTATTTAGATGCAGTTGTATTTTTTATTTTTTTCTCTGATATATTAAATTCTATTTTTTCTTTAATCATATTAAAATAATCTCTGTCTAATTCTGATGTGTATCTGTTTATTATGTCGGGATATTGACTTATAATGAATTTGAAAATGGCTTCTTTATTATGAATTTCTGAATTTCCTAAAAAATCCTCTTTAAATGTTCGCTCTTTTTTATTTTCAAGTTTGATATTTATTCTATTGTTTTCTAGGTCATCCTTAGTTCTTCTTAAAATTTCTTCGTAGGCTTTCTTGACACTCGCGTTATGTTGGATCTGAACTTCATCGGTTGGGTTAATCCACTCCCAAAGCTTTAAAGTCTCGACCTTTGCTCTGTTCTGGTTAACTCTGTATCTTATGTATATGCTGTGTTTATTATTTTCTTTATTTTTTCTTCTCCAGAGCTGAATTTGCATATGTATCCTTGTATGTATCCACTAAAATACGTTATTTTTTAACTTTAAAGTATAAATTAATAATATATATTATTTTCTTTCTAAAGGGAGTGTTGAGCATCTAAATAAGCCTCCAAACTTTGATATCTCTCTGTACATAGTCTCTTCTACANTGTATCCTATCTNTTTAAGTGTTTTATTTAATTTTTTAAATGTAGTGTCAGAAACTATTTTTTTATTGTTGATTGAAAAGATATTTGGGAATCCATTAAACATATCATTTGTGGACACTTTAATGAAATTTTCATTAAATATTTCTTTAAGTTTTGAGTAATCGGATCTTCTTTTGAAACCTTCTTTGTAAATTATAATATCTCTATTTCCTATTGGTTGCATTGTACAGTCAAGATGTAATATATTATTAAATGGGTCATTATCATTTTTTATTAACTCAAAACCAATTACATCTTTACTTGGAAATACTTCTTTTAAGAAATCAACTGCTTTTTTATTAGTTCTTGATACTTTTAATTTCTCTTCTCTTTTATTACAGTGACCTACGAATATATAATTATTGTTTACAATTACATCACCTCCCTCTATTCTAATTCCTTTTGGAATTTTTATTTTATTTATAACGTTTCTGTTTTTTAATATATCCTCAATACCACCTTTTTCTTTAGCTCGAGCATTAATTGTATTTGCTTCNAAGATTGTATNTTCAATTACAAAGGCTATGTCTCTAGTGAAGATTTGATTCAGGTTTTTAATTGGTTTTGGTCTAATTACGGATACTCCATTTTCAATAAGAATATTACANAATTTTTCAATTTCTAGTATACAATTATCTTCTAAGGGATATTGACCATTTTCAAGATAATACTTGGTTTTTGGATCAATACATTGGTTTGATTCAGGAGTAATTCCGAAACTATTTGCAATACCAAGAACAACAGTCTTTAATTCACTTGTTTCATTAGATACATTCAGATTCATATTAATAATTAATAATATAATTCAATTATTATTACTTGTTTACCGTAATAAATATATATGTATTATTTTACTATTGAATTATGAGATCACTTTATTTTTTTATAATAATCCTTTCATCATGTAATACATCAAAATACTTAGTATCAAATACAGGATTTCCAAAAGCACCCGATTACAAATACATGAAAAACTGGATTGCATCACCCAAGAATGAAATTCCATTACCAGCAAAATATGTTGATTCTTTAGAAGATTTTAAATCAAAAGTTGATGTCTTTTATATCTATCCAACAGTCTATAATTCTGGATATAACGGAAACTTTTGGAACGCAAATATAGAAGATCCAGAGCATTTAAGAAGGGTAAAAGANCTTGCATTAGGTAATCAGGCAAGTATCTTTTCAGGTATTACAAATGTTTACGCCCCTCTTTACAGGCAGCTTTTTTATGATGGTTTAGTTTANCATAACTCAAGTAATATATTAACTGATATAGCTCTTGATCCAAATCTAAGTAAAGATTTCAAAATTTATCAGGATGAAATATTTTCTAACAAAACATTAGAGTTTTTTACATACGAAAATAATAAGTTGAGGTCATACTCAAAGGAGTCATATGAAGTTGCTTATTCTGATGTTAAGAGAGCTTTCATGAAATACTTAGAGCTTGAAAATAAGGGAAAATATTTTATAATCGCAGCCCATAGCCAGGGAAGTATGCATGCCTCTAGTTTAATAAATGATATTATATTACCTAATAAAGATCTTAAGGAGAAGCTTCTTATTGCTTACCTGGTAGGAATCCCTGTCGCTGATAATTTCTCAGATCTACCACCATGTAATAAGCCAGATCAATTAAAATGTTTTTTATCTTGGAATACATTTGGTGATAATATAAATCCATATGACAATGAATATTATCAAAATATTGTAGCTTCTAATCCTATTACATTTGATCAGAGCCAGTATGCAACAGACCTTTATTCTCATAAAGGCATTTTGATGCCCAGTATCATCCAAATGTTTAAGTATCAGGTTATGAAATTACCTGTTGGAAATTTTAAATTAAAAAAACCCAACAAAATTTCTGTTAAATCAGAGAAAGGATCTCTTCAGCTTAAGGAGATAGATATCCCTTGGATGAAATTATTTAAGATGGATAGTTACCATTCGGCTGACTACAATTTATTTTGGTTAAATGTGAGAGAAAATCTACATTATAGATTATCTAATTATTTTAAGAAATAACTATTCTCTATACTTTCCGTCAGGAAGGTTTGTTGGAAATTTAAATTCTGGATTAGTTAGTAACCCATATACTTNAGAGTCATTATTTTTAACTTTTTCTCTTGTATTATATTTCCATTCATGTTCTATCTCTTCTAATCTTCCAGGAAATTCTTGACCTCCTAATATTGAAGTCAAGGCCCAATATGTATATTCAGTGATTTGACAGGAGTAGTTACAAGTTTTGTCATCGTAAGTATACCAGGCACCAGGTGGATATGAATTTGGAACATTTTTAAAATATCCTCCTCTAGCCTCATCCATAGCTTTTGCTATTTCAGAGTTTTTATTTTCTCCAAATTTATTAGGGTAAATTTCAGCATAACCATATTGAGTTATGAGATGTAATATTTCTTCAAGGCTAGCATCAAATCTGGGAGATCCATTAATTATTGACACCTCTTCATCATATAATTCTAAAAAAAACCTATTACCAATTGGGAACCTTATTGCAGCACTTGATTCTTCTTCATCCATAGCCATTAAAAGCCANGCTTTTTTTTCAATTAATTTATTTACAATTCTTTCATTATCAATTATCCCGTCTTCATCATTATCCAAGTATTCAGCTAACACAGAGGCTGCGTGAAATACTTTTTCATTGTCTACGTTTTCTGTGGCATAAATTTTAATGCCAAAAACCTCTGATGTTTTACAGAAATATTTAAAGTAATTCTTATCTGATTCGTTTACTCCTTTTATTTTGATATATTCACTTCCATACTCTAAATCCAAACAATTTTGGTAATTATCTTGACATGAGCCAAAAATAATCCATAGTAATAATAGGTACCTTCTATTATTAATTAAATAACCTTTTCCTTTTGTTGTATTTGATCTGTGCATTATAATATTGGGATGATGATTTGTCACTATTAATTCTTCTTATATCAAACTCTATTGGGATATGTTTATTATTTATTAGTACATCTTTTACTAATTCTCCTAAACCAGGCCCTAACTTAAAACCGTGGCCGGAACTACCTGAAAGGACAAGTACATTATTATTATTTTCATGATAATTAACAATAAAGTTACCATCAAAACTATTTTCATACTGACACACTCTAGTCTCAGAAATAGGTTGACTTTTTAANTGAGGAAATCGATTATAGAGGTATAATTTTGCTCTTTCAACTAGTTCTGGAATTGGAATTCTATCTGATGAGTCTGGGTCAAATTGGGTAGACCTCTCATCATAAGATATTTTAAAGCCTTTATTCAAGTGAAATGGAATACCATAATACGAAGGATTCTCTGAGTTTAAATCTAGCCAGCATGGCATGGATTCCGAGTTGTATTTTGTTACGCTATCATTTGGAACTCCAAAATAATAGACCTCTTGTCTAGACACAAAAGTTGTCTCACCTAACATTTTAGGTAATAATTTTCTATTCCAAGGCCCACATGCTATGATATACTTGTCTGCATCTATTTGCTTACCATTAAATAATATAGCATTATTTTTATTAAGTTTATCTTCATCTATTTTAACTTCACCTAAAAGAACTTTACCCCCCTCTTCTTTAAATTTTCTTACTATATTTTTACAGCACCTACTTGCCATAAGAGCACCTGCTTTCTTCTCAAAATATATCTCGTTGACNTCATCAAAATTGATAATAGGATACNTTTTTTGAGCATCGCTTTTTGATATTTTTTGAATTGAGTGCCCCACATTTTCTATATGTTTTTTTGACTTTTTTATGTAGCTGCTATCATCCTGACTAACTAGCCATAACATTCCACATTCGTCGTATAGCTTTCTCTCACTTTCTTCAGATAGTTTCTCCCAAAAATCAAATGAATTATTTGTTAATTCCGTATATATTTTATCTTCACCGTATGCCAACCTTATTATCCTTGAAGCACCTCCAGAACCAGATCTAGAATTACCTGGACCCCACATGTCATATAATTCTACATCTACCCCTTCTCTATTAAGGTGATATGCGCAGCTTGCACCCCAAACACCAGAACCAATTACTGCAATTTTCATATTTGTTTTTACTGATCGATATTTTTATAAATATAGATTTATTATTTTTATCTATGGAAAAAATATTTATAAAACAGGGATACTTTGGTATATTTCTTTTTGTTTCGTTTAATTTTTTTGCAATATATTTTTATCCTGGTGGCACTATAATTGATTCTACAACTGATGGCTATCTTTTCTTCTATAATTTTTTTAGTAATCTTGGTGAATGGGTAGCAAAAAATGGAGAGGATAATACTTTTTCGGCTTATTTATTTAATTCATCACTTATAGTATTAGCTGTATCATATGGATTATTTTACTTTATGTTCTTAAAAATTCAGTTTAGAATTTCTGAAAAATATTTTATTAAAATCGCTCTAATAATTACAATTGGCCTATCTCTTCTCTCATTTATATTAGTTGCTGTATTTCCATCTGAAGGTCCTACCTTTAACCTTCATATATTCTTTGTGAAAGCGGCTTTTCGTTTACTTCTTATTCACTGTTTGATACAAGTATATAATTTATTTCAGAATTCAGTTTTTGGTTCATCGATTAAAATTATTTCAGTTATTTTCTCTACAGCATTATTTATATTTATTTTGGTAATGGAGTTCGGTCCAAATCCTTTTGAAGATAACAGATCTTTATTAATTCAAGTGACTGCTCAAAAATTAGTTGTATTCTCAATTATACTTTATTTTTACTTCCAGGTCAGGGAAGCTCTGAAGGTTAGGAATTACTAATCTTTTCACTTAAGCGGCTAGCCTCATCTGTTGAAAATTTACCTTCCACATAACATGATGAATGGAAGTCATTAATTTGTTTGATTTTTAAAAATTTATCTACGTTAGTGGATCTGAGTTTTANACCTGGCATTATTGATATTCTCCTATTACTTTTTCTAACAAGTTCTGTTATGAGTTTTAATCCATCTTCAACATTATCTTCCTGTCCACTTGTAAGAATCCTATCAAAACCTATTTCTATTATTTTTTCCATTGATTCAAATGGGTCTTCACATTCATCAAATGCCATATGGAATGTTGTAGAAAGACCACTGCACTCATCCATTATCTTTCTACAAGTTTCTACGTCAACTGAAAAATTTTTATCTAAGACGCCAAANACAACACCTCTGCATTTCTTTTCTTTACATAATCTAATAGAGTTGATCATTTGATCAATTTCTTTTTCTGTGTAGATAAAGTTTCCGCCTCTGGGTCTGATTATTGGAAATATAGGAATACCATAGGAGACTGCTGACTCTATTAGTTTTAGATCAGGGGTAATTCCTCCGATAGTTTTATTTTCACAAAATTCAATTCTTGCTGGTTTTATTGATGAANCTTTAATAACATCATTAATACTGAAAGCACATACCTCTAGATTTCGAGACAATTTTCTACTAATTGAGTTTTGTATAAAAAACTTTNAGATAAAATTTATTCNTATCAATTACAAGTTTTTCAAATGAGTTTGAACTCTCAGGNTAGACAACTAATTTTTCAGCCTTGATATTATCTGATGCAAGTTCCTGGAAGAAAACAGTTGACTCGCCCTTATATGAAAACGTGATGTTATTATCAAAAATATATTCTCCGGGCTCATTATCATCAGTAAAATATGAGTTGTCCCTCATTACCATGTTCTCATTAGGGTTAGAGATTATACCGATAGGGTTTATATTATTTTTATTATCAGCAATGTAATAAAGAGACTTACTTGGTGTTACGTCAGTGTAGATTGGGTCTATAGGCCCCATAACAATTTGTGCCTTATTTAATACAATATTCTTGGCAGTATCAATAAAATTTTTAAAATTATCAAGCTTAATTACAGGGTAAATACCACTAGAAGACTGCCAATAAACCTTGTCATTTATAGAGAACTCCTCATTTTTTTCTAGGCTTTCTACTATAGATAACTCACTGGTTGACCTATCAATATCATAATAGCTATAGTTCTTAGTTAGAGGCGAATTAAATCTGAATACGAACTGAAGTGAGTCCATCTTTGGGCTGTTTACTTCTGGAAATTCAACCGGGTTATTAAAGTATACAACCAGTTTTGAGTCTANATGATTTAAATCAAAGGANATGAGTTGGTTGTTTTGTTCTCCAGGAACAAGAGCAAGACCTCTCATCCTATCTAATAGCTTAAAGTTTTTAGTTCCATCAACTATCTGATTTAGAATAAAATTCCCATAGTTTTCTTTCACCTGGATAGAGATAACATCATCCTCAACATTTAATGTTTTAAATCTCGTGAGACCAATTACACCCCTATCTTCAGATGTAATAGGCGTGTATTTATTTGATGTATATAGAGCAGATGAGAAAAGCGTATCTGTTATTTGAAGAACAGACATTTCTTGTTCATCAGTCTGGTTTTCGCCAAAAATTTTTGATAATCGTAGGTATATTACAACAGAGTCAAGGACAGAAGAGTCATTAGGAGCATAATAATTTTCTGAGTACTCTCCAGGTATAGGTGGTATGTCAGACCCTTCCTCATAAATTGTCTGAGCATATGCTGTAGATACTGTATTCCCAAAAACAGGGTCATTAATTTTACCGAAATATAATTCTCCATCATCTGTCCTAACACTATCATAATGTATATTATTTACTTCTAGAGGGACCTCAACATAATGGACTTTNACTTTTTCTTTTTGATTATTAAGAAGTTCATCTATACCTATCTCACTAGTTTCATCGCAGCTGTAAATAAGAAAGGATAATAATATGAATAACCTACTTGAGAATTTCATTATATAATTTATAATGTGATTCAACTGATTTTTCATCTTCAGATAGTTTGTGAACCTTATTTTTTGGAGAGATGTTAGATATAGAATCTTCAACAGCCTTATTAAGATTTTTCTCAGGNCTTATAACTGCATCTGAATATTCTGATGCAATCTTAATTAAACCTTGGTAGTCATTTGACTTAAGAGATGTTAACATNTTTGCGTCAATGTCCTCATCAATAATTTTATCAATCATCTTCTTATCAAGTTTTTCTTTAAAACTATTTTCATAGATTGAGTATATACATTTTGTTTTTTCAAAAATATGCCTATCACTGTAAGATGTTCTAATAAGAAGGGGTATAAGAGAACTCATCCAGTCATTACAATGAATTATATCAGGGGCCCAACCTAATTTTATTACTGTCTCCAAGACTCCCTTGCAGAAGAATAGACACCTCTCATCATTGTCTTTATGGAATTTTCCTTTCTTATTACTGAAAACAGTTTTNCTCTTAAAATAGTCTTCGTTATCAATAAAATATACTTGAAGTTTGGCGGTTGGTATTGAGGCAACTTTAATAATTAGGGGTCTGTCTTCGTCTCCAACAGGAATATTCATNCCAGATAACCTCACAACTTCATGAAGTCTATTCTTCCTTTCATTTATAAGTCCAAATTTTGGAACTAAAATTCTAATTTCTACTCCTTTTTCTTGCATGCCCTGTGGTAGTTTTCTAACTATATCAGAGACATACGTATCGTTAAGGAACGGTTTTATTTCTGATGCAACGTAAAGAACTCTGAAGCTTTTTGCCATCTCTGTGTTAGATTGTTTTATTAGATTGAAGCACAAATTTACATAAAATAAGTCATTTTTCAATNTTAAAATTTATTCAATGTCAATGTTGATATACACGTCATTTAAACATTAGCTTTGTAAGAAAAAACATTGAACAAGAAATCAGTCATAATAAACTCGTTGCTGTCACTCTTTCTAGGAGGAGTCCTCTTCTTTCTGGTTTTTAGATCCATTGATTTCTCAGACTTCTACTTGAGATTAAATGAGCTGAATTTTTATTGGATCTACCTCTCAATGTTTATATCTATTTTCGAACATNTAATTAGAGCTTACAGGTGGAATCTCATGATGGAAGTAGGTGGTAATAAAAAATTTTCAACATTCGTTACAACAAATGTTATAATAATATCATATTTTTTTGCCTTACTAATTCCTAGATTTAATGATGTTGTTAGATGTTACTTAATATCTAAAACCAATCAAATTAATTTTTCAAAATCATTAGGTTCAGTGGTCTCGGAGAGGATAATAGACTTAATATCTTTATTGATTCTTATCTTCCTTTTTCTGGCAATTGAATTTACCAATTTCATGCTTTTTATTAAGACGTACATAATTGATTATACGTCTTTAGATAATAAATCTATCTTTATTACAATAAGCACTATAGCGCTAGTAATAATCTCTTCTAAGTATATAATAACTAAATCAAAATTTTTAAAAGATAAATTCAATGAGTTCAAGGAGGGTTTCATGTCGGTTAAGTTTTTGTATGATGACAAAAGGTTTTTATTATCTACAGTACTTCTATGGGGAACATATTTTCTNATGGGGTATCTGATTTTTTTCTCCTTTGATCAGACNTCAGNTCTAGGTGTTTATGCGGGACTTGCTGTTTTGGTTGCAGGTTCAATTGGTATGGTGGTTCCGGTAAATGCAGGCATTGGGGCTTACCACTTTCTTGTAGCTAGTATACTGTTAAGTTATAATCTAGATTATGAAAGTGGTTTGTTTTTTGCGACTGTTCTTCACACATCACAAATTGTTTGTCTTTTAGTTNTTGGTACTTTGAGTTCTATCTATATATTCTTTAAAATAAGAGCTAAAGAATGAAGGGAAAATTAGCTATTACTTCCTTGGAGGAATCTTGTAGAGAAATAAGATTAAAANATAAAAAAATCGTTTTCACAAATGGTTGTTTTGATATCCTCCACCCAGGCCATATTCATATTCTATCTAAAGCAAAGTCTCTAGGTGATACTTTGGTAGTTGGATTAAATTCTGATCTATCAGTAAAAAAATTAAAAGGGGATAAGAGACCTCTAGTAAGTGAGGATGATAGGTCTAGAGTATTGCTCTCGCTTAGATTTGTTGATTATGTTATCATTTTCAATGAATTAACTCCTTTAAAAGTTATAAAAAAAATAAAACCAGATTTTCTAGTTAAAGGGGGTGACTATAATGAAAATGATATTGTAGGTTCAGATTTTGTAAAGGCTTCCGGAGGTCAAGTCGAGATAATTAAATTTTTAGATGGTTATTCTTCCTCAAACTATATAGATAACTTAAATTAGATAAATAATCTTTAAGCTTACTATTTCTTTAAATAAGAAGTAATAGATTTAAGTAAAACATATTCTATGAACAAATTATTTCATGATGTTATTAACAGTAAACTTTCTATTTCTGTAAAGAAGTGTAATATAATTACTTTAAAAAAATCATTCACCATAGCTAATTTTTATGATATTGATAACACAATCATATTTCCTATTGACGGAAAACTGAGATATGGAAAAAATAAAAAAACTCTAGAAAAGAACTCTGCTTTATTTATATCATCTCATAACACTCAATCTATTTCATTTGGTTCAATGCGTGCTAAGACATTGGCTTACG
>NZYP01000012.1 GCA_002702205.1 Flammeovirgaceae bacterium | reverse complement strand
TATTATTAAATCAGATGAAAAATGGAAAGATAATTTTAAGTGAGTTTAGGTTAAGNCTTTTTAGTGAAGGAGCCACCTTATTTTTAATNTCTATAATATTTATAGCTACNCTNAAAAATAATATTTCATGGATATANGCAACCNTATGGTTTTTCATTATTTCAATAATATTAATGATTTTAGTTAGGACATATAAAAAGTATGTCTTAAAAAAATAATATATTCTGTTCTAAAATTATTAAAAACAGAAATGAAAATTATTAATTTAATTTCAGGTCCAAGAAATTTATCAACTGCGTTGATGTATTCTTTTTCTAGGAGACCTGATACAAAAGTCATTGATGAGCCATTCTATGCTCATTACCTATCAACTAATAAAATTGATCATCCTGGGAGAGATGAAACTCTAAACTCTATGTCATCCGACATAGAAGAAATAATTTCAGATATATATTCTAGAAAAGATTGTGAAATCCTTTTTCTTAAAAATATGGCACACCATCATCAGCAGATGAGTTTTGAATTTCTTGATGATATGACCAATCTCTTTTTAGTAAGAAACCCCAAACAATTAATTGCATCTTTTGCCCAGGTTATAGAGTCGCCGACAATGCAAGATATAGGGCTTGAGAAGTCTTGGGAATTATTTAATATGATTAAAAACCAGAATCCTCTAGTATTAGATTCGGCAGAAATTTTGAAGGACCCAAAGAAACTGCTTAAAAGTCTATGTGCTAAGCTTAGAATTAAATTTTATGAAGAGATGCTCTCTTGGGAAAAGGGTGGAATTAAAGAGGATGGAGCTTGGGCTGAGTTCTGGTATAAAAATGTACATAATTCAACAGGATTTGTAAAACAAAAAACAAGTAGTAGAGAGTTACCAAAAAACTGTCAAAGTCTTTATATTGAGGCATTAAAATTTTATAATAAATTAACAGCTAATTCAATAACGGTATAATGCTTCAAGAATATAACCCTAAAAATAAAAACATTTTCATCCACGTTAACGGTGAACTTTTGCCTAGAGACCAGGCAAAGGTTTCTGTATTTGATAGTATTGTCCAGAACGGTGATGGTGTCTGGGAAGGATTAAGAGTTTACCCTGAGGGTATTGTCTGTTATGACAAGCACTTAACCCGACTGCAAGANGGGGCTCATGCACTTTCATACGAAGGNGTCCCAACTAAAGAGGAAATAAAGAAGGCTATAAAAGAAACTCTTGACGCTAACGGAATGGATAATGACACCCACATAAGGCTTACATTAACGAGAGGAGAGAAAGTCACTTCAGGAATGGATGCGAGGCTTAACCAGAGTGGATGTTGTCTTATAGTTCTTGCAGAGTGGAAGAAAAAAGTTTATGATTTTTCACAGGGGATTAGGGCAATTAGCTCTTCAATTAGAAGAAGCATTCCTGCCTTCTTAGATTCTAAAATACATCATAACAATATGTTAAGTTTGGTTATAGCTAAGATACACGCAAATATTGCAGGTTATGATGCAGCAGTAATGCTTGATGAGAGAGGTTTTGTAGCTGAGCTCAATGATACTAATCTATTTATGTTAAAAGGTGACACTGTATTTACACCATTTGCCCACGCTTGCTTACCTGGAATAACAAGACAAACTTTTATAGACCTGCTTAAAGATAATAAAATGAAGGTTCAAGAAAGAGATTTATCCNTAGTTGAATTCATTAATGCGGATCTTGTATTTGCAACAGGAACTAATGGTGAGATAACACCTGTAACTGAGATGGATGGGCGAGAGATAAAATGTAATATGACATTTCTTGAGAAGATTAAAAACTTATTTGAGTCAAAACTNCCTAGCCTCTGTGAGCCNCTGTAGTTTTTATAAGGTGGTCCCACAGAACCATTCCAAGAGAGACGGTAATATTAAAAGAATGCTTAGTTCCAAATTGTGGAATTTCAATAGCTAGGTCAGCACACTCAAGAGCCTCATCAGACACTCCAAATACCTCATTACCAAAGACAAAAGCAAATTTTTCATCTGATTTAGGGTCAAACCCTTGAAGGTTGATACTCTTATCTGTCTGCTCTATAAGTGCTATTTTCCATCCTTTATCCTTTAATATTTTTTCAATTTTAGAGATTGAAGATACATGTTCCCAGTCTATAGATTCTGTTGCCCCAAGCGCGGTTCTGTCTATATCTTTATTTGGAGGAGTGCCTGTGATTCCTACTAGATAAATTTTCTTTATAAGAAATGCATCTGATGTCCTAAAACAAGATCCAATATTATTTAAACTCCTTACATTATCTAAGATTATAATGACTTCTCTCTTCTTCTTTTTCTTGAATTGGTCAATTTCAATTCTTTTTAGATCTTCAATTTTAGTTTTTTTCAATTTGATGTTTTCTTGTCCTCTAATTTTTACTGATCAGAAAATTAGCTTCTTTTTATGACGGATACGCCACTTCTTTTTCCTTCGTTCTCTAAGAGAACAAAATACATTCCATTTTTTAGATGAGACCCATCGTATCTCAATTTATGAGTGCCGTGTTTTATTTTTTTGTTTATAATTTCTTTAATTTCTCTACCGTTAGAATCCACTAATTTAAGGAGAGTATCNCCAGCTTTTACCTCAATATTTATATTAAGAATATCTTTAAATGGATTTGGGTAAGCCTCAATTCTTTTAGNCATTGGGTGTGNTTCTCCAACACTTGTCTGAGTTCCAGTAAGAATCGGAATATATTGAAAGTTTTCGTATAGAATTGATTTGATTGTTACTTCATCAACCCCAAACCAATCCATGAGGACAGAGCCATACACTGACCTGAAGTCATATTCATACTCGATGTTATCTATGTATTCCAGTGATGGCAGAGAACCGATAGGGTTTGGGTTTACATAGGGACTTAGAAAGAACATTGGTGCAGCTTCACCGTGGTCTGTACCATAAGACTTATTCTGAAAGACTCTCCTACCAAACTCAGAGTAGGTCATAGTTAAAACCCTTTCCTCAAGGCTCCTTTGAATTATATCCTGTTGAAAAGAGAAAAGTGATTCAGACAATTCTTCCATTAACAGTGCATGCCTTCCAGTCTCGGGATTTCCCTCTTCTACCTGGTTATCGTGAGTATCAAACCCACCTATTCTCACTACAAATATTTTAGATTTTATACCGCCCGCTATAAGTTGAGCAACAATTTTAAGTTGGTCGGCAAGTTTATAATCAGGGTATTCTATATTACCATTTCCACCTCTTCCTGCAGCTTCTTCTAATCTATCAAAGTATTCGTTAGTTAGGTTTGATGCTGTCCTTATATACTCTAACTCGTGCCCGTAAGGTGTATCAGGAGTGTTTGTTCCCCCTTCCTTTATATCAATGAAGTTGTTTAAGTTTTTTATGGAAACTCCCATATTAATTATAGGACCTTGGCATGTATTTGATGCTGTATTGCCTATAGATAGAGCTAATGGATCTGGGTAGTTAGAGTTTGGATATCCATCTGGGAATGACGGGTGGTTGCTGCTTAGATATCTGCCAAACCAGCCACTGTAAACGTATTCGTCTGATGCGGATGCTGAATTCCAAATATCAGTAGATCTGAAATGAGATTTGTTTGGATTAGGGTAACCAACATTTCTCACAAAGCTTAACTTGTCCTCACCGAACAAGGTTTGAAACTTATCCATACTTGAATGTAACCCTGTGTCAGGTAATCCACTTAGAGGTAATACTTTATTCTTTGGAATCATTAAGTCAGGTCTTCTGAGTGGCTGCGAGTCTCCGCCAGACCCGTCTCTCATTAATATATCATACTGGTCAAGGGGAACTAATGTATTTAAACCATCGTTACCTCCATCGAGAAAAACCAAAACTAAACACCTGTCAGATACAGAACCTGCATTGGTAAGAGCTGCTAGAGTAGAAGACTCAGTCATAGCACTTACAGGAACTCCGGATAAGTAAATAGGAGCCGCAGTAAGCGGAACAGATCTCTTTAAAAATTCTCTTCTTTTCATTTAACTAAGATAATATTCAGGCATTAGACATATCTCTTTTAGTAACGACCTAAGTTTTTTATTTAATGATTCTTCCTTCTCATCGTCGGGGTCATTTATGTAGTCGTTATATTCATCTTCCCATATATTGGGATTCTCTCCGACAACAACATTTACAAAATCATTTTTTAAATCTTGTGAAATTTCACTTTGAACAGGCAGGAGCCATTCACATAGTTTATCAACTATACCCACGATATCATGAGGTTTATCAAATGTCTGAATTAAAGTTAAAGGCTTTGACTTTACCCTGACAGTATTATCTGTTTGAGATGCCCTAACGCCATTGTTTGCTAGGTAATACTTAATATGAATTGTCCTGTTTGGAAGAGTTACCGACGTTATCCAGTACTCATGAAATAGTGGCTCTTGGTAATATGCAGGCCATCCTGCAACATTTGGGTGATCTAAAATATTTTGACCTTGGTCTGAAATATTAGTATGCCTTGCTTTCCAATAATAATATTTTTCGTAGTCATCAAGTTCATCAAAACCGTACAAAGTAAACTGCCTAAGAAATCCTAAACTAAATGAGATAGGGTTTTTTATTACGGCACCTCTTATGTACATTTCATAGAAATGGTTACTTCTGAATAGTTGTTGAAGCACTGGCTTGACTCTGTAATTATTATCTCTAAAAGTTTTAGCTAAAGGTTTAATTATCTTGCTTTTTACCTCGTCGTTAATAACATAATAGACAAACCATCTATATAATTTTTCACATATAAACTCAGAGACCCTATCGTTTTCAAAAATTAAGTCAATTAGGTCCTCATGTTCTTTATCACCGTTCGAACTTATTGATTTATTTCTGAATTTTTCCGAGAAAGTTTTTGTTGATGTATCGTGACGATCTAAGGTGAAGTACTCTCTTCCTTCTCCCACATGATTTCTCTTGACCCTCCACCCAGTAAGAATTTTAGAAGCCTCTAAAATATCTGATTCAGTGTAGTAAGTGTAGCTGTCTTCTCCATCTATTGGACCTTTTCCTACAGTAAATAACTCAAACAACTCCCTAGCATAATTTTCGTTTGGGGCATCCTTGACATTATATATGCCACTAAGATATGTGAGCATTGCAGGATCTATATTTATGGTTTTCACTAGCTGCTTAAAGTCTCCCAAAAAATTATTTCTAAAATTTTCATGCATGTAGTAGGTATACCTGGCATCGTTAATTACTGTGGCTTCAGTTGCAAAATGATTCTGCCAAAAAAGAACCATATTCTCTCTTATAGAGATGTCTTTGTTTTTGTCAAGTATCTGACCTACTCTCCACGCAGCATAAGAATTTTTTCTCTTGAAGTCATCAACTCTTTTCTCTGCGTTTATCCATGTACTTCCTAGAGGTGTCTCGGGGTCGTCTTCATCTTGATAGTTTATAGGCGGATCTACATTAATTATTTTTTCATCCAAGAGTTTTTCTAAAGTTTTATCAAGACCGTCTGTAACGCTTTGATTTATCTCTTCAATAGAAGGCCCGATTGTTGTTCTCCTGAGCAGATGAGCTGCCATTTGAAAATTCCAATTTCCTGAATAAGTATCAAGACCAGCAATAAAAGAAGGAAATTCAGGCTCTATTTTATTGGCATGTTTAAGAACTTTATCTCTTCTAAAGTCTTTCTTTTTTTTTTCAGATAGTTTAACCATATTGTAAGTTCGCTAGAGATTATTTTTGAAATAAAAATTAAAATTAATCCCTGGCACAAAGTAAATTAAAATATTAAAGAATTTGGCTAATACACCAAAAAAAACTAAGGAAACTCCTCTCATGAGGCAGTACAACGACATCAAGTCTAAGCATCCTGAGGCCATGCTTCTTTTTAGGGTAGGTGATTTCTATGAGACATTTGGGGAAGATGCCATTAAAGCAAGTAAAATCCTAGGTATCATTTTGACAAAGAGGTCTAATGGCGCTGCTTCAAATGTAGAGTTAGCTGGCTTTCCTCATCATTCTTTAGAGACTTATCTACCAAAATTAGTAAGTGCAGGATGTAGAGTTGCAGTATGTGATCAGTTAGAGGACCCAAAGAGAGCAAAAGGAATTGTAAAGAGGGGGGTAACTGAGTTGGTGACTCCAGGTCTATCTTTAAATGATAATGTATTAGACTCAAGAAAAAATAATTTTCTTGCATCTGTTCATGTTTCCAATAATAAATTTGGCGTATCATTTCTAGATATATCAACTGGTGAGTTTTTATTATGTGACTGTAATTATGACCAACTTGAGAAGCTCCTCTACACATATAACCCCTCAGAAATTATCTGCTCTAAATCTCAAAAGGGTTTTGTTGAATCCAAATTTCATGGAAATAATATTTTTAGCTTAGATGAGTGGATATTTAAAGTTGGATACTCTTACGATAAACTTATTTCTTTTTTTAACACAAAAAGTCTCAAAGGGTACGGAGTAGAAGAGGAAAGGAATGGAATTATATCTGCAGGAGCAATCCTTTTCTATCTGGAGTTAACCGAACATAATGACTTAAGAAATATAACTGGCCTGTCCAAAATAGAAGATCACAGGTTTATGTGGCTTGATAAGTTTACTGTTAAAAACCTAGAGTTAATAAACCCATTACATGAGGACTCAATAACACTAAAAGATACAATTGATAAGACCCTGACCCCGATGGGATCAAGGTTAATGGGGAGGTGGATACTCAACCCATTACTTGATAAAAATGAGATAAGTAAAAGACAGAGTTATGTAGGGTGTTTTATTGAAAATGATCACCTGCGAGATTCAGTCGTATTGTCTATGAATGAGATATCCGATATCGAAAGAATCTCTTCGAAAATTGCATTAAATCGGGCGAATCCAAAAGAACTTATATCTCTTAAAAACTCTTTACAGTCCGTCGAAGATTTAAAACTTCAACTGCAAAACTCAGAGAGAAAAGAATTTAATTCCTGGTCAAAAAACCTTCCTCAGTTTAAAAAAATAATTGATTTTATTGATGATTCAATTCACGAAAGCGCATCATTAAACTTTTCCTCTGGCAAAGTCATAAACGATGGCTATAATCAGGAGTTAGATGACCTTAGAAAGATTTCTAATGATGGTAAGGACATACTCCTTAAAATCCAAAAAGATGAGGTGAAGAGAACAGGAATTAGCTCTTTAAAAATAGCTTACAATAAGGTGTTTGGGTACTACCTTGAAGTAACAAATGCCCACAAAGATAAAGTTCCAGAGAGTTGGATAAGGAAACAGACACTAGTAAACGCTGAAAGATATATAACTGAAGAATTAAAAAAATATGAGGAGACAATTTTAAATGCTGATGAAAAAATTTTAGATATAGAGAGATCTCTATTCCATAAGATTCTTGACAAACTTACAAGAAAGGTTGATATAATTCAAAAAATTTCATTCTCAGTTTCTTACCTTGACTGCCTGCTCTCTTTTTCTGTAGTTGCTATAAAATCTAAATTAACTAAACCCATAATAAGTGATAATCACAAGATAGAAATTAAGAAGGGGAGACATCTTATCATTGAAAAAAGTCTTCCTGAGGATGAATTTTATATTCCCAACGATGTGTATTTGGATAATTCATCGCAGCAGATAATAATTATTACTGGACCAAATATGTCAGGAAAGTCAGCAATAATAAGGCAGGTTGCCTTAATTGTAATCCTAGGTCAAATTGGTTCTTATGTCCCAGCCGAAAGTAGCAGTATTGGTATAGTAGATAAGATATTTACAAGAGTTGGTGCTTCTGATAATATATCAAGAGGAGAGTCAACTTTTATGGTGGAAATGATTGAGACCTCAAGCATAATGAATAATCTCACTGACAGGAGTCTCGTCCTTATGGACGAGATCGGAAGGGGAACCAGCACTTACGATGGTATATCAATTGCCTGGTCAATAGTAGAGTATCTTCATAACCAGAAATCAATTAGACCAAAAACTCTTTTTGCTACCCACTACCATGAACTTAATCAGTTAGAACAAAAACTTGATAGAGTTAAAAATTATAATGTGTCCGTCGAAGAAATCAATAATGAAATAATTTTTCTAAGAAAGCTAGTTGCGGGAGGATCTAAACACAGCTTTGGTATAAACGTGGCGCAAATTGCAGGCATGCCAAATAAAATACTAATTAGGGCGTATGAGATTCTAAAAAAATTGGAGAAAAATAAGATAAGAGAGAAGTTAGATAAGAAAGTTTTAGAATCTTCAAACCAGTTAGACCTTCATTATAATGACCCTGAATTTGATAAGGTTAAAAAGGCTTTGGATGGTACTGATATCAACAGTATTAATCCTGTCCAGGCCCTAGTAAAACTTAACGAGGTAATAGATATTATTAATGCTTTGAAAGGCAAATAATGTTTTTTTTAAAATTTTAACTGTGATTTCATTTAGAGAATTATAAATTTGCAGACCTGAAAAATTGTAAAAGCGAGAATAGCTCAGTGGTAGAGCACAACCTTGCCAAGGTTGGGGTCGTGGGTTCGAATCCCATTTCTCGCTCATTTTATTTGCCCGGA
>NZYP01000011.1 GCA_002702205.1 Flammeovirgaceae bacterium | reverse complement strand
ATACTTTATTCTAAAAAATCTTATGATAAAAACTTCCTGATATTAGACTCAGGTATGAATAACCTAATTAGGCCTGCTCTTTATAACAGCAAGCATAAAATTTCAAATCTCACTTCAAAACATAAAACTACTCTAAATTATGATATTGTTGGGCCCATATGTGAGAGTTCTGATACTTTTGCAAAGAATTACGAACTTATTAAATCAGCTAGGGGAGATTTAATTGCTATTCATTCATGTGGTGCATATGGAGAGTCAATGTCATCTAATTATAATCTTAGAGATAATATAAATTCCTATTATTCAGATACTATTTAATATATTTGATAATGAAATTCTCAGATCTTTATAAGTTAGTGCTTATACTATTGGTCTTATACATAACATTTCTAGCAATCTTTACTTTCATATGAGCAACCTAGATTTTTTTGTATTTTCTTCTATTCTTCTTTTTATAACATTTTATGGTATCTATAAAAATTATCAAAATAAAAATTTAAAATCATATATACTTGGTAACAAATCCCTAAGTTGGTCAACTATTGGATTATCTGTAATGGCTACACAGGCTAGTGCTATAACTTTTATATCTACTCCTGGACAGGGTTATTCGGAAGGAATGAGTTTTATTCAAAACTACTTTGGGATGCCACTTGCTCTAATAGTTGTTTCAATATTCTTTATTCCAAGATTTTATGGATCAAAAGTTTTTACAGCTTATCAATATCTAGAGCAAAGATTCGATTTTAAGGTCAGAACATTAACATCCTTTTTTTTCTTATTACAAAGGGGGTTTCAAAGTGGAATTACTATATACGCTCCATCTATTGTACTTACAGCTATTCTAGGTTGGGACATGACTCCAACCGTTATCTTTGTTGGATTATTGGTTGTTTTATATACTGTCATAGGTGGAAGTAGGGCGGTCAGTTATACTCAAAAGTATCAGATGTATGTTATTTTGAGTGGATTAATTATAGCTTTTTATTATATAAACTCATATATTTTTGATCATATAACTTTTTCAAAATCCATTGATATTATAAAGATTTTTAATAAAAATAATGCAATTAGTTTCTCTTTTGACCCTAAAGAAAAGTACACAATATGGACTGGCCTACTTGGTGGTTTCTTTTTATCTCTATCGTATTTTGGGACAGATCAATCACAAGTTTCAAGATACATAAACGCTAGGGGTCAGAAAGAAAGTAGAGTTGGTTTAATGTTTAATGCAATTTTGAAAATACCTTTTCAATTTTTTATTCTTTACATAGGTATATTGCTTTTTGTTTTTTATAATCTTCACCAGCCCCCAGTTAATTTTAATAATAGTCTAATTGATTTTCAATTAAAAAATAACCCAGAATTGTTAGAGTCAGTTAAAGAGGAATCAAAAATAATTTTTGATGAAAAAAAGGAATTAATTATAGGAAATGGAATGGATAGTAATACTATTATCAATAAAGATAATGAGTTAGCTATATCCAGAAAAAAATTAGAAACTAATGCGCTTGAATCAGGTTTCTCATATGATAGACCTGAGACTGATTTTATTTTTCTTCATTTTATTCTTAATTATCTACCACAGGGTTTAATTGGACTTATGATTGCACTNATATTATCAGCTGCAATGAGTTCAACATCTGCTGAAATTAGTGCATTATCTGCAATAACAACTATAGATATATATAAAAGATTTATAAACAAGTCAAAAAATGATAAAAATGATGTTGAAATGTCAAAGTTATTCACATTATTTTGGGGTTTTGTATCAATAATTGTGGCGCTATTCTTTGCTCAACAAGAAAATCTTATTGAATCAATTAATATTATTGCTTCACTCTTATATGGAAATGTTCTAGGAATATTTTTAATTGCTTTCTTTATAAAAAAAATAAAATCTGGTAATGTCTTTTTTGGATCAATTNCATCTCAACTTACTGTATTTGCAATGTATTTTATTTTAGGAAAATCAATTGGTTATCTATGGTTTAATTTAATAGGNACAGGTTTAACATGTTTATTTTCTGTTATCTTATATTATATACAAAGTAAAAAATGAAAATAGGAATAATAGCACCAAAGGAGAGGATTAAAGGTTGGNTGAATACCTTTAAAAATTATGATAATAATATAGATATTTCAATTTATCCAGATATAGATTATGATAAAATTGATTGTGTTTGTCTATGGAAACANCCTCAAAANGTATTAGGAAAATTTAAAAATTTAAAACTTATCCATTCTATGGGTGCTGGGGTAGATCACATAATTAATGATCCATCATGTCCTAAGGGAATACCTATTTGTAGAATATCAGACGATAAATTATCATTCTCAATGACAAACTATATCATTACCGCAGTTCTTTTTTATCATAGAAGAATTTTAAAGTATCAAAATGATAAAAAAAATAAGTTATGGGATCACATTACTCACCCTGAAATCTTACCTATTAATATAGGGATTCTTGGGTATGGGGCTCTTGGTTCAGACGCTGCTGATAAATTAAAATATATGGGTTTTAATGTGATTGGTTACTCTCTCAATAAGAAAAAGGAAAATGGAATAAAAATTTATCATGGTGAAGAATTAGATTTATTTCTATCAAAGATTAATATTTTGGTATGTACTGTCCCTTATACCCAAAAAACACATCATTTACTTGATAGGAATCTATTTAAAAAACTNAATAAAGAAACCTACCTAATTAATGTCTCAAGAGGTAAGGTTCAAAATGAAAAAAATATAGTAGAATACATNGATAATGGCACCTTATCGGGTGCTTTTCTTGATGTTTTTGAGACTGAACCTCTACCAAAGTCAAGTGAGATATGGAAACATGAAAAAATTCAAATAACACCCCATAATGCAAGCATAACTAATGAAGATGCAGCTGTACCTCAGATCCTAGAAAACTACAAGAGATTAGCTTCAGGAAAATNTTTAATAAATCAGGTTAATATTGAAAATGAATACTAGATCGTACNTTTATTTCCTGTTCCTTTTAATCTATTCAGGAGNCTCATCNCAATCATTTGAGAAAATTTCTCTTATTGATATGAATATGTTATCCTATCCATTTAATGANAGTAATGCCTATNTAACTGCAGATGGAAATAGAATGTTTTTTAATAGTTCAGACAACATTAATAATTCTTCTGGATTAAGCGACATGAACGATGTTTGGATTAGAATTAAAAATAATGGAGTTTGGGGATTACCAATTAATTTGANNGAAGTCAATACAATAGAAGANGAAGTGATTCTAGGATTNGGTGAAAGTGATCTGATAATATTAAGAAATGGGTTTATTAATTATTACGATATAAATAACCAATATAAATTATTAAAAANNGAGAAAATAAATGGATTTACATCAAACTATAANCTGTTATCTGGATCAATTAATAACTCACAGGATAAACTTTTTCTTTCATTTGAGGGGTTTGGAACATACGGTGTTGAAGATATTTATTCATCTGAAAAAAATAATAATGAGTGGGGTAGATTAAGTAATATTGGATCATCTGTTAACAGTGACTACCAAGACATATCTCCATTTCTATACAAAAAAGACACACTTGTATTTATTTCGAATAGAGAAGAGATNGGATATGAGTTATATTTTACAGTCTTAAAAGATAAAATGTGGTCTGAGCCCACAAAAATGACTCTTTTAAATACATCTAAATCAGAATCTTCNTTAACTTTTGACTATAATTCAAATAATTTTATATTATCTGCAACTACTGACAGTAAAACAAATTCTGATTTATTCTTTTATTCTGATAGTAAAGCTCGAATTAACTTGACCTTTAATCTCAATTCTGAAATAACTAATGGAAACTTATATCTTAACAATGANTCTNTTTCATTTAGTTCAAATATTTTTAGTTTACCAATAGAAAGCGTTGATACATACAATTTTCAATTTGTTGTAGATAATTATTTTATAAAAGACACAATACTTAGAGTAGACAAATCACTTGATATATNTATTAATTTANATGAGGTGAANTCAGGAAGCAGGGTAGTATTAAAAAATCTAATTTTTAAACAGTCTTCANCAGATTTAGAAGACGAATCTCTTCCTTATTTAAATGATTTGTTACACCTTTTTAGATCAAATTCTGATATTCAAATAACAATAGAAGGACATACAGATAATAGAGGTGACTTTAGGTCTAATATCAAATTGTCAAGGGAAAGGTCAGAGGTTATTAAAAATTTTTTAGTAATAAACGGAATTAAGAAAAGTCAGATAAAAGTTAAGGGTCTTGGACCAACTAAACCTAGGTTTAATAATGATTCTGAAGAATCACGGAAACTAAACAGGAGAGTTGAGTTATTTGTTAATTAGGCTTGCAATCAGTTCCAGGAAAAGAATCCGTAACTTTAGTAAAAACAAATGAATTATTATTTGTCGGTTTAACTGTTAATTTTGTTCCTGTTGAATTAACAGACATCGTGTAAGTACCATCTGGTAGAGAAGACTCTCCAATATATTCTATTTGATATGAGAGAAAATTAGCTTCATTTGTAAGTAGTGTTTGAGTATATTGAATACCTTCCTGACTAGAATTAAATGTTCCATTACCAAAAGGATATCTTGTGCACTTCCCATCCCAATAATCATCCTCGCTATCTATATTTATTCTGTACCAATAATTATTAGTATCCACCCAAACTGAACCAGCATGAGTAGAGTGGAAAGTATTAGATAAAGATTCTTCTTCATCACTACATCCTGTGAAAAGAATTAGAGATAATGTAAAAATTATTAAGTTATATTTCATTATTTGTAATTATACGACATAAATATTTAAAAATAGCTTTTATGAAATATTATGATTAAGAAATTTTAACTTGGTATTATTCGGATATCGTAACTGAATTAGGATATACCACAAAGTCATTTTCTATAATTTGGAAACTATCACCGTTTATCCATACTTCTCCGTCTCCAACAGTGATTACATCTCCATTATCAGATATAACTATATCTTTCATCTCTCCACCATTAAATTCAATAATTTCATTGCTTAGATTATTTCCGCTAAAATTAATGGTCCAATAGCTGGCTGATGTTACAGAATTATCAAAATATGTATAACCCGTAGCATAAATATTTCCATTTTTTATGGTAATTGCAGATGCGTAGGCCTCCCTATCATTACTAGATACCTCAGATCTCCTTAGTGTACCTTCCTTGAGAGTTTTTCTAGAATTTTGATTGTTCTTCCATACAGTAGGATAATAATGTGTAGCACCTCTTTTATTATCAGTCCATCCACTTATGTAGTAATCGTTACCATCAATAACAATATCCATTGCTTCTCCGTCATTTTTTCCATCAAGATTTGATCTTTGATTTCCCACCCATTTTGCAGGAATGATTTTATGCTCTTTTTGATACCAACCAACGGAAATTGGTTGACCATTTAAAATTGCAATACCGTAGGCATCAGAACTTACTCCACTTTGAAGCGGATAAAGTTTTCCTTGTGGATTATCATCATTTAATATCCAATAGCAAGCACTTGAAACTCCTCCAAAACTAGCTTTTTCAGATGCATAATTTCCAGAAATGTATATATCGTCTCCATCAAAAGCCAAAGCAAATGCAGTAGCTCCTCCCCATGATTCATCATTATTAGGGGCATATAATTCTGTTTTAACACCATCAATCCATATTGCTGGGTCTTGTTCACCAGTTGCCCATGTAGTTTCTCCAACAGCATATACAATTCCATCTCGCACTTTTATATCGTGAATAACTCTTGCATCATCTAAATCTACTCTCACATACGTTCCATTGGTATTTGCAACCCAATACGCTCCGTATTCTTTTCCTCCTGTTGAATATGTTCCTGCAATATAAATTTGACCTGGTAAGGCAGGATCTGACGGTCCACAGCAAACAGGGTCATCGGGATCACACCCTGAGAGTTTAAATAATAGAGCTAAAAATAATAGGTTTAAATAAAAGTTTGAGAGTTTCATTTTTTTAAATTTTTTCTAAAAAATATTTTAATATAATAATAAATTTAATATCCTAAAGCAATATTATCGCCTCTTTTGTCTGCACCCCCTTCTAAGGAGCCATCTTCTTTTACTAATATACAGTCCATTCTACCTAATGATGACCTTTTTACAATCTTATGACCTATCTGTGTTAGATCATTACTTAATTTATCTGATAATGTATTTTCTTCAACAGCCAGAACATCAGGCAGCCACTGATGATGAAATTTTTTTGAATCTACAGCCTCCTGCATACCCATGCCATAATCAATTACATTGAGGATAGTCTGAAAAACAGAAGTAATAATTGTTGATCCTCCAGGGGTCCCAATAACCATAAATAATTTATCATCCTTCTCTATTATTGTTGGTGTCATTGATGACAACATTCTTTTATTTGGTTCTATTGAATTTGCTTCACCACCAACTAATCCAAACATGTTTGGATAACCAGGTTTAACACTAAAATCATCCATTTCATTGTTTAAAAGAAAACCTGCACCCTCTACTACAACCTTAGATCCGTAACCTCCATTAATCGTTGTTGTTACTGAAACAGCATTTCCATATTTATCTACTATAGAAAAATGTGTTGTTTCATCGGATTCATTTCCTTCAAACGAACCTTCCTTAACTTCTGAAGACGGTGTTTTTATATTATTTTTTATCTCACTAAATCTTCTTAATAAATAGTTTTGATCCAATAAATATTTTTGAGGTACGTTAAAAAAATCTGGATCACCTAAGTATGTTGCCCTGTCAGCATAAACTCTACTTTCTATTTCTGCAATAGTATTTATATATTCTAGTGAGTTGTGATAATAATTTTGAGTTTCTAGTTGTTCAGCGCCATTTAATAGTTGGACTAGGGCTATTCCACCACTTGATGGAGGTCCCATCGATATAATTTTGTGATTTTTAAAGTATCCAATTACTGGATCTCTCCATTTTGAGCTATAATTATCTAAATCAGTCTGCGTTATAATTCCTCCGCCTGACTCCATCTCATCAATAATAAGCTCTGCTACCTTTCCTTTATAAAAACCATCCCTCTTTGATTTTTTAATTTCTTCTAATGTTTGAGCTAAATTTTCTTGAATTAAAACATTTCCTAGCTTCCATTCTATTTCCTTTGTGAAAGGAATCTCGTGATCATTTGCAGATAACAATGACTCTCTTACATTATTTAATCCTTTTGCCTGTTTTTCAGTTACTTCGAAACCATCTCTTGCAACTTTTATTGATGGATCTAATAGTTCGTTCCATTCTAAAGTTGAAAATTTTTCATATATCTTAACCATACCATCAACTGAGCCAGGAACACCAGATGCTAAATGACCTATCTTACTTCTCTTATCGTCTACCTTTAGTTTACCTTCAATATTGTCAATATACATGTCCCTAAAAGAGTTTTCTGGGGCTTTCTCTCTAAAATCAAGTGTACCAATTTTTCCATCATTTAATCTATAAACTAAAAATCCTCCACCTCCAATATTGCCAGCATTAGGGTAAACGACTGATAAAGCAAAATGAACTGCAACTGCAGCATCGAATGCATTTCCACCTTTTTGGAGTATGTCTAAACCAATTTTAGATGCTATAGGATGTGCCGATGAGACCATCCCATTATAAAAATTCGAGTCATTATTACACGAATAGGATATTAATAATGATAATAGCAAAAGAGGAAAAAGTGATTTTTTGAAATTATATTGCATTTCTATTATGTGTGGAATAGTTGCAATTTACAATAAAGAAATAAAATTAGACAAGGATATGAGATCAAAGTCCTTGTCAATGTCTAAAAAAGTACGACATAGAGGACCTGATTGGTCAGGAATATACACATCTGATAACGCAATACTTGCGCATGAACGTCTATCAATTGTAGATGTAAAATCAGGAAAACAACCAATTTTATCTAATAATGAAGAATTAATATTAGCAGTTAATGGTGAAATATATAATCATAAGTTAATAAGAAGAGATAATAAATATAAATATGATTATAAAACAGAGTCTGATTGTGAAGTTATTATCCCACTTTATGAGAACCTTAAAAATGATCTTTTAAATCATCTCAATGGTATTTTTGCTTTTTTTCTTTATGATAAAAAAAATAATAGTTTTCTAGTAGGAAGAGATCCTATTGGAGTTATTCCTCTTTACATGGGAGAGGGAAGTAACGGAAATAAATATTTTGCTTCAGAGATGAAATGTCTTGTTGGATTCTGTGAAAACATTAAAGAATTTCCCCCAGGTCATTTCATGACTGAAAAAGATAAAGATCCTGTTAAATACTATAAAAGAGATTGGATGAGTTTTGATAAGGTTAAAAATCATTCATCTACATCTGATTTAAGAGATTCTCTTGAAAAATCAGTAAAGAGTCAGATGATGTCTGATGTTCCATTTGGTGTTTTATTATCTGGTGGTTTGGATTCTTCAATAATATCCTCAATTGTTACTAAATATTCTAAAAATAGAATTGAATCAGCTGACAAAAAAGAGGCATGGTGGCCAAGAGTTCATTCTTTTGCAGTAGGACTAAAAAATTCACCAGACTTAATTGCTGCTAGAAAGGTAGCAGATCATCTTAAAACAGTTCATCATGAAATTCATTTCACAATTCAGGAGGCCTTGGATTCATTAGAAGATGTTATCTATTATCTAGAAACCTATGACGTGACAACAGTTAGAGCATCTACTCCAATGTATTTAATGGCTAGATATATAAAATCTATGGGAATAAAGATGGTTCTATCTGGTGAAGGAGCAGATGAAATATTTGGTGGTTATTTGTACTTTCATAAGGCTCCATCCTCAAAGGAATTTCATGAAGAGACATTAAGGAAAATAAATAAACTTCATTTATATGATTGTTTAAGAGCAAATAAGTCACTTGCTGCATGGGGTGTAGAGGGTAGAGTTCCATTTCTTGATGTTGAATTCTTAGATTACTCTATGAATATTAATCCATCTGAAAAGATGATAAATAATGAAAAAATTGAAAAAAATATTCTCAGAGAAGCTTTCAAAGGATATATACCTGAATCTGTTCTATGGAGACAGAAAGAACAATTTTCTGATGGAGTAGGATACTCTTGGATAGATTCATTAAAAGAATATGCTAACCAGCAAATAGATGATAAATCATATGATAATAGAAAAGAAATATTTCCTGTTAATACTCCAAGATCAAAAGAAGAATATTTGTTCAGACAAATTTTTGAAAAACATTTTCCTGGAGATGATTGTGCTAAGTGTGTTCCATCATCAAAGTCTGTTGCTTGTAGCACTGAGGAAGCTTTAAAGTGGGATAAAGAATTTGAAAATATGATTGACCCTTCTGGTAGATCAATAAAAAAAGTTCATAAGGATTCGTATTAGTTAAATTGAATCTAAGGAACTAATTATATCATTAATTAAATCATCTGAATNCTCTATTCCAATTGACAATCGAACAAGAGACTCACCCATACCCATCTTGTTTTTTGTTTCAATATTTACATCAGCATGAGTCATAGAGTAGGGGTGACAAGCTAAACTCTCCGTGCCACCTAAACTAACAGCAAGCTTCACAAGTTTAAGATTATCTAGAAATTTAAATGCTTCTTTTTCTCCACCCTTAACATCAAAAGAAATCATTCCCCCAGGACTGCTGTATTGTCTTTTAATTATATCATACTCGGGTGAATCTTTTGTGACAAGACCCAAATAGTGAACTTTATCAACCTTTTTATGGGATTCGAGTTTTATGGCAATTTTGTTTGCGTTCTCTGCACTTTTTTCCATTCTTAACTTAAGAGTTTCTAAACTTCTTAATATTAGCCAAGATGTAAATGGTGATGCCATGTTCCCCATAAATACTCTTAAGGTTTTAATTCTTGAAATAATCTCATTACTCCCACACGCAGCTCCAGCCACAAGATCACTATGACCACCTATATACTTCGTAGCTGAATACAAAACTACATCTGCACCATGATCAATTGGATGAGAAAATACTGGACCCATAAAAGTATTGTCTATAGCCACATAAACTTTTTTCTTTTTAGTAGAAAAGTGATTTGCTAGGTCTTTTGATTTTTGTATATCAACAACAGAGTTGGTAGGATTTGCTGGTGATTCTATATACACTAGACTAACTTCTAAATCAGGAAATTTTTCATTTTTCTTTTCGATTATAGATTCAAGTGAATTCATTGAATCGAAATACATGGACTTGATGTTATATTTTGGAAGAACTTCCTCAATAAAATGATCAGTTCCTCCGTATAAGGGTGATGAATGAAGAATTAATGTGTTTGGTCTTGTTAACTCTAAGATAGTCGTAGTTATTGCAGCCATTCCACTTTGAAACAATGCACAGCCATCTGATTTGTCCCAAAGCTTTAACCTATCTTCAGCTATTTCAAGATTAGGATTATTTATTCTTGAATAAGCTAAAGACATTGACTCATTTTCAGCTTTTTCCCTCAAACCATATGCGATATGAAAATGTGCTTTTCCTTCTTCAGCATTTTTAAATACAAATGTACTGGTCTGGAATAAAGGTACTTTTGCAGACCCTTCTGATAGATGTGGATCATAAGCGAATCCCATCATTTCACTTTCTGGCTTATTCTTTTTTTTCATTTTAAAATCAAGGTTTAATTGCCGCCCCAGGTGTCTTGAAAAAATATACCAACACCTAATTCTGCCCAAATGTAAGTTATAATTAAAGTAAGATAAACTATATATAATCTTTTATTATTGATTACGGTTAATTCATAAAAAATTACTACTAATGTGAAAAAAATTAATGTATAAATATTTAGGTATAGAAATATTGGTAGTAACACAGAGAATATTAAAAGAGAGATAATGTGATCTTTTCCTTTCAACTACTAATTATTTAATAGGAATTGAGATACCAGTTTTTTCCCACCTAAGCCTAAGATATAATTCCTGGTTTTCAGTTAAAAAATCAATTGTAAACTGTTCTATATTTTCATTTAAAGTATAAGATGGAACATTTGTTATTAATACATCATTTTCTCTATTAGGATTAAAAAAGCCAAACCTTCCATTTTCTGAGTTTAATATAACATCCCAACTATCTTTATTAGGGAAAGTATATAAAAAATATTTTCCCGATTCTAATTCCTTACCGTTAAAGGAAATCTCTGAGCTGTTATAGAAATCGGTACAAAAATTTGCTCCAGTTCTCCAGTATTTATTATAGGGAACTAATGCTCCTTCTCCCTCTGAACCAAAAACAAGTCTTCCTTTCTTAAAAGGTCTGCTATAATCAACAGCAAGATCAATTGTTTTATTATCTTTTTCAAGTNTATAATTGATAGATTCCTTTGGGCTAATTGGGTTTAAAAAAGTAATATATAGCGGATAAAAAAGTAATAGAATAAAGAGTAAAGGCAGATATTTAAGGTATTTCATTTGTTATAATTAATCTAAAAAATTTAAAATATTTATAATAACNCAATTTAGTAAATAATTAGTTGAATTTCCTACTTCCCCATTTTTGTCTAGATTCTAAAGAATCATCACAAATTTCTAGGNTAAGATTTCGAATTAAATGAGTTGGGTTTCCCCCTCCACCTTCTCTAAATTCTTCAGAAACAGTTAGACATAAATTCAAATTATTAACTGGATGGATATTTCCNGNGCTTTTCAAGGTAAATTTTTGTTTATCATTATTATCACAATCACCCAAAATTAAACTTGATGTGCTCTCGATTTTTGTAGCTTCCATGCATACATTAAAATATCCTATAAAAAATTGATCTTGACTAATTTTTGATTTATCAAAACCTTGATCNACNGCAATTTCACCTTGATATGAGTAACAGGTATGTGCTTGTAATGATTTATTTATGTCTCCGTTGGTTTTGTAACCTCTCATATCTATACAAAACCCTCTTGAATCGTTTAGGTTATTTAATAAATGGACTTCTACAATTTCATTTATTATAACATCTGTTTCGTTGTTAATATCAGGTGACTCATTACAACATGAAACAATAGATGAAAATAGAGAGAATAAAATTAATTTTTTCATTTTTTAATTAGATCCTTAAACTCATTATATTCTTTTTTACCATAATACATCCTACTTACTAAAGAGATTACTTCATTTGTTAAATCCTTAGCATTCTTTGAGGAAAGGTTAAATTTAGTACCGTCCATACTTATTAATTGATTTTCTTTAGCATTAAACTTAATTGAGGTGTAAAAATGATACCTAATGACATAATCAAGAGTTAAATTAGTATTATTATAATTTTGTTGAAATAAAGATTTATCAGATATTGTTGTCTTGAGAACTCTGTCAGGTTTTGAAAAGTTATTACTAAATCTTAGTGCAGTTAACTCAAACTCTTGGCCAGTTGAAATAAGTGGAATAAAAAGTAATAATAGAATTAGTTTTTTCATATCACAAAACAAAAAGAACAATAAATAAAGGAATATTAATGATGAAAGATATAATTATTTTTTCCTTCAATTTTACGTCATTTTTCCATCCTAACAATCCATTTTTAAATGGAACCCTAAAATTATTAATCTTATAGTATGTTATAATACTTAAATACAGTAGTGAATATCCTGTTATCAATAATATTAACTTACTCATTTACCAATGCAAAATTTACTAAAAATATTACCTAATATTTCATCATTAGTAACCTCACCAGTAATTTGACCTAGGCTATCTAATGCATATTTAATATCCAGAGCTAACAAGTCTGTGTTAGACTTATTCTCTATATTGATTTTAACATTTTTAATTGATTCACGAACCTTCAATAAGGAATTGTAATGCCTTTCATTTATCATAATGTCAGATGTGTCATCAATTATATTTGATTTAATATAATCATCTAATTTATCTTTAAGGTCATTAATATTATTTTCATTTAAGGATGAAATCATCATATATTTATTTTTTTTAAAATATTCCTTACATTCATCTTTTGTATCTAGGTCAATTTTATTTCCAACAATTATTAAATTATTTTCTTTTAAAAATTTTTGAGAAATTTCTTTTTTAATATCATTTATAGATGTTTTATGTAAATCAATCAAGTATAATACAATGGATGACTCTTTAATTTTATTAAGTGCTTTATCTATTCCTATATTTTCAATTTTATCTTTTGTCTTCCGTAGCCCCGCAGTGTCAATAAATCTTACTAGGTTATTACCAATTGTTATTGTATCCTCAATAATATCTCTAGTTGTTCCTGGAATTTCTGAGACAATAGCTTTATCATCATTAAGTATGTTGTTCAGTAGTGTAGATTTTCCTACATTAGGCTTTCCTAGTATTACTACACTAATACCTTTTTTAACAGCATTATTTAATTTAAAACTATCAATTAAAATCTTACAAAATTGATCAATTTCATTGAGAAGATTACTTAAAATATCTCTATTTGCAAACTCTACATCCTCCTCTGAGAAGTCAAGTTCTAATTCCAGTAGACTAGATAGATTTAATAAATCAGACCTTAATTTTTTTATTTTATTAGAGAAAATACCCTTTAAATGATTTATAGCAATTCTATGAGCATTTTCTGTTTTTCCTGATATTAGATCAGCAACTGACTCAGCCTGAGATAGATCCATATTTCCATTTATGAATGATCTAAATGTGAATTCTCCTCTCTCTGCAACTCTGGCACCTAATTTAATAAGGATTAATATAATTTTATTTACAATAATCTCAGATCCATGACATGAGATTTCAACAATATTTTCCTTAGTGTAGGAGTTAGGTTCTTTGAAAATACTTAATATAACCTCATCAATAATTTTATTTTCATAGATAAAATTTCCGAAATGAATAGTATGTGAATTAACAGTTCTTAAATCTTTAGACGGAAAAACCTTATTTACTATATTAATAGATTCAGAACCAGATAATCTAACAGATGAAGTGGCTGCAGATCCTAAAGGAGTAGATTGAGCAACAATTGTATCTTTAATATTCATATGCAAAAATACATAAAGACTGATTATTTAAGTCTAAACAATAACATATGTTTATTTAAAAAATAAGTTAAGAAATTACCCCAAAGACACATCTAAACTCATCATCACTATAAAACCAATTATTAATCCCATTGTTGCAATGTCTACGTTACCTCCTCTGTGACTTTCAGGAATAACCTCTTCAACAACTATGAAAATCATTGCCCCAGCTGCAAATGCTAGAGCATAGGGTAGAATAGGGTACACTAAAATTACAAACGCGGCGCCAATTACGGCAAATATAGGTTCAACAATTGCTGATAATTGTCCCCATTTCCAAGATTTCATTTTACTAAAACCAGCTCTCCTTAACGGCATTGAGACTGCAAAACCTTCTGGAAAATTTTGAATCCCTATACCTAAACCTAAAGCAACTGCAGAGCCTAATGTGAATACAGATGAGTATTCAGGTGATGCTAGCGCTCCAAATGCTACTCCTACAGCTAAACCCTCGGGTATATTGTGAATTGCTATTGCTAAAACGAGTAATGAGGTTTTTTTTAGGTCACTCTTGGGACCCTCTGCTTCTTCAATTTTACCAAATATATGAAGATGCGGAATTGATTTATCAAGAATGTACATAAATAATGCACCAAGAAAAAAGCCTATGGCGGGAGGTAAAAATGGAGGTAAAGAAGTTAAGCCTAATTCATTTTGTATTTCTACAGCATTAATTGCTGGAGAGAGAAGAGACCAGAAGCTAGCAGCAATCATAACTCCACCTGTAAATCCTAGGGCTGCATCTAAAAACTTTCTGTTGGTTGTGCTAAAAAAAAATACTAGACCTGCTCCAATTGCAGTTAAAATCCAGGTAAATAAGCCTGCATATAATGCTTGTGTTATAGGAGATGATTGTGAATCAAAAAAATTTATTATAGTATCCATTAATTTAAATTTTTGTTATTTTAATATTTTCTGCAATTTCTTTAGATATTATAACTGATTTATTATTAATCAGAACATCAAGAGAGCCATCGTAATCTATTTTATCCAAAATCACGACTTCTGTACCAATCTCAATTTTAAGTTTGTTAAGGAGATTAAAAAAACCTTCATCCTCTTTAATAATTCTAGATACAATACCTTTTTCTTTAACTTTTAAATCAGAAATAGAAATTTTATCGACAAAGTCAATTTCACCTAATTTATTTGGTATTGGATCACCATGAGGATCAATTTTTGGATATTTTAGATATTTATCAAGGTTATCGATAAGTTGATCAGATGAAACATGTTCTAGTTCCTCAGCAACTTCATGAATTTCATCCCAGTTGAAGTTTAATTTTTCATATAAAAAAACTTCCCATAGACGATGCCTTCTAATTATTTGAAGTGCAACAGTAATGCCATTTTTAGAAATTTTAGTCCCTTTATATTTTTCATGATAAATTAATTTTTTTTTAGATAATTTTTTTATCATATCTGTTACTGATGCTGGTTCTATATTTAATATCTTTGAAATTGAGTTAGTTGTTACTATTTTATTTCCAGAATCAGATAAATTATAGATTGATTTAAGATAGTTTTCCTCTGACTNTGATAATATTATATTAGCCATAACATAACTTTTTTTTAGACACACCTAAATTAAAACATAATTATAACATGAAAAAATTAATTATATTAATTTTTATATTATTTTCTTGTACTANAGACGACTCAAGAGAAGGGGATAATATGTATAGTATCAAAAAATATGAAGAAGCAATAAGTTTATATACAGATGGATTAAAACTAAATCCTAATGATATCAAATCCTTGTACAGGAGGGGTAGGTCATATGAAGAGTTAAGATTGTATGATAAAGCAGTTGCTGATTTTAAGAAGATACTAGATATAGATAATAAAAATGTAAACGCATTACTTAGTCTTTCAATAAATTCTATAAGAAATAAAAATTATGTAGATGCAGAATCATATTCTAAAAAAGCAATTAAAATAAATCCAGACCTTGACCAGGCACATTTACTACTGGGAAGGTCTCTTCAGTATCAGGGATTATTTCCAGATGCGATGAAGTCGTTTAAAACATCTGTATCATTAAACTCAGACAACTCTGATTCATACTATTATATGGGTTTAATTTATTTAAAATTAGATGACTCAAGAAATGCATGTAAAAACTTTACCACATCTGCTTCGTTAGAAAATAGTAAAGCAATTAATTTATCTAAAAAATATTGTCAATAGATGAAAACTGTTCTTTTACTGTTAAACTTTTTAATTATGGATAATAAGATAGCTACTTTTGGTTCTGGTTGTTTTTGGTGTACAGAAGCTATATTTGAGCTTGTTGATGGTGTTGTAAATGTTGAGTCAGGCTACTCTGCCGGTAAGACAACAAACCCTACATACAAAGAAGTGACATCAGGTAAAACTAATCATGCTGAAGTTGTCAACATTGAATATGATCCATCTCAAATATCATTTACTGAATTATTAGAAATCTTTTGGAGAACACATGACCCTACAACCCTAAATAGACAAGGTGCTGATGTAGGCACACAGTACAGGTCTATTATACTTTATCATGATAATGAACAAAAAACACTTGCAGAGAAAATTTTAAATGATTTAGATGCATCTGGATCTTGGAAGAGTCCTATAGTAACCCAAATAGAAAAATTTGAGAATTTTTATACTGCGGAAAATTATCACCAAGACTACTACAAGCTTAACCCTAATAATGGTTATTGTGCATATGTAATAGCACCTAAAATTGACAAGTTTAAGAAGGTTTTTAAAAACTATTTAAGGAATTAATATTTTATCGATATTAATTTTAAAATTTCATAATTTATACCAGTTATACCCATATAATTTTGTAGAAATTGTATTTATTTAGTCATTTGTTATGATTGAATATCCATTTTATTTAATACTTCTAAAAATTTTAATATTTTACAAAAAAATTAATTAAATCACATTTATGTCACAAAAATCAAAATTAGAATACATATGGTTGGATGGTTANAAGCCAACNCAATACCTTAGAAGTAAGACAAGGATAGAAAGAGATTTCTCTGGAAAAGTAGAGGATTGCCCCATGTGGTCATTTGATGGTAGTTCAACACTTCAAGCTGATGGGAATGACTCTGATTGTCTTCTTAAACCAGTAGCTATTTTCCCAGATCCTGATAGGGTAGATGGATTCTTAGTCATGACAGAAGTTTTAAATGCAGATGGTACACCNCATGAGTCAAATGCAAGAGCATCTATTGATGATGATGACAATGACTTCTGGTTTGGGTTTGAACAAGAATATTTCTTATGGGATCCTATTAAAAATTTACCACTTGGATTTCCTGATAAGGGTTTCCCTGCTCCTCAAGGTCAATACTATTGCAGTGTAGGTGCTGAAGTTGCTTTTGGAAGAGAAATTGTTGAAGAACATCTCAACCAATGTCTAGATGCTGACATAAATGTAGAGGGAATAAATGCAGAAGTAGCAACAGGTCAGTGGGAATATCAAATTTTTGCTAAAGGAGCCAAAAATGCAGGTGATCAAGTTTGGGTAGCAAGATTTTTATGTGAAAGAAATGCAGAAAAATATGGAGTACGTATAAATTTACATCCAAAGCCAATTAAAGGTGATTGGAATGGCTCAGGAATGCACGCTAATTTCTCAAATGAAATTNTNAGGACATGTGGTGATGAAAAAATATTTAATAAGATTTGTGAAGCATTTGACGGAAAAAANATTAAAAAACATATGGATGTATATGGCGCTCACAATGAGCAGAGATTAACTGGTTTACATGAGACCCAATCAATNGACAAGTTTTCTTATGGTGTATCTGACAGAGGTGCGTCTATAAGAATCCCTATAGGTACTGTCGAGGATGGATGGGTTGGTAGACTTGAAGATAGAAGGCCTGCCTCTAATGGAGATCCTTACAAAATAGCATCTGTTATTGTCTCTACNACTAAATCTGCTCTCTAGATAATAATTTATTAGATTTGCCTTAAATGCAGTCTAATAAAAAAAAGTTTATGTTCTTAAAAACATTTCTTTGGAATGTATCAGAGTCTNTATCATCTATAAAGTCTAATAAATTAAGAGTATCTCTAACTGCTGCAATTATATCAATAGGCATATCATCTCTTGTAGGTATCTTAACCTCAATTGATGGAATTCAACAGTCAGTTAGTAGTAGTTTCTCTGAACTAGGTTCAAATAGTTTTTATATAAGGAGTGTTAGAAATGATAGAGGAAAAGAATCTGGTGTAGTTAAAAAGAATTATCCTATAATAAAGTATAGAGAAGCAAAGGAGTTTATATCTAGGTATAATGGTGCTGGGACTCCTTCTATTAGCACAAGAGTTACTCCCATAGCAGAATTGAAATATAAGTCTGAAATTACAAATCCTAATGTAGTAGTAGATGCTGGCGATCACAATTATATGAATACTAATCAAAAAGTAATTTTAGTAGGGAGAAATTTCACCCAAACTGAAAATGAAAATGGAAATTTTGTTACAATTATAGGATCAAGAATTAAGTCAACTCTATTTAAAAATAATGAAGATCCTATCAATAAGTTTATAAGTGCAAGAGGNAATAAATTTAAGGTAATTGGAGTTTTAGATGAACAAGGAAGTTCTTTTGGTCCAGGTGGAGATAATCAAATAATTATTCCTATAGAAACATCTAGAAAATTAAAACCTACTTCNAGNTACGANATAACNNTTCTTGTNANNAANTNNGAACAAATAACNAATGATATNGATTACTCNAGAGGTCTNTTTAAGTTNNTNAGAAGAGANNNANTAGGNNCNGATGATTCATTTGANATAGAAAAGAATGANTCTCTTGANGAAAGGTTAGGTGANATANCNGGATATCTNAAAATTGGAGGNTTTACNATNGGATTTATTACNNTACTTGGTGCNTCAATNGGATTAATGAATATNATGTTNGTNTCNGTAACNGAAAGAACTAAGGAAATNGGNNTNAGAAANTCNGTTGGNGCNACGCCANNTNTNATNAANAATCAATTTCTATTAGANTCNATNCTAATNTGTTTAATNGGTGGTGTNGGTGGTATNATATTTGGNATGNTNTTTGGTAANTTAGTNACNATNTATATTGGAGGNGGAAGTTTTATTGTACCNTGGTTATGGATAGCTGTATCNCTNATAATNAGTACANTNGTNGGTATANTNAGTGGNTATATNCCTGCANAAAAAGCAAGTGCNTTAGANCCNATCGANTCNCTNAGATTTGAATAAATTTATANNCCNAAAAANTTATTTAANAAAGTNANTAAAAAAATTGAACCNAGNATAANTGGNCANACATANGATANNGANAAATTAATATATTTTTCAACNGCNGANCCTTTATAACTCAGGATTTCCTNTACTTATTTCTTCTGANAGNTTTTTNTTCNTCCAAATNTATGTNACATACATNGTTATCATAAANCCTCCNAANGGNANTANNGTNTCATTNGANACNTCNATAATAAATGTCATAAAATCNANNGGATTCTNTAGANCCNAAATAGGTNATAAATTGACTAAAAAANTCATANTTNCCTTGAGANANNGCNGANGGNANTCCNATTAATAAAATTAAGAAGAGCAACAATCCAAACNGAATATTTTCTNTCNATNTTATANTCNTCAACTAAATAACTNACAGGAACNTCAAGTANTGATACAGTNGANGTTATNGCAGCNAANGATAANANAATNAAAAANGTTGANCCAACAACAATACCAGTTACATCTCCTAAATTTTGAAATATTTTTGGAAATACCTGAAATATTAAACCCGGACCTCCTTCCGTCTCAATACCAGATGAAAATACAAATGGAAATATAATCAGACCAGATAAAAAAGCAATTCCAACATCAGTGAGGGTAATTAATGCAGCAGAATTAATTATATTATTCTTGCTATCAACATAACTCCCGTATGTTATAAGCATTCCCATACCTAGAGAGAGTGAGAAGAAAGCTTGACCTAATGCGTTGCCGGCTACAGTTAAATTGATTTGTGAGAAGTCAGGAACAAGATAGAAGATTATTCCATCAATAGAATTAGGAAGAGTTAATGCATATATTATTAGTGTAAGGATTATAATTATAAGTGAGGGCATTAATATTTTTGCTGCCTTCTCTATACCTTTTTCAACACCTCTAGAAACTATAAGTGCGGTAAAAAACATAAATAAAATAGAATATAAAAATACGTTTTCTATATTGTTCACGTAAGATCCAAAGTTGTTAGATATATCAAAATTTCCGTTAACCATCTCTATAACATACCCGAGAACCCATCCCGCAACCACAGTATAAAATGATAATATAAGAATACCGCATAATACACCCATTTTTCCAATAAAATTCCACTTTCGATGACCAAGTGAGTTAAATGCACCAATAGCATTCTTTTTTGTTTTCCTTCCAATTGCAATTTCAGATACTATGACAGGAAAACAGAGTATGAAACAGAAAAATAAGTACATGATAAGGAAGGCAGCACCTCCTCCATTACTTACTTCGAATGGAAACTTCCAGATATTACCTAATCCTACAGCAGAGCCAGATGCGGCAAGTATGAATCCTAATTTTGAATTAAATGAACCTCTTTTCATTCTTTATACTTTTAAATTTCTTAAGTCAACAGGAACTACTTTAGAAACACCTTGCTCAGGCATTGTTATTCCATAAATTATATCGGCATTGTTCATTGTTCTTTTGTTATGTGTGACAATGATAAATTGAGAACTTGATGAAAATTTATTAATTATCTTGTTAAACTTATCGATATTATTATCATCTAGAGGAGCATCTACCTCATCAAAAACACAAAAAGGAGCAGGTTTTAATAGATATATTGCAAATAGGAGAGAAGTGGCGGTAAGTGTTTTCTCACCTCCTGATAATTGATTTATTGTAAGTGGTTTTTTACCCTTTGGTTTTGCCATTATCTCAATTGAAGATTCAAGAGGGTTATCTGGATCATTAATAACTAAATCACAGTCATCATCTTCGGTAAATAATGATCTAAACACTGTCTTAAAGTTATCTTTAATTTTCTCAAAAGAGTTAATAAATGATTCTTTAGCAACTAAATCTATTTCTTGAATGGTTTTTAAGAGTGAATCTTTTGCTTCAAATAAATCTTCTCTCTCTTTAATTATAAATTCGTGTCTTTCATTAATCTCTTTATAAGCTTCCATAGCTAATGGGTTAATTTGACCAATTTTTTCGATCTTATCTTTTAATTTATCTCTTCTTGATTCAAGTTTTTCTATAGAGTTATTATTTAAAAGATTGGTATCAATTTTACAATCAGAGAGTTTTAAATCAAACTCTACAGAAATTCTTTGGTTTATTGAGTTTAAATCTAACTCTGTATCATAAATACCAGCTTTCAACTCATCTATTAACTCTATATTAATATCTTTTTTCTTCTGTAATTCTCTGACAGAGGTGTCATCTATGTCAATATTAGATTTTATTTTATAGTATTCATTTTCAGAATTTTCTAGATCACTCTCATATATTGATTTATCATCATAAAGTTTTACTAAAATATCGTCTTTCTCATCATCTATAGTAGACAAACTATTTATTTCATTTTCTGATTCCTCTAACTTTAATTGATTTTTATTAATTCTTTTCTCGTTAAAATCATAAGTAATTGATTTGTATTCAAGCTCCTTTTCTAGTGACTCAAGTTTAGACTTTAAATTATTATAATCAATTTCGGTAGTAGATAAATCTTTAGACTTATCTGAAAACAACTTATTTATTCTTATAGTCTCTTTATTATCAGCCCTAAATAAATCTTCAATAATTTTAAATGATTTCTCAATAGATTGTATTTCTAAATCAAGAGAGTTAAGGTTTTTTAAGACTTTTGTTTTATCAATTTTCTCTAAAGACATAAGCTTAACAAGCTGATGTTTTTTATTTGCAATGTTTTTAATGTTATTACTAATTTCATGAAACTGATCCTCAACATCTTTTATATCTGAAATTTTTATGTTTTGATTCTTTAATTTCTCCTCGTATTTCAGGTATTCTTTCTTATTTTCATCAAGTCTACCTAAAGTCTTATCTATACTTTTCTTAACTGACTTAACTTCTTTCTCTATACTTGTTATAGAAAATTTTGATCGGCTATTGCTTTCTTCATCAAATTTTATGCTTTTAATTAATTCTGATACATTCTCATTTAAAATTTTTCTCTTTTCTGCTTTAATCCTTACCGATTCTTCATGATCTCTTATTTTATCAAGAATTCTATTTAATGACTCTTGCTTTGACTGCAACTTCTTCTCGTAAGGAATTAGAGATGATTTAGATGATTCAATATCTGCATTCTTCTTTGCTAATTCTGAAGAAACCTTTGTGTTTTCATCTTCTATCTTACCAAGCTTTACTTTATTTTCATCTAATTTTTTTCTAGAACTTTCAGAGCTTTTAAGTGCAACATTTATGCTTACATTTTTATATTCTTCTTTATAGGAATAATATTTTTCTGTTTGTTTTGCTTGTCTTTTCAATGACCTTAAATTTTTCTCTATTTCGTANACCAAGATCNTCAACTCTNTCAAGATCNGATTCNGTTTGTNTNATNTTNTTAAAAGTCTCTTTTTTTCTTTTTCTAAATTTNGATATNCCAGCTGCCTCNTCAAATAAACTTAATCNNGAATTNTCTTTATCATTTAAAATATTATCNACCATNGANAGCTCAATNATNGCNTAGTTATTNGATGATATNCCAGTNTCNAGAAATANNTTTGTTATGTCTTTTANTCTACANTTAACNTCNTTTAANAGNTATTCACTATCNCCNGACCTAAANTANTTTCTNGTTACTGTNACNGTTGCGTATTCNGTAGGTATTAAATTNTTAGTATTATCAAATGATATAGAAACNTCNGCNAANTGNAGNTTTTTTCTTGACTTACTNCCATTAAANATNANATTTTCCATCTTATCNGANCTNAAAAGACTNGTTTTCTGNTCNCCNAGNACCCATCTTATNGCATCAACNATNTTAGANTTNCCACATCCATTNGGTCCNACTATACCTGTNACNCCNTTATTGAANTTAATANTTGTTTTGTCTCCNAAACTTTTAAANCCTTTTATTTCAATTTTATTTAACCTCATNAAGATTTATGAATTATTTTTGATAAAATAAATATAATATATATAANTATGGATTTCCCTGATTTAACAGAATATATAGGTCCTATAATCTTTGGATTAATAGCTTGGTTATCAAACTATTTTTCAAAGAAAAAGAAGCCTTCTGACGGAGAGGTGTTAGATAAAAAGAAAAAAGAAGAAAGCTTTTCTAATGATCTTTCAGAATTATATAATAAGATTACATCCCCCGAAAAAGTAGAAGAAGNGAGGGAGGAAATTAATGTATATCCAGAGATAAAAGATCCAATAATTGAAAAGGAGATTCTTGATGAAACTATTTCTGTTAATACTGCTGAAGTAGAAACTGATCTTATAAATAAAGAAAAAAAAGAAACTGATGAAGCTATTATAGAATCAATAAATGATAAAAAGAAAATTGATGAAAGCAGAAAAAAAACAACTAATAGTCGTAACAATATCAGGGATAAAATTAAATCTAAAAATGGATTAAAAGAAGCTTTTATTTTGAAAGANATTCTTGATAGAAAGTACGATTAACGNTCTTTTATATTAANNTAACTCCTCTCTTTTTCTCCGAAATATANTTGCCTAGGCCTACCAAGTGGTTCTTTATTTTGTCTCATCTCAATCCACTGTGATATCCATCCAGGTAATCTTCCAAAAGCAAACATAACAGTGAACATCTCAGGTGGGAAACCAAGTGCTCGGTAAATTATTCCGCTGTAAAANTCTACATTAGGGTATAGCTTTTTCTCGACAAAATATTCATCTTCTAGAGCTATTTGCTCTAACTTCTTAGCTAAATCCAAAACTGGGTCATCAACTCCAAGTTTTTCAAGAACATTATCTGCGGCTTTCTTAATTATTTTTGCTCTTGGATCAAAGTTTTTATATACTCTATGACCAAAACCCATTAACCTAAAAGGATCAGATTTATCTTTAGCTTTTTTGATATACTTATCGATGTCGTTATTGTCATTCATTATTGTGTCAAGCATCTCTATTACAGCTTGATTTGCTCCACCATGTAAAGGACCCCACAATGCATTTATTCCAGCAGATATTGATGGATAAATACTAGACTGTGCGGACCCAACAATTCTAACTGTAGAAGTAGAGCAGTTCTGTTCATGATCTGCGTGTAGTATTAACAACTTATTTAGTGCATCTGTGACTACTGGATTTTGTACGTATGGCATTGAAGGTAACTCAAACATCATCTTTAAGAAATTAGAACAATAATCAAGGCTATTATCTGGATAAATTATAGGATGACCATTCCTCTTCTTAAATGACCAAGCGGCAAATGTTGGAAACTTTCCTAATATCCTAGCAATACTTAAATCCACTAACTTTCTAGATCTACTAGGATCTAATGACTCGGGATAAAAAGCTGTTAAACTTGTGATCAAAGATGATAAAACACCCATAGGATGTGCTTTTGAGGGGTATCCTTCTAAAATTATCTTNAAATCCTCATGAACTAATGTATGAAANCTTATCTCGTGTTCAAATGCATCTAACTGATCTTGTGTAGGAAGCTCACCATATATTAGAAGATAACAAACTTCTGTAAAAGATGACTTTGAAGCTAACTCCTCAATAGAGTAACCCCTATGTCTTAAGATACCTTTCTCACCGTCAAGGTATGTTATTTTACTTGTTGTAGCTCCAGTATTTTTGTAGCCCTTATCTAAGGTAATCAGACCAGTTTCTGAACGAATTTTAGAGATATCAATAGCATCTTCATTCTCAGTTCCTGTTAAGAGTGGTAATTCTATCTCTTTTCCGTTATAAGATAATTTCGCGGATTTAGTCATATTAATTATTACCTCCAAGGATTAATGGTAAACCATCTTTACCACTACCTACTACAACAATCTTTGAGTTTGGAGACTCAGCTAGCTTGCTAGTGGCTTCAATTCCTCTCATCTTGAGTAGATTTGGAGTTAAACTATTATTAATTATTCTATTAGCATCAGCTCTACCTTGTGCCTCGATCCTAATCCTATCAGCTTCACTCTTCTCTCTCTCAAGCCTGTACTGATAGGCAAGTGCTTCCTGTTCTTGCTGTAACTTATTCTCAATAGCACCCTTGATTTGAGCTGGTAATGTAATTGATCTTATAAGTAAAGATTTCATTATTATGTTATTACCTGGTTGCCTTAAAACCTCACTAGCTTCTTCTTGGATTAGATTTTCAACTTCAGCTCTCTTAGTAGAATAAATTTCTTCTGCTGTATATCTACCCATCACATCCCTTACTGTAGACCTAAAAACAGGTCTAACTAATCTTCTTAAGAAATCAAACTGATATGTTTCGTAAATTTCTCCGACACTGTCGTAATTAAGATGAAAATTCATAGTTACATCAACATTTATACTTAAACCACTACCGTCAAGGACATCGATTGTTTCCTCAACTAAATTATCAGTGATATCAAATTTATATAGGTCATTCCACGGAGCCTTAACCCCAAAGCCTGGAGTTACCACATTTTCTTTGTCAAGACCTTTCCCAAACTTGTAAAAGATTACAGCTCTTTCTGTAGATTCAATAACATAAAATATACTTGAAGCGAAAGAGAATAATATGGTTAGACCAAATAATAAAACAACAATAACTGAAACTAATTTAGAACTTTGCATAACATTTAAATTTTACCACAAATATAAGTTTATTCGACAATAATAAAAGTATAATTCTTTTTACCCTTTTGAATTAATAAATATTTATTAAAATGTAAGTTACTAGATATAACGTATTGATCATCTTTGANTTTTTCTTTATTGATCATAAGTCCATTGTTTTTTATCATTCTTACAATCTCTGACTTCGATGAAAAAATTTTAAATTCACATGATTCTGTAAGTACAGTTTTCATATCTTTACTTATATCTGATTTCTTTATTTTAATACATGGTACCGCAGTAGATATAGACTCCATCATTTCCTCACTTAAAGCATTAAAGTCATCTTTGGTAGATTTTCCAAATAGAATGTTAGATGTAGATTTTGCCACATCTAGTGCATTTTTATTATGAACAATTTCAGTTATCTCATCAGCAAGAGCATTTTGCAATATTCTAAGGTGAGGTTCTTTCTTGTGATTAGCAATCAAATCATTAATTTCATCTTCAGTTTTTAAAGAAAAAATTTTGATAAATTTAATTGCATCTTCATCTGATACATTTATCCAGAATTGATAAAATTTATAAGGACTTGTTTTTACAGGATCCAACCATACATTTCCATCTTCTGTTTTTCCAAATTTCCCACCATCAGATTTGGTAATTAAAGGAGTAGTAAGAGCATACGAATCACCATTAGTTACCTTCCTAATTAATTCATTTCCAGTAAGTATATTTCCCCATTGGTCAGAACCACCAAATTGTATTTTTACATTTTTATTTTTCCATAACCAGAGGAAATCAAAACCCTGAATCAACTGGTATGAAAATTCAGTAAATGATATTCCAGTCTCTAATCGATTTTTTACAGACTCTTTTGACATCATGTAGTTTATATTGATATTTTTTCCAATATCTCTTAAGAAGTCAAGAAGGTTAAAATTTTCAAACCAGGTCTTGTTATTCACAATTGACGCACTATTATCACCTGTGAATTTTAGAAATTTCTCAAATTGAATTTTTATTTTTTTCTGATTGTTATCAATTGTCTCAGAATCTAGAAACTTTCTCTCCTTACTTTTTCCAGAAGGATCACCAATCATTCCAGTAGCTCCACCAATTAAAATTATTGGGGAATGGCCACATTTCTGAAAATGAACGAGTGTCATAATCTGTACCAGATTACCTATATGTAGCGAATCTGCAGTTGGGTCAAAACCAATATAACCTACAGTTTTATTATTTGAGAGATAACTATCTGTTGTCGGTGTCATGTCATGAATCATTCCTCTCCATTTTAACTCTTCAACAAAATTTTTCATAGGAATCTTTTTATGTAAGTATTACCATGCAATATTATTAAAAACTATTTACTTTTAAAGAATTAAATAATGATAGAATCCTATTCTCAAATTTTTCAGAATTTGAAAAAAGATATTTACTCTAAAAT
>NZYP01000010.1 GCA_002702205.1 Flammeovirgaceae bacterium | reverse complement strand
CAGAAAGGCCTTTTACCTGGTTTTCTTCTATCAAAATATCTTGAATAATTTTCAACCCCTGAACAATAACCCATCTCACTTATCATTTCAATATCAAACTCCGTTCTTTCCTTAATTCTTTTAGCCTCACTGAATTTACCCTCTAATTCAAAAAAATTAATTTGTTTTTCTAAATCCTCCCCTATTTCATTAATAGCTACATCTATCACATCTTTTGAAGTAATAAATAAATTAGCAGGATAAATTGTTATTTCCTCTTCTTCAGAAATAATTTTACCACTTTGAGGATCAACTCTATGAATTGACTCAATCTCATTACCCCAAAAAATTATTCTTACTATAAAATCATCATAAGCTAGATATATATCAACAGTATCACCTTTTAACCTAAAAGAACCTCTCTTAAAGTCTTCCTCATAAGATCTTTCATATAAGATATCTACAAAACTAAATAAAAGATCTTTTAACTTAATCTCAGTTCCTACCTTTAGATATACTACATTTTTACCAAAATCATCAGGATTTCCAATTCCATAAATACAGGAAACAGATGCCACAACAATCACATCTGATCTTCCTGAAAGCAATGATGAAGTCGCACTTAATCTTAATTTTTCAATCTGTTCATTTATTGATAAATCTTTTTCTATGTAAACATTAGTTGTTGGGATATAAGCCTCAGGTTGATAATAATCATAATAGGATATGAAATATTCTACTTTATTGTCAGGAAAAAAACTTTTTAATTCTCCATAAAGTTGTGCCGCTAAAGTCTTATTATGACAAATTATTAAGGAAGGTTTATTAAGCTTATTAATTACATTGGCCATTGTAAAAGTTTTTCCAGAACCAGTAACACCAAGTAATACCTGATGTTTCTCATTATCTTTGATTCCTTTTACAAGAGCTTCTATTGCTTGTGGTTGATCGCCAGTTGGCTTGAAATCTGCTGATAAGTTAAACTTCAATTTTTTATTATTTATTCCAAATATTCCAAGACTCGATAGCTTGAGCTTCCAACATTTCTAAACCATTTTTAATATTTGATCCCCTTTCTTGGGCCATTGACAGAAATGTAGTTAATCTTGGATTATATACTAAATCATATACGAAACTATTCTCATCAAGATAATTATATTGAATTTTTGGATAAGAATTCACATCAGGATACATCCCTAATGGAGTTGTGTTAATAATTAATTTATTTTTTTTATAAACATCTTTTTCTTTAATATCATCATAAGAAAGAAATGATGAATTAGATGTAGATACAATTTCAAAGTTTATTCCTAACTCCTTCAGTGCAAAACAAATAGCCTTCGAGCTTCCACCAGAACCTAAAACAAGAGCATTAAATGATCTATTAGGCAACCACTTTTCTAAGGTAGATTTAAATCCTATATAATCGGAATTGAAACCAAATAATTTATTATCAATAATTCTTATCACATTTACTGATCCGATTTCTTTTGCAATATCATCTACATGATCTATATATTTTAAAACCTTTTCCTTATAAGGTATAGTTACATTTAGACCAGATAAATTAGCTTGATTTTTTATTAAACTTCTAAAGTTATCTAATGATTCAATTTCAAAATTTTTATATAGACAATTATTAATATTTTCATCAGAAAACTTCTTTGTAAAATAATCCTTGGAAAAGGAGTGTCCTAGAGGGTAACCTATTAATCCAAAAACTTTCATTTAACAGGTTTTAATAATAAAGAAATTAGAAAAGAAATTAGAAATAATAGAATTGAAAATTCTAGAAAGTTATCAAGACCTGAAACATTTGAATATTTATGAGGCATGTAGAGCTCGTTATCTATTTGCCAAGGCCAAAGTTTATTCAAAGCACCTAACATTAGACCCGATAAAAATAAAATTGTTCTCCTAAAGTATAGTCTTAATAACATGCTAATAATTCTTGAAAAGAGTAATATACCTAGAACTGCACCTGAAGCAAATACTATTATTATTTTATATTCAAAATTAGATAATGAATTAATTATCAGATCATACTTTCCTAGAATTAATAATATATAACTCCCTGAAATCCCTGGTAATAACATAGCAGTTATTGCAATAAGACCTGAAAAAAATATTGAAAGAAAATTTTCACCTGTACCTATAGGATCCATTAATGATATGGCAAATCCACATATAATACCTAAAAAAATTTGTAAAAAATCTACATTAGATGAAGGACTTAGGTTAAAAATTATTTTGAAGGCAGAGAATAAAATAAGTCCAAAGAAGAAAGAAAAAATAGCTTCTCTATAAAATTCAAGAAGATAGCTTATTAAAAAAGAAAAAGAAATAATAGCGGTAAAAACACCAAAAATAACTGGTATTAAAAAAGGTAAATTAATCTGATGACTTAATTTTTTAAAATCTAGATTAATAATATATAAAATAGAATTGAAGTTAATAGACCTTAAAGAACTAATAAAATCTGAATAAATTCCAAGGAGAAGAGCTACTGTACCACCAGAAATGCCAGGAATCAAATCAGCAATACCCATTGCTATTCCCTTTAAATAGTTATATAAATAGTTTTTATTAATTGACTTAGAGAAACTCATTGAATGTATCACCTCTTAAACCAACCCTGATCGTCTCTAGAGAGATAACTTCATTACCAGAAATATTTCCAAGATTTACATTAGGACCAAGTAATTTAACAAACCAAACCTGTTGAGCTTTTAAAGGAGCCTCCCAAATAATTTTTTCAGTAGGAATTTCAGTTAAAATCTCTTCTACTAATCCCTGTCTAACTTCTCCAGATGATCTAAATAACCCAACACTTCCTGACTCTCTAGCCTCACCAATAACCTTAGTCGAACCTGCATTTAACTCTGCCTTCATTTGCTTTATCCATTTATAAGGTGGTATTATTTTTTTCTCATCCTTTGATCCAACTTCAGAAAATACTGTAACATGATTTGAAAGTTTTTCTATGTATTCACATTTTTTTTTGTGTGGTATTGATATTGAACCATCAGAGACCTCGGCTAGACTTAAATCATATTCCTTCAATATACTTATATAATCTTCAAACTGATCTCTTACAGCAAAAGCTTCAAATAATGTTCCACCAAAATAAACATCTATATCTGCGTCTTTAAATAGTTTTATTTTCTTCTTGAGATTATTTATAAAATTAGATGTTGTCCAACCAAACTTTATTACATCAAAATATTTGGAACTAGATTCTATAAGGTCTTTACATTGCTGAATACTTGATCCTTTATCTATTACCATTGTTAAGCCTTCATCTCTTGGCTTTTTCTTTCTGTCAGGAACGTTTTTTAAATCAAAATTCATACCTATTTATTGTTTTTAAATTGATTAATTACCCTGATAAGAGCAGATTGGCTCTCGAAATTAGGTACAAAGTCGAAAAGGACCTCATGATTCTCAAAATTCAATGAAAGGGCACTTTCTAAAACATTTATTGACTCCTTATACCTGCCTGCATCCATTAGATATATAACTAACCTATAATATAGTAAAGACTCACTTGGAAGTTGTTCAATAGCTTTATCAATGATATCAATTGCTTGATCTATGTCGCCGCTTTCATAGTAAATTAAAGAAAAATCTAGTGAAGTCCTGAAATCATCAGGCTGTATTTCTAATGCCCTAGAATAAAGATCAATACTAGAAACTAAATTACCAACTTTAAATTCTGAGTAAGCTAGAGATTTAATATACTCTAAATTTTTATTATCTATTTTGTATGCTTTCTTAAAGAAATGAATTGCCTCAAACCATTTATCAAGTTTAGATAAACTTCTACCTAAACCGAAGTAGGAATCCTTAAACATTTGATCAATTTTAATTGACTTCTGATAATATTTTATTGAGGAAGAATAATCCTCTAGATAAAAATTAACATTTCCTAAACATGAAAAAATTTCAGGAGAAGGACCGTCTAATTCCAATGATCTATCAAGGTAGTTTTTTGCTTTATTATATTTTTTAATTTTAATTAATCCCTCTGAGATATTGATGTAAGCGCTAGAATATTCTTCATCTATTGCTATTGCAAAATCAAATGCCTCTACTGCATCATCAAATTTTCCAAGTTTCATATAAATATTACCTAAGTTAAACCAGGCATACTCAGAATATGGATCTTCGTCAATAAATTTTTTATAGTACTCTATGCTATTTTCAAGTTCTCCTGTTATCTCGAGACAATATGCAAGATCATATAATGCATTTTCATGATTAATATTACATTCAATAGATTTTTTAAAATATTTTGATGCCTTTTTGAATTTCTTATCTGACTGGAATGCAAGTCCAATTTGATAATATATCTCATCTTTATTCTCTGATATAATAAGAGCTTTCTTTAAAACTTTAATTGCATCTGAGGAATCACCTAAAATTATTTTTACTTGCCCTATCAGTATAAAAATGTTTTCGTCTTTGGGATTAAGAGAGTGTGCCCTCTCAAGAGAAGATAAAGAATCAGAAAAATTTTGTAGTGCTATTAAAATATTAGCCCTTTGGATAAGGAGATCAGAGGAAAAATTATGTTGAGACAATGCAATATTTACAGCTTTTAATCCAAACTTAAATTTGTGGTTATCTATATACCACTTTATGATCTTCTCATAAGTTTCTGAATCGTAGTAGAAATCTACTTCATCCTTAACTTTTAACTCGAAATCTGAAACTAACTTTTGAATCTCTTCCTGTCTTTTCTTGTATTCTTCTGCCATTTTTAATAAACCTTAAAACTAACAATTATATTGTTTATTAATAATTTTTATCAAATGAAATATAATTTTACCAATTGGCCCTGTAGTTCAATGGATAGAATAGAAGTTTCCTAAACTTTAGATACAAGTTCGATTCTTGTCGGGGCTACTATGGTAGTATTAATTTTTTTGTTTTTTTTCATTAATTCTGAATTAGTATTTTCCTACAATAAAGGAATTAAAAACTATAAAAAAGGGAATTATAAAATTGCAATTGACCTCTTTAATGAAGAGAGAAATAAGAAAAAAAANTTTAAACATTATTTTTATCTTGGTCACTCATACTCACTCATAGGAGATAATTATAATGCATTAAAAATGTATGATATGGCACTATCTACTAAATTTAGAAAAAGTGTAATTTATTTTGAGAGGGGTCTATCATACTTTTTACTAGACGAAAGTGAAAAAGCACTTCAAAATTTAAATTTAGCTTTAAAGAATGATCCAAACAATCCAAGATACTTGATAAATAGAGGAACTATTAAATATGATTTAGGATTAAAAAAATCTGCTTGTAATGATTGGAATAAAGCTATGAGTTTAGATATAAACTCTCTAGATAAAGAATTAATTAATATTAATTGTAACTAGTCTTTCTTCTTAAAATCTCCATTTTTTATNGCTTTTATAAATTTTACCCAAGCAAAAGGATTAAGNAATGGATTTGAAGGAAGTTGAAATTTAGTTGANGTTGATAACATTTGTTGATCCATAAAATACTTATAGTTCATATTAGCACTCATTGGTTCATTATTATACATCCTCCTTAATAAATCTTTATCTAAAGATCTATCAAGATTATCTAAATCTGTCCTATTAGGTAACTCAATGGCTAAAACTGCTTTCTTAAATAGATCCTCAGTCGGATAAGGAAAGATTTCCAGCTCAGGTAATATAGTTGTATCAGGTTTTAATTCTATAAATAATGTCACCGATTCCCCTTTATCTCCTGGCATAATAAAATTTTGCTTTTGGTAACCTATTGCACTAACTATAATACTATCACCTCTTAATACTGGCATTGCNAAATAACCATAAGGATTTGATGTAGTACCTCTACCAGCTGCCGGCACATATATATGTACACCACCAACCCCCGATATACTATCTTGTCCAACAACTACACCTGATAGCTGAATAATATTTTTCTGACCTTGAGAAAAAATCTTAACGGGAGACGCTAAAATGGTTAATAAAAAAAAGGAAATAATAATTACTATTTTTCTATACATACAAAATGTAAATCTTAAAATACATGCTAAATTACTTAATAAATATTTTTTTTTTGATTAGAATAGGTACATATAACAATATTTAACTTAAAATGAGGTTAAAAAAATTTAATATAGATTACGGGAAAACAGTTTTTAAGTCACTTTCTGATGAATCTAGAATTCGAATTTTAAATATCCTATCAAAGAGGAAAGAGGCTACTATATCAGATTTAGAGATGATTTTAAATTTTACTCAAACTAAAACCTCNAGACATGTCAACTATTTAAAGAGTTCTGGTTTATTGAATTACAGAAACCATGATCAGTTTATATTTTATTCTTTGAGAGAAGAGGCACTTGATATAATTGATCAAATATTTGAATATTTAGATAAAGATTTACAACTTAAAGAAGACCTCTCAACTTACGACATAATGTTTAATAATAGAGAGTTAGCTGTGAATAAAATTGAATTAAAATCNTGGAAATAATAATTAAATATAATTGATATGAGTAAAGCCTTTTTTGAAGTGCCTGTCCCAATAAATGAACCTGTAAAAGACTATAGAGATGGTTCTCAAGAAAAGAAAGAACTTTTAGACACTTTAAGTTCAATGAAAAAAAATATAGTTGATATTCCAATGATTATTGGTGGAGATGAGATTAGAACTAGCAAAAAAATAAATATCCATTGCCCTCATAACCATAAACTGGAATTAGGGACCTTCAGTGAAGGAGATAGCACCCATGTTAAAATGGCTATAGATGCTGCTCTAAAAGCAAAAAAAGAATGGAGTTCTATGCCATGGCAATCTAGAGCCTCAATTTTTTTGAAGGCNGCTGAGCTAATTGCAGGCCCCTACAGNTCAAAAATAAATGCATCAACTATGCTAGGTCAGTCAAAAAATGTATTTCAAGCTGAGGTAGATGCAGCATGTGAATTCATAGACTTCTTAAATTTCAATGGATCATATATGGAAGAAATATATAAGAATCAACCTGAGTCATCTGACGGAATGTGGAACAGGATGGAGTACAGANCTCTGGAGGGTTTTGTATTTGCCATAAGTCCATTTAATTTTACCTCAATAGCTGGAAATCTTTGTGCAAGCCCAGCACTTATGGGAAATACTATTATTTGGAAACCAGCCTACCCTCAAGTCTACTCAGCAAATATCATTATGGAAATTTTTAAAGAAGCAGGACTACCAGATGGAGTTATAAACATAATATATGTTGATGGTCCAGTTGCAGGAGATATAATTTTTAAGCATGAAGATTTTGCAGGTCTCCATTTCACAGGAAGTACTGCAGTTTTCAAAAATCTTTGGAAAGAAATTGGAAATAATATTAACAACTACAAATCATACCCTAGGATTGTTGGTGAAACTGGTGGAAAGGATTTTATTATTGCTCATAATTCAGCAGATCCTATTGAAGTTTCAACTGCTATAGTTAGAGGTTGTTTTGAATTTCAGGGTCAAAAATGCAGTGCTCCCTCTAGAGTTTATATTGCAAATTCAATTTGGGAAGATGTAAAATCAAAATTAGTCAATGACATAAATAATATTAATGTAGGTGATCCTGAAGATTTTAAAAATTTTATGAATGCTGTTATTGATGAAAAAGCTTTCAAAAAAATAACTTCTTATATAGATGCTGGTAAAAAAGATGCTGATTTAGAACTTNTANTTGGAGGAACTTATAATGATAGCAAAGGTTATTTCATAGATCCGACTGTATTTATCACAAAAAATCCAAATAATACGTTAATGGAAGAAGAAATATTTGGTCCAGTCACATGCATATATGTATACGAAGATGAAAAGTATGAAGAAACACTTAAGCTTGTAGATAATACCTCACCATATGCTCTTACAGGTGCTGTATTTGCAAAGGAACAGGTTGCNATTGATCTAGCCAATAAATTACTTGAGTATGCCGCAGGTAATTTTTACATAAATGATAAACCAACAGGAGCTGTTGTTGGACAGCAACCATTTGGAGGTGGAAGGGCCTCAGGTACAAATGACAAAGCTGGATCTTATCTTAACCTCCTTAGATGGGTATCTCCAAGGACAATTAAAGAAGTCTACAATACACCTAAGGATTATAGATATCCTTTTATGGATTAATTATTTTTGCGAATATTTTTAATAATGAAGAAGTATTTCTGTCTTATTATATTATTGTTCCTTTTTTCTTTTGAATCCATATCTCAAAAGATTATNGATGTACCCTTCACAACAGATGATAAAATCACTATCGATGGGATTTTAGAAAAAAGTGAGTGGCAAAAAAGCGAAAAATTAAGTTTAGATTTCGAAACTGAACCTGGATATAATACTACTCCAATNGTTGAAACTGTTGGATTCATTCAGTACTCTGAAAACTTTTTATATGTCGCTTTTCANGCGAAAACAAATGAACCTGTACGAGCTGCTGTAAGGAAAAGAGATGATATGGGATCACTAGGAAATGACCTCATAGGTATAAGTATAGATACATATGGTGATGGCNGAAACAATGTTTTTATTGGTTCTAACCCTCTTGGATCACAAATAGATGTTAGAATAATGAACAGTTTAACTGAAGAAGGAAGATATGACTTAGCATATGATCTTGAGTATGAATCAATTGGTGTTATAGGCGATAATGAATATTTTGTAGAACTNAAAATTCCCTTTTCTTCAATTTCCTTTTCAAATAATAAAATACAAAAATGGAAATTCAGTTTTGTGAGAAGATATCTAGATTANGCAATCTCTACCAGTAAAGATGATAGAAATAATTCATGTATAACATGTCAATTAAATGATTTTATTGTTTTTGANAAATTTAGAGTTGACAAGAAGTTCGATCTTTTACCATATATATCATCAAATTTAGTTGGGAATAAAGATGGTAATTCAAAAAGCATGAATTATGATAAAATTAAACCAANTATTGGTATGGGAATTAATGCAGAATTATCAAAAACTTTATCTCTGGAGTTAACGATAAATCCTGATTTTTCTCAAGTGGAAGCAGATGTTACAAAAATTGATGCTAACTCAGCATATTCATTAAGTTATCCNGAGAAAAGACCATTTTTTAATAATGGTGTTGATATATTAAAATTAAATTCGAGAGACCTTCAGCCTTTTTATTCTAGATCTATAAATGATCCTTTGTATGCTCTTAAAATGTTAAATCAGGGAGAAAATTCAAGGTTTTTATTTCTATCATCAATTGATAGAAATTCACCGTATTTGATTGCTGGAAATGACCAATCTTATTTTGGTGAAGGAGGAAAAAGTTTAATTAATATTTTAAGGTACCAACATTTGCTAGGGAATGGGTCTAAAATAGGGATATTATCCTCAAGTAGAGTTTATAAAGATGGGGGATACGGTAACTTATTTGGAGTTGATGGTCTAATCCAACTTTCTAAAAACATTAGATTTGCTTTTGATATCCTTAAAAACTTTAATCTAGAACCAAATAAAAACTGGATTGATTCTGACGATTATTTTGGAGAAAGAACTATAAAACTTGACGGTGAGANATTTAACGGTAGTGGAATTTCATTAGGTATTACTCGTAAAACTGAAAGGTGGACAACTTATGTAGGTTATAAGCATATAGATCCTAATTACAGAGCAGATATTGGTTTTGCTGTAAAAAACGATAGAAAATGGATTACTCTTCTTCAATCTCACAATAAATTTTGGAATAATAGCTTCATAAAAACTGCTTCTTTTACTGTCAAGAAAGATATTCTTTATGATTTTACTAATAACCTNGATGTAATGTCTCTTGATGGAAGTATTAAAACAACATTTAAGGGAAATACTGAGTTTTCATATTACTATGACTATGATTTTATAACAAATTATCTTGGAGTTGACTATAAAAACTATGGAACTAGCAGATTGGGAGTTAGTACTAAACCAATTGAGNTATTGAATTTTATATCAAANATAAGATTTGGAAAAGACATTGCTTTNAATTCTGATAATCCGGAGATAGGTAGGGAACTTGATTTATATTTTAATTTAACTTTTCAAATTACTGATAACTTCTCAATATCAAATATCTTTAATAAATCNAGACTCAAAAATTTAACTGATAATACATATTATTTTGATGGTTTAATTTATAGAATTGACACTAAATATCAATTCTCTAAAACAGTTGGTATTAGGTTAACATCAGAAATAAATACTTTTAACAATTCCCTTTTCTTCCAACCACTTTTTGAGTGGGTTCCTAACCCGTTCACTATCTTCTATGTTGGAGGAAATCAAAATTTCTTGAAAGAGGAAAATTATGATTTAGATAATTCTCAGGTTTTTATAAAATTTCAATATCTAATTAATCTGTAAAACAATTATAGCAATTGTAACGTTTGTATTTTTGTGAATATTACTAATAAAAATAAGAGAAGAGAATTTCTCAAAAATGCAGGTTCAACTGCTTTATTTGCATCGCTTGGTTCTTCATTTTTGGTTGGTTGTAGTACAGGTGAAGAAAGTGTTGATCCAATTATTCCTCCTGATGAAACAGGATCGGAAACAGGATCGGGATTTACAGTTGATGGTGACGTATACACATTTGACCTTACACACTCTTCATTTTCAGCTCTTAAATCAGTTGGAGGATGGAAAAGATTTGATCAAGGAGGCATGTTGCTGGTAAATGTAGGGCAAAATGTAGTTAGGGCATTTAACAGTTCTTGTCCCCATGCTGGATGTAGAACTAGTTGGGGGTACTCTAATAATAATTTCAGATGTGGTTGCCATGGTGCAACATTTAATAATCAGGGTTCAGTACTAAGTGCTCCGGGAGGTACTGGGGATTTAATTTCATTTACAGCTGTACTTGAAGACGACGTGCTGACAGTATCAAGATAACTTATATACTGACCTGAATTCCATTTTTGTAATAAACTTCTTTCTCAAGCTTACCATCTCTTGAATATATTCTCATAAACCCATTTTGTATCCCATCCTTAGTTTCAGTTTCATCTGATAGTGTTCCATCACCATAATAATTTTGTTGTAAACCATCCCTAATACCATTTTTAAAATTCCATAGTCTCTTTAATCGTCCATTTTTATAGTAAGACTTAGATTGACCATTTCTTACAAGTTTTTTGTCAAAGGTTTCTTCGCTTTCAATTTTACCACTTTTATAGAATCTTCTAACTGATATTTGACTTGTTCCATATTTCCATTCGCTTTGAACATTTCCAGATGGATAAAATAATTCTGTTAATATCTTCACTCCATCTTTATATGAAACTTTAACTCTTATATTTCCAACTTCATCAACATCAACTGCTATACCAGTGAAAACCTTATTGTTATGGTAAGCTAAATTATCTATATTTTTAATTTCATCAACACCNACAGAATTTTGACATCCAAAAAATAAAGAAAGTAGTATTATGTATATAAAAGTTTTATGCATTTTTTTAATTCAATTTATTTTCAATTTAAGAGTTATTAGTTTATTTAAAAATAAGAATGAAAATAATTAAATTGTTAAATGAATTTGAGTTTATTCAATCTTGGAATTATATTTTTTNTCCTGTGGATGATATATTTTTCTTTAGGTGCATTTGCAAGCATGACTGAAGATAAACTCCTACTAAACATTTTCCGATCTTTTAAGTATATAATAGGTATTATTTCAATTATTTTGATAATCCTTTATGTATTTTATTGATGAAAAAAACTATATTAAACTTACTATTTTTTACTTTACCTTCAATAATTTTCTCACAATCTATNAATNTTAAGATTTTAGATAGAATAGATGGAAGTCCCATCGATAACATAAAAATAGAATCTGAAGANAATACCTTTTTAACTGATGAAAATGGTTCGATAATTCTTGATGATAAATTATTTCCGATTGAATTAAATATCAACGATTTTAGATACTACCCTAAAAAAGTAAAAATCAANCAATCANAAGATNTTANAATTNAACTNACTCACAAGGGATTTATTCTTGATGATATAGTAATAAATTCAAATTTTTATTCAAAAAAATTAAAAGATAACAANACGTCAACATCAATAATTGATGATATTGAATTTAGAAAAAATGAGGGGGAATTTTTAATTAACTCCCTTAACCAATTAACGGGAATATACTCCCACTCTGCTGGATATAATACAAATCGAATTACTATTAGAGGTATGGGATCAAGATCTCCATATTCCACAAATAAGATAAAATCATATCTTAATAATATCCCACTCTCAAATGGTGTTGGAGAAACAACAATTGAAGATTTTGGAATTGAGATATTAGATCAAATTGAAATAAATAAGGGTCCTAACTCAAGTATCTATGGTTCTGGTCTTGGAGGTAATATTGTACTTAAAACTTCTAAAAGTTTTGAAAATACAGTTAAGATAAAATCGATCTTTAAATCTTTTAATACTTATCAGAATAGCATCTCTGTATCTAAAAAGATCAATAAAATAAATTTGCTCCTTAACTTTGAAAAAATCAAAAGCGATGGCTTTAGAGATAATAATACTTATGATAATAATAGAATATTCGCAAGTGTGAATTATGAGATTAATGACGATTACGTAATAGACTTTATTCACTTTTATAATTCGGCAGAAGCACTTATACCTTCCTCACTAAGTCTAGAAAGTTTTATAGACAACCCTTCTAGCGCAGCGTTTTCTTGGAGAAACGTTGAAGGAGGAGAGGATTATAATAGGTCACTAACTGGCTTAACAATTAATTCAAAAAAAAATAAATACACATCAAGTACTACTTTTTTCTACAAGACATTTAATAATGATGAGAATAGGCCATTTAATTACTTGATTGAGGATAGTGATTCATTTGGATTTAGACATATTGGAAAGTTTCCGTTAAATTCTTTTGACTTTAGTTATGGACTTGAGTATTCTGGCGAAAATTATATATTCAGTACTTGGGATGAATATGGAAGTATGAATCAATCGATAATATCTCAGCAAACACAAGACAGAAAAAACTATAATTACTTTCTGCAGGTTGATAAGTCATTTAAAAACTCTTTTTTGACTTTCGGAATTGGATCTAATAAAATTAATTTCGATTGGGTTGATGAGACTGAATCAACTTCATTAAGCTATAACACAAAAAACATTATATCTCCAAGATTATCTTATAATCATAATTTGGATAATATTTCAATATTTGGAAACATTAGTCACGGTTTTTCTTCCCCTAATATAGATGAGACTCTCGATGAAAATGGGATAGTAAACCCAGATATTAAACCCGAAACTGGGTGGAATTATGAGCTAGGTCTTATAGGGTCTACAAATGATAATTCTCTTTCGTATAACCTTAACCTCTACTACATGGATATTAAAAATTTACTAGTAGCACAAAGGACAAGTTTCGATACTTTTACAGGAGTAAACGCTGGTAGAACAACTCATCCTGGCCTAGAGGCTACAATAAATTTCCCATTACTAAGAAGTCAAAACTTAACTATTACTTCATCAAGTAATTTCTCTAAGTATTGGTATATTTTCAAGGATTTTAACAATAGAGGAACTGACTACTCTCAAAATAAATTAACAGGTGTGCCTACCCATACAACTTTTTCTAAAATTAAGTTTGATCTAAAAAATTATCTAGCACAAATTTCATTTCAAAATGTAGGAAAAATACCTATGAATGATTCAAATGAATTGTTTACAGATTCTTACTCTGTCATTGATTTGAAATTATCAAGACTTTATTCTTTAAAAAATTTAGGAATCAATATATCAACAGGTGTAAATAATTTATTTGATAAAAGATATGCATCTGGTATCGTTATTAATGCAAGAGGTTTCGGGGGTAGAGATCCTAGATTTTATTATCCAGGATTACCGAGAAATTATTTTATATCTTTATCTCTAAGTATATAATATTATGAAAATCGATTTTAGTAAAGTTCAATCCTACGGTATTGAGGGGATGGTCATTTTATTTAGTGTAATTCTTTCATTTTATGTTGAAGGCCAGAGAGATCTAGCTGAAAAAAATGATAATAAAGATAAGCTCATCCTAGATTTAATAAATTCAATTGATGAAGATTTAGAACAAATTCAAAACATAAATAAAACAGTATCCAATGCTGTTCAAAATATTAATGATATTCAATCAGACATTAATTCCGACGATTTCAATCCAAAAAAGAATGAATTAATTTCAAAAGCAATCACAGCAAATGTTGGAACGTCTTTTTTTCCACAAAAAGGAATATTTAATCAACTAATTTCCACCGGAAGTTTTGAGTTAATAGATAGCCAAGAGCTAAAATCTATATTATTACGTCTTTTCAATCACCAAAATGAAAGAAATATCGCAATATCAACTTCAATTGACTTTTTTAGTATTGAATATCAAAATAATATTTACAGTAAGTTCAGAATAGATACAGAATACAATAGCCTTGATGGCGAATACTATGGCAAACAAGTTCTAAGAAATTTTCAATTTGATAAAGAATTTTATTATTCTAATGAATTTTATGGATTACTCTCCAGAGCTAAACAGTGGGGAAATATGTACATTAGACTTTTAAATGATATTGAAGAAAATTACAAACAAGCCAGAATTTACGCTGAATATGAGATTTCCAACAAATAATTATGAGCATTATTGATAATATTAAAAAATACTCAGTAGAATCTTTGGTAATCTTATTTAGTATAATTTTATCATTTTATATTGAAGGTAGAAGAGACTTAGCAGAGAAAAATTCAAACAAAAATAAACTCATTACCGATCTAATAAATACGATTGATGAAGATCAAAAACAGCTTGATTATATCAAATCGGAAATGAATAGATCATCTAAAATCATCAATGAATTACAAGGAGATATATTATCTAGAAATAAAAACTTGTCAGAGAAAGAGGTTATAAATAGATTGACAGAGATTAATATAATGTATTCATATTTTGCTCAAGAAGGCATTTTTAATCAACTAATCTCTACCGGTAGTTTTGAATTAATAGAAAAAACTGAACTTAAACTTTTGCTTTTAAAAATTTATAATCATCAAAATGACAGAAACACTTCAATCTCTGTTTTAATAGATAATTTTGCAGTTGACTTTTTTAATCAAGTATATTCAAAATTTCGCATTAACATTGATCAAAATAATTTAGAGGGCGAAATCTATGGTGTTAAACAACTAACAAATTATAATTTTAATGAAGAGTATTATTTTTCAGATGAATTTTTTGGTTTGTTAACTAGAGCTGAAATTTATGTGAATAACTACTCAAGGCTCATTAGTGATATAAGTAATAACCTAAATCAGGCTAAAATATATGCAGAGTACGAAATAAATGACTAGTACAGAAGATACTTTTTAGAATTATTTCTCCATCCTGCTTGAGACTTGTAATCCACAAAAAAAATTTTTAAATCAGCTTGTGATTTATAATCAGAAAAAAAAATTTTCTTATCTGATCGCGACTCATGCTCAACAAAAAACCATAAACCAATGTTTTGCTTTGCTTGAGAAATATAGTCAACCCTGTAAACTAATAGATCGGCCTGAGATTTAAA
>NZYP01000007.1 GCA_002702205.1 Flammeovirgaceae bacterium | reverse complement strand
GGTGTCTGTAACATTTTTTATGAGCCTTAGATGAGACATTACAACAGTCTGAAACTTTCAGACAATGTTTTTTAGTATCATCTGATATCTTTATATGGCTCTCTGGTATCCCATGATAAGAAAATAGTATGTGGTCATATTCGATTCCCTTAAGATTCTTCTTTATATTTTTAACCATCTCATTTATATATAACTCATTATCATAAAATGGGGGTATGAACGATGTTTTAATATCTGGAAACCATTTCTTAGATTCTGTTTTTACTTTTTCTACAACTGTTTCATAGGATGACATCGCGTAATGTGGATATAATGGGAGGACTATAACATCCGTAACACCTTTATTTTTAAGTTCATCTAACCCTTTTTTTATCGAGATTGAACCATATCTCATTGCTAAAGAAACGGGAATACTTAAGTTTTTTTGAACTTTTTTGTGAAGACGTTTTGATAGTACAATTAGTGGTGACCCCTCATTCCACCAAATTTTTTTATATGCTTTGGCAGACTTAGAGGGTCTAGTATTAAGAATTATTCCCTTAACTAATAACCATCTCAAAAGGTAATTATATTCAATAACCCGCTCATCCATCAAGAACTCATCTAGATATTTTTTTACATCAGGGGTTGATGTGCTATCGGGTGAACCAAGATTTATCATTAACAAACCCTTCATTGTTATCTAAATAGTTTTTGAGTAAGTCCCTATTTTCTTTTCTATAAGAGGATCAAATCTCATTGAAATATTTCTAGTAAATAACCGCCCTCTATTATTTACTTTAATTACATTTTTTTGAATTGTTAATAATTTATCTGATATAAAATCATCAAAATTAGATTCAGAAAAATTAATAATTTCTTTTACTTCACTAAGTGGTACATTAAAATATTCTGATACCTCCTCTAGGTCAACGTAATAATTACACATAACTGAGTTTATGATATGTCTAATTATTTTTTCGTTTTTACTGAGAGAATATCCTCTTAGAACAGCCAAACCATTTTTTTCAATACTTTGAATGTATTCAGAAGTAGTTTTAATATTTTGAGAATAAGCAGAATCTAACTGTGAGATAGATGAAGCACCAAAACCATAAACCTGACCAGTAGTCTCTCTAGTACAGTATCCTTGAAAATTCCTGTGAAGTTTTTTCTCTTTTAGCGCTACCGCAAACTCATCATCAGGTTTGGAATAGTGATCCATACCAACAGATACATATCCTGAATTTATAAGACTCTGGTAAGACTCTTCGTACATCTGTGCCTTTTCATCCGATGAAGGGAATCCAATATCATCTAGAACCTTTTGCCTAGGTATCACAGATGGCACGTGAGCATATGAAAAAGTAACTATCCTGTCTGTATTTAATTTGATTGCTCTCTCAATAGTCTTTCTGAAACTCTCTACTGTCTGTAAAGGCAATCCGTAAACAAGATCAATATTAGTACCTCTAAAACCCTCATCAGATATTTTTGATATTATATCTTCAATTGGTCTCTTTGATGGTCTCCTGTTAATAGCTTCTAAAACATCATCTCTAAAATCTTGAATTCCAATAGATATCCTATTAAAACCAAACTTTTTCAGTAGCTCAATATGTCTTAACTCAAGATGAGCTGGGTTACACTCGATAGCCATTTCATAATTATCTGCAAAATCAAATTTATCTTTCAAGGTATTAGTGATTTTTTCGATGTACTTATATGAAATAGCATTAGGTGTTCCTCCTCCCCAATGAACTTGTGTTAACTTCCTACTATTATCAATCTTACTTGAAACAAACTCAATTTCTTTCACTACTGCATCGATATATCTCTCGAGAAATGGTCTGGAAAAACCGGTTTCCGTTGTACATCCACAAAAGTGACAAATCTGAGGACAAAATGGTACATGAACATAAACTGATACACTTTCTGGTCTTTCATTATTTGATAACTTTACTGAATTGATATAGTCATCATTGCCAAAGTGTTCATTAAAAAAAGTAGCTGGAGGGTAAGAAGTATATCTAGGCCCCGCCTCATTGTATTTTTTTACTAATCTTTTATCTGTTAACATCTTAACTATCTATTCCAGTTAGCGTCTTTAATCCAATCTACGACATATTTTACTTTTTCGTGATCAATATCAGGTCTAAAACCATGGCCAAGATTAAATACCCAGTCTTTATTTTTAGATCCAAATTCAATCAAACCTTGTAAATATGTCTTTATCTCCTCAATTTCTAAGTAGAAAGTCTTGGGGTCCATGTTACCTTGAATGCCCAATTCGGGATCTAATAGATTTCTTGCGTAATCGAGAGAAATGTCATAATCAATACTAACATAATCACATATTTCTTTATTTATATACTTCAAACCTTCATTAAAGTTTTTTGGGAAAAAAATTGTTGGTACTCCTTGATCTCTTGCAGCATTTAAAATTTGAGTAGAGAAAGGAAGGACAAACTTTCTATATTCATCTTCAGGAATAATTCCACAATAAGTTTCAAATAACTGAAAACAGTCTATTCCACATTTAACTTGATTTGTAACATACTCTATTGAGGTCTCTGTTAAAGCCTCCATGATCTTTATGCTTTTCTTTTTTTCTGTCTTAAAAAAGTTAAGTGCAGATTCAAAACTTTTATTTTTTTCATTGCCCCTAAACATAAAGAGAAAAGTGGTTAATGGTCCGCCACAAAACCCAATAAGAGGAATGTTTGAAGTTATATTTTTTTTAACCTCATTGATGTTTTCATAGACGTGATCAAAATTTGATAAATCAACTTTAAAATCTGTAGATTCTGTAATTGGATTATGAAATTTAGGTCCAAATTTTGTAAACTCAAGCTTTAAACCCATTGCCTCTGGGACGATAAGTATATCGGAAAAAAGAATAGCAGCATCAACGCCAAGATCGTTGATAGGAAGTAAAGTTACTTCTGACGCTAAGGTCTTATCTCTCATTAATTGATCGAATGTATATATCTTTTTTAAGGAACGGTAAGATGGAAGTATCCTTCCGGCTTGACGCATAAACCATACTGGGGGTCTTTTTGAGCTTTTACCATTTAATGTATCAAGAAATATAGAACTCATTAAGCTATCTTTTGAAGTGCAACTCTATTTGAATTGATTATTTTTTTTATATCAGCTTTTGTCATAACTGAAGAAAAAAAGCAACACTCAAATTGAGATGGTGGCAAATATATACCCATATCTAGCATAAGCTTAAAATAATTAGCATATTTATCAGCATCGCATGACATTGCATCTTCATAATTATTAATTTCATCTTTATCTGTAAAAAAGAGAGTCATCATTGATCCCAATCTAGTAACAATAGCATTTACTCCAATTTCCTTTATATTAGTTCTGATCCCATCAGTAATTTCTCTTGATATTGTATCTAACTTACTAAAAACTGTGTTATTTAACTTTTTTAAGACAGATAGACCTGCTTGCATTGCAAGAGGATTTCCTGATAATGTCCCTGCCTGATAAACAGGCCCTAATGGGGCAAGAGATTCCATAATTTCAGATTTTCCTCCATAAGCACCTACAGGTAATCCACCGCCTATAACTTTTCCTAAAGTTGTGATGTCTGGACTGACGCCGTATATTTCTTGGGCCCCACCTTTAGCTAATCTAAAACCCGTCATTACCTCATCAAAAATTAATAGTGCATTGTTTCTTGAGCATAACCTTTTAAGAGATTTTAGAAATCCGTTTTGAGGTAGAACCAATCCCATATTTCCCGATACTGGTTCTACAATAACTGCTGCAATATCATTTTCTTTCTTGCTAAACAGTTGCTCAACAGATTCAATATTATTAAATGAAGCAATTAAGGTGTCTTTGGCGATATTCTTAGTCACACCTGGGCTATCTGGCAGACCCAAAGTAATTGCCCCAGAGCCAGCTTTTATTAAAAAACTATCCCCGTGTCCATGATAGTTCCCGGCGAACTTAATAATGTGCCTTTTTCCTGTGAAACCTCTTGCTAACCTAACTGCACTCATTGTGGCTTCTGTTCCAGAGTTTACCATTCTTACTTTTTCTATTGAAGGAACCATCTTTGTTATCTGCTTAGCCATCTCAGTTTCATGTAAAGTTGGTGCACCATAGGACGTACCCCTCTTGGAATATTTATTTATAGCTTTGATTGTATCTTTATCTGCGTGTCCAAAAATTAAAGGACCCCAAGACGAGACACAGTCAATATATTTATTTCCATCCACGTCGTATAACTTACTCCCAATTCCCCTATCAAAAAATACTGGATCGCATTTAACACTTTTAAATGCACGTACCGGTGAGTTTACACCCCCCGGTATTAAATCACTCGATTGTTTATATGCCTTGATACTCTTTTTGTACATCTCAGTTATTATTTAAATAATCAGCNATTTCTATTGCGTGATAAGTAATGATAGCATTTGCTCCAGCACGTTTCATAGAGGTAAGAATTTCTAAAATAATATTTTTATCAATCCATTTTTTTTCGGTAGCTGATTTTACCATAGAGTATTCACCACTAACATTATATGCTATTACTGGTATATTAAATTTAGATTTGACTCGGTATATAATATCTAGATAAGACATTGCTGGTTTTATAATTAACGCATCTGCACCCTCATTGATATCGGTTTCTNCTTCTCTTAATGCCTCAATCGAGTTCTTATAATTCATCTGGTAAGACTTGCGATCTCCAGACTGAGGTGAGTTTTCTGCAGCGTCCCTGAAAGGACCATAAAATGCAGAAGCATACTTNACGCTGTAAGAAAAAATAGGAAGTTTCTCAAAATTATTTTTATCAAGAACAGTTCTTAGATGATTAACTCTACCATCCATCATATCAGATGGTGCAATTACATCAGCACCAGCTTTTGCCAATGAGATAGCTTGTAAGCCTAAGTTTGTAACCGTTTTATCGTTATCAACATCTCCATTTTCAATTGTTCCACAGTGCCCATGAGTGGTGTACTGACAATGGCATAAGTCAACAATGACCAATATGTCACTGTTTATTTTTTTAATCTCTTGGACTGCTCTCTGAACTATTCCATTTTCATCTTGTGCCACTTTCCCTTCACCATCTTTTTTGTCAGGGACGCCAAATAAAATTACTGATTTAACATTTAAGTCTAATAGACGGTTACATATACTAGATAAATTATCAATCGAGACTTGAAACTGACCAGGCATAGAGTTGATTTCCTTTTTAATATTGCTTCCCTCACACACAAAAATTGGATATATTAAATCTTGTGGTCTCAGGTGGGTATCTTCCACAAGATCTCTTACAATCTTATTATATCTCAGCCTTCTGAGTCTTACCTTCTGACTCATTTTATTGTATTAAAGTGTGAAATGATTGAATCTGAAATTCCCTCATATGACTGCATCTTTGAGGTAATAATAGGTAAAAAACCACATTTTTTAATATAAGAAGATGTGGAATTNCCAATACTAATAAGTTTAATATCTTTTGGNTCATATAAATTTTTAAATGATTCAAAACCTGATGGGCTAGTAAAAACAGCATTTAAATCTTTTTGGTCAAGGATAGACATAAGATCTTTATTTATAGAGTCAATTAAAGATGTTTTATAAGCNACAAATCTCGTTAAATCACAAAACTTTTTTAAATAATCTGGCAATATATTTTTTGACAGGTTTCCTTGTACGATCAAGACCTTCTTTGAGTTAATTATTCCAATTTTTTCTAACTCTAAACCTAAACTTTCCGAGTAGTTTCTTTTCGCAGTATAAGCTGAATTAATATTAAGTTTAGCTAATTGTTCTTCTGTTTTTTTACCAATACATATAACTGGCTTTGCAAATAAGTCAGGTTTCACAAACGATAAACTAAAAAAATGTCTAACACTATTTTTAGATGTGAAAATATAATAATCAAAATTATTGATATTAAAAGGGGCGGCATCTTGAATGGGTTGTGTCTTTATCATCGGAAAATGATGAAGTATAAAACCTAAGTCTTGAAGTTTTGTAAATCCAGATATTTCTCCTTCATTAGTCAGTAAAATATTAATTTTATCTTTAACCATTACCCCCTTACCTCAGATAGAATTTCATCACCTCCATCCAAAAGCATTTTTTTTGCAAGTTCAATTCCCAGTTTATTTGAATTAGTATACTCCGATAGTGCTTGATTAGTTATATGTTTTTTTCCATTTAAGGATGATATAATTCCTTTTAATAAAACCTTGTTCTCAACCACTTTGGCATAAGCTCCAATTGGCGCAGTACAACCTCCTTCTAGTTTCTTGAGAAAAGACCTCTCTATTTCCACACATATCGAGGTTTTTTTATGATTTATTGAATTAACAATTTTTTTTATTCCTTTATCTTCCTCTCTAGATTCTAGAGCTATTGTACCCTGGCCAGGGGCACATATCATTTCTTCATTATCGAATAAGTAAGTAATTCTATCTTGAAGACCTAACCTTATTAGTGCTGCAGCTGAAATAATTATTCCATCACAGTACCCTTTTTCCATCTTATCAATTCTTGTATCCACATTACCCCTTATGGTTTTCATTTTAATTTCGGGGTATAACTTTAGAAGCTGAGACTTTCTTCTGTTTGATGAGGTTGAAATGGTAAGATTATTTAAATCATTATTAAATTGAATTTTTGGATTTAATACCAATGCATCCCTTGGGTCATCTCTTTCCAAAACAGCAGAAATCTCAAGTCCGGGTATGGGATCTACCGGTAAATCCTTTAGGCTATGAATTGCTATATCTATTTTTTTTTTAAGAAGCATTTCTTGGATTTCTTTAACAAAAAACCCTTTATCAATAGACGACTCGATAGGATGGTCTTGGAGTATGTCGCCTTTTGTCTTAATATTTAATACTTCAAATTGGATATGAGGATGTAATGAGTTTAGTTTTTGAGTTACTTTCTGAGTCTGAGTAAGTGCTAACTTGCTGTCTCTCGTCCCAACAATTATTTTATTGGTCATCTTCAAATATTTTTTTTATTATTTTCAGAGCATTTTTATCTTTCCCGTTTTTACTTGCAACTCTTATTTTTCTTACTAAATGATCAGAGAGTTTACTGTAAATATTGTTCATTTGGACATCTAGGTCATCTGTCTTATTTTCTAACTTATCACTTGAGTCAGCATTAAGTTCAATTTTATAATTCTTCTCAATAAGGTTTTTAATTTTTGATTTTATAGATAGAATAGAGGGTCGTAATTGTCTTGAGCTTGCCCATTCATCAAAATCTTTTAGGTAATCATCAATTAGAAGCTGGGCCTTATTAATCTCAGATTTTCTTTTATTATAGTTTTTATTTACTACGTCCTTAAGTCCATCCACATTAATAATTTTTAAGCCATCTACCTTTGACATATTCTCTTCTATATTTCTAGGTACAGAAAGGTCTACTATGAGAAGGTTTTTATTTTTTCTTGCTTCCATAATTTGTAATAAATCACTTTCAGATATTAGAGGTGAATCTGATGATGTACAAAATATTGCTACATCAATTTCTTCTAAATTATTTTTAAGGTTTTCAAACGGGACAAGCTTTAGGTTAAAATGTTTAGCAAATTTTTCACCTCTTTTTTTATTTCTATTTGTCACAAGAATATTCTTGATGTCTTTATTTAAAAGATGATTTACTGATAGTTTAGAGGTTTCTCCTGCGCCGACACAAAGAATTTTTGAATTTTTTAATTCGTATTTTTTTGATATTATTTCAACTGCAGCATAACTAACAGATATGGCACCCTTCCCTATTAATGTATTTGTTCTTACAAACTTTCCAGTTTCAATTGATTTTTGAAACATTCTGTCTAGAATTGGTCCCAACATTTTATTTTTTTGGGCAAAGTAAAAGGCCTCCTTAACTTGATCTACTATCTGGAATTCTCCAATAATCATAGACTCGAGTCCAGATATCAATCTAAAAAGATGACGAGAAACGTTTAAAGATCCTACTTTCTTAGAAACGTATGGTGAAAGACCCTCTGAATAATGTTTAAATTCTACTAAACATTTCATTATTAGATGGAAAATTCTTTTCTCTTCACCAATATGATTTTCAAACTCATAGTAGATTTCTGTTCTATTGCAAGTTGATAAGATAACTAAACCGTCAACAGAATATTTTTCTTGGAGAAGAATATAAAATTTTAGCTTCTCCTTATCCTGAAAAAAGAATTTTTCTCTAACCTCAATAGGTGATGTCCTGTAATTAATGCTTATTAAACCAATCAAAATAAATGGATTTACGCAAAATTAAATGTTATTCATTTGATTGAAGAATATTTAAAAAAAAAAATTAATAAAAAAGAAAAAGAAAATAATATAAAAAATATAGTCTTATTTGGATTTATTCTAAATAGATAATATCATTGCGGAACTTATTTAAAATAAATCTAAAATAAATGAAGAATTTAAAAACACTTTGGATCATTCTATTTGGTATTATAATCATCGGTTGTAACGACGAGACTGATACTATAACTCCAGATCCAGATCCAGACCCAGATCCAGTTGATCCGGTAATAACAATTAATATACCCANCACCTATACCTTTAATAGGGATGGTAACACATCTGTAAGTTATAGCGGACAGTCCGCAAGACTAGAGATGGCTAAAGAACTTAGCTCAGCACTTAATAATGCAGAAAAAACAAAGGCGGCATTAGATAGCATGTTTAACCTAGGTTTAGGGTTTGACAATGCGGCGCTAGGAGAATCCGGTAAAAAAATAGGTAATAAGACAGCTTCAAGCTCAAAAGCTTCATCAACAGTTAAGCCAATGTTTGACGCATTGATTGATGACGTAACCACAAATGTATTTCCTGCTGTCACTACAATTACAGATGCATCTGCAGGAGTTGCAGGTATTTACACTGACCCAGGAGACGGAGGGAGAACTGTTAAAATTAATGCCAAAGGGCATGAAATAAATCAGCTTTTTACCAAGGGTTTAATGGGAGCATTAGTATGCGACCAGATAATCTGGGGATACCTTACTCCAGGTAAACTTGATGGGGGAACAAACATAGCTGATAACGACGCTGGAACGGTTGCTGAAGGCAAAAACTACACAACTATGGAGCACTACTGGGATGAAGGTTATGGGTACCTATATGGCCTCGAGCCAGATGACTTAACCTCTGCAATAGAAGGTTCAGATGTCTTAGTTAGCAAATATCTCAAAAAGGTTGATGGGNCATCATTACCAGGAATAGCACAGGAATTATATGATGCATTCAAACACGGTAGAGCTGCAATTGTAGCAGGTGATTACACTGTAAGAGATGAGCAAGCTGAAATTATTAAAACAAAACTATCACATATCATTGGTAGAAAAGCAGCAGATTATCTTAACAGCGGTGCTGGAAAGATAACAGATGGGAAATGGGCGGATGCTCATCATGCCCTTTCTGAAGGTTGGGGTTTTATTTTAAGCTTACAGTTTACGAAGAACCCAACTACAGGTGAGCCTTTTTACACTAACGCAGAAGTAAACGATATGCTTTCGCAAATTGACGATTTTTGGACAGTGACTCCAGCGGCTTTAGAGTCAATGGCTTCAAGTATTGAAACCAAGTTTGGCTTTTAAGTTTATCCTAAACATAGTTTAGTAAGTTCACATAAGATTATTTTTAATTAAATAATCAACACCAGCGTTGTGTAATACGGCGCTGGTTTTTTATCTTTATATTTAGAACGATTACAAATAAATGATATGAAAAAGGCAACATTAACATTTTTATTAATTCTTACAACAATAATCTCATGCAATGAGGCCTCTGAGGAAATATCTGGCCCTAGTTATGACAGAGGGACATTACTAAATAACTGGTATATATATAGTATCCAGCCAAGGCTTTCTGAGTTCAAATCAAAGATTGATATGATGGAGGTAGCATCAAATGAATTTAAAATTAAGAAAGACAACGCTTCATTAAATATTCTTAGAGAAAAATATGTTGACGCACACATGGCGTGGCAGAGGGTAGAGATGATCAATATTGGAAAGGCAGAAGAAATTTATTATAACTCTAAAATGAATGTTTACCCTGTAAATGTAGCAAGGGTAACGGCAAACATTTCGTCAGGAACATATGACTTTAACAACGCAAATAATAATGCGGCTCAAGGGTTTCCTACTATTGATTATATGTTATATGGATTAGGTGAATCAAACGAAAAAATTATTGAAGTTTATACCAACGACAACAACCACATAAATTATCTAACCGATGTGACTGAAAATATGAAAAATATTACAGAAGATGTCGTTGGAAGTTGGGAAACTTATAAAAATGAATTTATTAGCTCAACTGATAACACAGCAACCTCCGCATTTAATATTATGGTAAATGATTTCCTTTTCTATTATGAGAAGGGTTTCCGTGCCAATAAAATTGGAATACCTGGTGGCGTTTTTTCTAGTGGGCCTCTACCTGAAAATGTAGAGGGGTATTATTCTAGGATTAACTCTAAAAAATATGCAATAGAAGCGTACAACGGAATAATAGAATTCTATGAGGGCAAAGAGCATGGGTCCGGAAATTACTATTCTGGTTCAACTCTTAAGTCTATTATCAGTGATCTAGACGAAAATACAGGTGATAACAATTTGGGAAATAAGATAAGCAATAAAATGACAATTGCCCTTCAAAAAATTACAGACTTAGATGATGATTTCGTAAACCAAATTGAGACTAATAATACTAAGCTGCTTCAGACCTATGATGCTATTCAAGAGATAGTAGTTCTTCTTAAGGTTGATATGTTACAACTACTTAGCGTAACTGTTGACTACATTGATGCAGACGGAGATTAGTATTTTAAATCGTGATTCAGGATTATTTAAATAGAACTCACTCCTCTTACACTCTAGCTTTTTATAGAATAGGTTTTGGGGCACTAATGTGCTATAGTATAATCCGTTTCTGGTTAAAAGGTTGGATTGATGAGATCTACATACAACCTGAATTTCATTTTTCTTANTATGGATTTGAGTGGGTAAAGCCAATAGGAGAGCTTACATATTTAATATTTTTTATCTGCTTTGTTTCGTCTTTATTTGTTTTAATAGGTCTCAAGTATAGAGCTTCTATTTTGGTGTTTTTTATTAGCTTCACTTACATTGAGTTAATGGATAAGACAACATACCTAAACCATTATTACTTTATAAGTATTCTAAGTTTCTTACTAATATTTATTCCCGCAAATGCTAGATTTTCAGTCGATAACTACATTTCTAAAAAAGAATTCAAAAAAGTGTCTAAATGGAATATTGACGCTCTCAAACTTCTCATCACAATAGTATACTTATACGCAGGAATTGCAAAANTAAATTCAGACTGGCTCTTAGAAGCTATGCCACTAAAAATATGGTTGTTATCNAAATATGATCTTCCAATTATTGGAGAGACTCTCCTACAAATGGAATGGGTACACTACGCCATGAGTTGGGGGGGGATGATATACGACTTGAGCATACCCTTTCTTCTAATGATAGCTAAAACAAGATTATTAGCTTTTATTCTTGTAATATTTTTTCATGTTTTTACGCTTGTTTTATTTCCCATAGGTATGTTTCCACACATAATGATTTTTAGTTCCATGATTTTCTTCAGCAGCAGGTTCCATAAGAAAATAATAAATTTTATAGAAAAGGTTTTATCTAGTATTGGCCTTTCTTTTAAATCAAAAAAAACAAAGATTTTAGCAAAGACAAAAAATAAAAAGGAGAAACTAACAGTATCTATTGTTATGTTTTTTTTCCTAGCTCAGGCTATCATACCATTTAGATACCAGCTATATCCTGGAGAGCTTTTCTGGCACGAGCAAGGTTATCGTTTCTCATGGAGGGTGATGCTAATTGAGAAGGTGGGCTACACAAACTTCAAAGTTGTAGACCCTTTAAAGGGTACCTCTTTTATGGTTAACAGCTCAGACTACCTTACCCCATTTCAAGAAAAACAAATGAGTTTTCAACCCGACTTTATTCTTGAATTTTCACACTTCATCGGAAGAAAATTTTCTACAGAAGAAAACAGAGTAAAAGTTTATGCAGATAGCTTTGTTGCCTTAAACGGGAGGCCAAGTCAGAGATTTATTGATCCTGATGTTAACCTATATGATGAGACAGAATCTCTTAAAAATAAAAAATGGATATTACCACTTAATGATGAGATCAAGGGTATTTAAATTATTAGTTTTTATTGTATTCTCATTCTATAATTCCGATGGACAGAATAGGGTATTTGGCTTAATTTCTGTTGAAAGTGAAAACTTCTCTACAGAGGATGTGTTCATTTATGATGGAAACTCTAAATTCTTAACTAGTCCTAATAAAAATGGTTATTATGAGTTTGAGACAGATAAGAATAGTATAACAATAGTTTATTTACTAGTTGGGTCTCAGTTTGTAGAGAAAAAAGTTGACTTAACAGAAGATAATGAAGTAAACATATCTTTCAAGAGAAAGACAGAGGTGCTGTCCGAAGTTATAATTAAGGGTCAAAAGATAAGAGAATTTCAGCTGCAAAGGCTGAAAGATGTAGAGGGAACCTCAATATATGCTGGAAAAAAAACGGAAGTGATTCTAGTGGAACAGTCTATGGCAAACCTTGCTTCAAATAATGCAAGGCAAATATATAATCAGATATCAGGATTAAATATTTATCAGAATGACGATGCTGGTATTCAACTACATATTGGCGGAAGGGGCCTTGACCCAAACAGGACATCAAACTTTAACACAAGACAAAACAGTTATGACATAAGTGCTGACGTACTTGGTTATCCTGAGAGCTACTATACGCCACCTGCTGAAGCTATAAGAGAGATACAAATAATTAGAGGTGCTGCCTCACTACAGTACGGAACACAATTTGGTGGACTAATAAACTTTATTCTTAAAAAGCCTCCAAACAAAACAATTGATCTTGTCTCAAGAAATACTGTAGGAAGCAATAACCTTTACACAAACTTTACAAGTATAGGTGGAAAAAGAAAAAATTTTAGTTTTTATAGTTTCTATAATTATAAGAGGGGAAACGGGTTTAGGGCAAACTCTAAATACCAGTCAAATAATTTTTATGTACACCTCTCACAAAATATTTCAAATAAAACAAATGTCTCGGGGGAAATTACATACATGACTTATCTTGCGAAACAAGCTGGAGGACTTTCTGACAGAATGTTTTTTGAAGACCCTCTACAAAGTAATCGAACCAGAAACTGGTTTGAATTAGACTGGTTGCTCTATAATGTAAAACTAAACCATAAGTTTAATGAAGAAGTAACCTTGTCTATGAATTTCTTTGGTTTAGACGCACAGAGAAACACTATTGGCTTTAGGACTAACAGAGTTGACCAAGTTGACTCATTCTCAGAAAGAGATCTAATCAAAGGAAATTTTAATAATCATGGTTTAGAGCTAAAATTATTAAAAAAATATACACTCGGAGAAAATAAAGGAACATTTGTGATTGGTGGAAAGTATTATAGATCTAAATCTACAAGCAATCAGGGCCCTGGATCTGATAGTGATGATGCTGATTTTAATTTTTATTTAGATGAGTTTCCAAACTACAACAATCAGTCTAATTATGTTTACCCCAATAAAAACTTTGCTCTATTTGGAGAAAACGTAATTTACTTAAATGATAAGTTTTCACTAACACCTGGATTTCGATTTGAAAACATAATCACAAAAAGCAATGGATCATATAAAATAATAAATCTAGATGGGGCGGGAAATGTTATTTATAATAATACCGTAGAGGAGGAAAGAGATAATACAAGGTCATTCATTCTTTTTGGGCTTGGCTCTAGTTATAAACCAAATAAAAAATTTGAGATATATGGAAACATTTCTGAAAATTACCGCTCTGTAACTTTTTCTGATATAAGTATAATTAACCCAGCTTTCTCTATAAATCCTAATATCTCTGACGAGAAAGGGAATACCATTGATCTGGGTTTTAGAGGGAACATAAAGAAACTTGTCTCATTTGACATAACTCTATTTAATCTTAATTATAAGGACAGAATTGGGTTTACTCAGAAAGCATATAAAGATGGGAGTGTTAAAAGTGAAAGAGGAAATATTGGTGACGCTATTATTTATGGAATTGAGTCAAATATAGATTTTGATTTAAACAACTTACTAATAAGAAGCGATAATATAAGTCTAAATTATTTTATAAATACAGCTTTTATAGACTCTGAGTATATTAGATCTGATGTCAGTGGGGTTATTGGCAAAAAGGTTGAATTTGTACCAAATCAGAATATTAAGACTGGAATAAAACTGGGTGTTGGAAACTTTATTTTTAATACACAATTTAGCTACGTGGCCAAGCAATATACTGACTCTTCAAATGCGAAGGAAGGAAATATTAGTGGAATTATCGGTGAAATTCCTGAGTATAACTTAGTTGATTGCAGCGTAGCATATAGATATAAAAAAATTAAATTAGAAGCAGGTATAAACAATATTTTTAATACATATTATTTTACTAGAAGAGCTACGGGGTACCCTGGGCCCGGTATAATACCATCTCCTCCAAGGAATTCATATATCACTATTCAAATTAAGATATAAAGTTTGTCTTTAGGTAATTTAGATGTAAATTACACTGTTTATAATCATTCTAAATAAGACAAAATGAATAGTATTTTTTTCAAATTTTTATTTTTACTAAGTTTTATACCATTCCTTCTATTATCAAACAAGAAGAAAGACATTCAGGCTATTAAAGGAATGTGTGGGTGCATGGACATTAAATTTCAGTTTGCAGAGACTTTCTCACCTGACAAAGAATATAAATTCTATGAAAATTATAACTCTGGCGGAAGAGAATTAGCATTTGTCGTAGAAGAAACAAAAGATAAGATAGTTATACAGCACCTTCTAGTTGTAGGAAAAGAGATGGTAATAAAACACTGGAGACAAGATTGGATTTACCAGACTGAGAGCATGTTATCATACGACAAGGAAGAAAGGTGGGTCAAAAAAAATTATAACAGAGAGGAAACTAAAGGAAAATGGATTCAAAAAGTTTACCAGGTAGATGACAGCCCCAGGTACGAAGGTATGGGATCATGGGTACATGTTGACGGTAAAAGTTATTGGGAGAGCACAACAGATGCCCCACTGCCCAGGAGAGAATATAGCAAAAGAAAAGACTATAACGTTCTCAGTAGAAGAAACAGACATAATATAACTGACTTTGGTTGGGTCCACGAACAGGACAATCTTAAGATTTTAAGAGGAGAAAATATTAAACTAATTGCAGAGGAGAAAGGAAAAAACACTTATGTAAAAGTAGGTATGGAAAAATGTGAACCTGCACTAAAGTGGTGGGATAAAAACCAAAATTTTTGGAGCATTGTAAGAAAAAATTGGGATAACTATTTTGAAGAAAATGAGATAATATCCTTCCATAAGTCAGTAAATAAACAACCCATGTTCAATGGCTTTTTCGCTCTTGGAAAAAAGTATGAGGGATTAAATAATGTATCAGAAAAGCAGTATAAAGAAATAAATGATGAAATTAACAATCACATCTCAAGCTTCATAAAACCATGATCATTTAAAAAAGTTCTTACATACCGGATCAAAGTATATAAGGTCTTTCTCACCAAAATCAACATAAACGTTTTTATTTTCTTCGAGTGGATCCTTAGAAAAGAAATGCCATGTTTCATTATTTTGTTTGCCTTTTACCTTATACTCTTTTCCCTGAAAAAAGCATTTCTCCACATGAACTTTGTATTTTGATTTTTTCTTAGATACCCTTACCCTCTCTGGCCTAACATAATAGGTGTCGTTTTTATGAAATAATTTATTCATATCACCTAAAATTTCAGCGCAATAACAATTTGCTGGCTCACAATACATAGTTACTGGGCTATCATATTGCTGCAATATTCCTGCCTTAAATATTAAGATCCTGTCAGATATATTTAGTGCATCGTTGATGTCGTGAGTGACAAGTATGGTTGTGGTTTTTGTTTTTTTTATGATCTTATAAATCTCCTCTCGCATCGACTCCTTGATAGTTGTGTCAAGGTTACTGAAGGGTTCGTCTAATAGCAGTAGCTCTGGCTCTCTAATTAGAGCCCTTGCGATACACGCCCTCTGCTGTTCTCCCCCTGACAACTCGTGGGGAAACCTCTCAAGTAAAAACTTTAATCCGGTGAGTTTTAATATGTAATCTAGATTCTTCTCATATTTTTTTTCAAGATTAAACGTAATGTTTTGTTCCAAATTTAAATGGGGAAATAGGGGGTAATCTTGGAAAACAAATCCGATCTTCCTTTTCTGAGGAGACTCAAATGTATTATAATCATTTAATGTTTTACCATTTAGCTCAATTAATCCGCTATTAGTCTTTTCAAGTCCGGCCAGACATTTTAAGAAAGTTGTCTTACCGGAACCACTTTCTCCGAGAAAAGAAATTAACTCGCCCTTCTCAACCGAAAAAGATAAGTCCTTAATGATAGGGAACTCACTTGAGTAGTTCTTAACAAGATTTTTAACTTTTAGAAACATCGATCTGCTTATCAATATAATTCTTCAAAATTAATAACATCAAACTTCCCAGAATAATAATTATGAGAGAATATATACTAGAAAGTGGTAACATCTCCTCTACAGCGAACTCATATGTCTGCGTTGCAAGAGTGTCAAAATTAAAAGGACTCAGTATAAGTGTTATTGGCAACTCCTTAAGGATGTCTATAAAAGCAACAATGAAAGCACTTAGTAAAGCGAACTTATTAATTGGTAGGTGAACTTTCTGTAATAAACTAAATGGGCCTAAACCAAGGTTTTTACCTGTGTCATCAATTGTTTCTGGCTGCTTTTCAAGACTTGACTGGATAGGAGATTTTCCGACTGCTAAAAACCTAATTACATACGCAAATAACAAAACTCCAAAAGTTCCAACCAACAAAGAACCTTTAAATAATATCATCAGACTCAAAGCTATGACTGCACCTGGAAGGGCGTACCCCAGTGATATTGTATTGCTTATATAAAAATTGATTTTTGACTTTGATATTCTCTCTACATATAAAAAAAATAAAGCGAAAAATATAACTAGAAGAGAAGCAATACCTGACACAGATATCGAGTTCCAGGTAAGATTAATCACCTTTGACAAATCCGCTAAATGGAAGGTTTCCANGGAGTTATTAAGAATAAATATAAAAGGAATAAAAAACCCTAGGACAAAAGGAATAAAACAAATAACCCAGAATATAAGTGGCTTGATTCCAGAAGACGTATATCTGATATTTAACTGTGTGTTTCTGTTATAATAGAATCTTGATTTTTTTACTGATAATCTCTCAATTAAAAAAAATATTAAAACTACAACTATCAATATTGAAGCAAGCTGTATCGCCCCGTCAACATCTCCAAATGAATTCCATGACCTAAATATCCCTGTAGTATAAGTATTTACACCAAAATACTTTACTGCACCGTATTCATTCAATACCTCCATTATCACAAGAAATAGACCTGAAAAAATTGCTGGTCTTGAGAGAGGCAAGACAACTTTAAAAAAAGACTGGAAATTACTTAATCCCATATTTTTTGAGATATTAAGATAATTTGACCCAATCATGCTAAACGAAATCCTTGAGGCCGTGTAAATGTATGGGTAGAGGGCCAAGCCAAGAATAATACCCAATACCTCTATCTGTAAGTAATCTTGATTTAAAAAATTAGAGAGAGAGGGGAGGTTAGATCTTGCGAAAGTTTGCAGAGGGCCGGTGAAACTTAAGATCTCTATGTAAGTAAAGCCCATAATGTAAGAAGGTATTGCCAGGGGGAGGTAGAGCGCAATATCAAAAAAAGATCTTCCCTTAAATGAATAATTACTTATCACCCATGCAGGAAAAATACCAAAAAGGAGAGCGAAGACTGACGTTAAAAAAATTAAGTAGATAGTATTCAGGGTGTAGTCTAAAAGTACTGTATCTAGTAGATAGATGAGAGTCTCTTTTCCTGAAGTAAAAAAACTAAAAAAAAGAATGAAGACGGGAAGAATTACTAGCATAGCTAGCAAAACACTTAGTATGACCCACCTCTTGTTTTGAATAAGCAGAAAATTACTTTTTATTTCCAACCGGCTTTGTCAAAAATTTTAATAGCCTCAGATCTAAATTCACCTAAAGCATTTAAATTAAGTTTATCAATTTTAAATTCGCCCCAAGCCCTGACAATTTCAGAAGGTTGAACCAAAGAGTTGGCAGGGTACTCGTAGCTATTATTAACGTATACCTCCTGAGCTTCCTCGCTTGTAAGATACTCAATTAATTTAATAGCGTTTTCTCGATTTGGAGAGTTTTTAGTTAATCCCAAGGCAGATATATTTATGTGACTTCCTCTGTCACCAGGTCCTTGATTTGGGAAAAATACAGAGACTGATTTACCCGCATTAATTTCTTCTTCCTTCTCGGAAGCAAGCAATAAACCTATATAGTATGAATTAACTATGGCTATATCTCCCTGTCCAGCAGCAATTGCCTTGACCTGATCTCTATCACTCCCTTTTGGATCCCTAGCAAAGTTAGAAACAACTCCATTAGCCCACGCCTGTGTTGTTGCTCCTCCGAGGTTTGCCACTATTGATGACATCAAAGCCTGATTATATGCGTTAGACGATGACCTGACAAGTAACCTGTTTTTCCACTTAGAATTCGCTAAATCCTCATAGGTTGATAAGTCTGATTTATTAACTCTCTCATTACTATATACCACAATTCTAGCCCTGTAAGTTATTGGTGCCCAGTAACTATCTGAATCTAATAAGTCAGTTCTTATATTTCCATTAACTGCATCACTAGGAACTTTTTGGAGGACTCCGGCTTCCCTTGCATTAAATAATTTTCCAGCGTCTACTGTAACAAATAAATCAGCAGGTGAATTTTCTCCCTCATTTTTTAATCTTTCTATTAACTCATCAGCATTTGCTTTAACGACATTTACCTTTATACCCGTTTTCTCAGTAAAATTTTTATACTGTAGTTCATCTACGGCATAGTGTCTCTGACTATATAGATTAACCTCGTTGGGCAGCTCCTTATTCATAGAACAAGAAAATGCTATTAGAGATAGAAGGAATGTTATTTTTTTCATTTTTTCTTATTTAGATTTATTCTAAACTGCAAGTAAATAAATAATTATATAAAAACAAACTCTCACATTATAAAGAATATTAACTTAGAGAATCATTTTTATCATTAATTTTACAAGAATGACTAAGAGAACAGAAAAAGATTCTATTGGAGAAATAAAAGTAGGGGCCGATAAGTTCTGGGGTGCCCAGACACAGAGATCTCTAGAAAACTTTGATATTGGTTTTGAAAAAATGCCATGGGAAATTATTGAATCTTTTGCCGTCTTAAAGATGGCCGCTGCAGAAACAAATCATGAGCTAGGTGTTCTCGACAAAGAGAAAATGGAAGTTATTTCTTCGGTTTGTGGAGAGATATTAGATGGAAAGTTAATAGACCACTTCCCTTTATCTGTATGGCAGACAGGCTCCGGCACCCAGTCAAATATGAATGTAAATGAAGTTATAGCGAACAGGTGTCATGTTAAGATGGGAGGAAAGCTTACAGACAAAATAAAAAAAATTCATCCTAACGACGATGTCAATAAGTCTCAATCTTCAAACGATACATTTCCTACAGCCATGAATATGGCTACTTATCATATCCTAACAAGTTACACAATACCTTGCCTTGAAAAAATGGCCAACGAGCTAAATAAAAAAGCTACAGAATTTAAAAACATTGTAAAGATTGGGAGGACACATTTTATGGACGCAACACCTCTGACACTTGGGATGGAATTCAGTGGTTATGTGGCACAACTCCAACATACTATCAAAGGTGTAAAAGAGTCCCTACCACATCTCTCCGAATTAGCTTTAGGAGGAACAGCTGTAGGCACTGGCCTAAATACCCCCAAAGGCTATGCAAAGAAAGTAGCAGAAAAGATTGCTGAAATAACCGGATATAAATTTATTACTGCAAAGAATAAATTTGAGGCACTTGCGGCTAATGATGCAATGGTAAAAGCATCGGGGTCACTAAAAAATACAGCTGTGGCGCTAATGAAAATAGCAAATGATATAAGGATGTTATCTTCTGGGCCAAGAAGTGGTATTGGGGAAATAAACCTTCCAGCAAACGAACCTGGTTCATCGATTATGCCTGGAAAAGTAAACCCAACCCAGTGCGAGGCTATCACAATGGTCTGCTCTCAGGTAATAGGGAATGACGTAGCCGTAAGTGTTGGGGGTATGAGCGGACATTTTGAGCTGAACGTATTCAAGCCGATGATAGCACATAACACCCTTAACTCCGCAAGATTACTTGGTGATTCATGTACATCTTTTACTAATAATTGCATAGTTGGAATTAAGCCTAATGAGAAGGTTATAAAAGACCAACTTGAAAAATCATTAATGCTAGTAACAGCACTCAATACTCATATAGGGTATGATAATGCTGCTAAAATTGCTAAAAAAGCCCACACCGANGGTATTACTTTGAAAGAGGCTGCCCTTAAATTAAAATTAGTAAGTGAAAGTGATTTTGATAAGTGGGTAGATCCAAAAAAGATGATTGGGTAGGTAGATGATAAACTACAAGACAGCTGAGGAAATAGAACTAATAAAGAAAAGTTCAAGGTTAGTTTCAAAAACATTAGGAGAATTAAATAAACGCATAGAACCTGGCGTTATACCGCTAGATCTAGACAAAGTTGCTGAAACTTTTATAAGAGATAACAAAGGAGAGCCTGGCTTTTTAGGCATGTATGACTTTCCTAACACCCTCTGTGTTTCTGTTAACGAAGAGGTTGTACACGGAATTCCAGGAAAAAAACCATTACAAAACGGCGACATAATATCTATTGACTGCGGTGTACTTATGAATGATTTTTATGGAGATCACGCATACACATTTCCTGTTGGTGAAATAAGCGAAGAGCTAAGTCAGTTGCTATCTGTAACGAAAGAGTCGTTATACAGGGGAATAAATAAACTAAAAGTTGGCAATAGGATTGGAGATGTAAGCCAGGAGATTCAAAGTTTTACAGAAAGCTTTGGATATGGTGTTGTTAGAGAATTAGTTGGTCACGGTCTAGGAAGAGGTTTGCATGAAGAGCCTGACATCCCTAATTTTGGGACGGCAAATGCTGGAGCAAAAATTAAGAATGGCTTAGTGGTAGCAATTGAGCCTATGATAAACCTAGGGGGTAAGGAGGTTGAACAGGCACAAGATGGTTGGACCATTATTACAAAGGACAGAAAACAGTCAGCACATTTTGAACATAATATAGCTGTGGTGGACGGTGAGCCCGTCATTCTTTCAACATTTGATTTTATTGAAAGTTAGAAACTTTATCTAACATATCATCAACAAATTTCCTGTCGTTACTTAGTCTTGGTACCTTGTGTTGTCCCCCAAGCTTCTTTTTGGACTTCAACCAAAAATCAAAAAAACCAGATTTAACAAAATGAACCTGAGGTGGTTTAATAGCAATATCCCTATATCTCTTAGCCTCATAGTCAGAATTTAATTTCATTAATTCTTTATCTAAGATATTTATAAAATGCTTTTTACTATCTGGCTCTTTAATAAATTCAATTATCCACTCATGAGCACCTCTTGACTTTGATGATATATATAATGGCGCTGCTGTATAATTATAAAACAAGGAATTAGTCTTTAAACAGGCATTTGAAATTGCTTTATCCGTGTTTTGCACTATTACCTCTTCACCAAAGGCGTTAATGAACTGTTTTGTTCTTCCGGTTATTAAAATTTTATATGGATCTAAAGATATAAAAGAAACTGTGTCTCCAACTTTATACCTCCAAAGACCCGAATAAGTTGAAATAATTAGTGCGTATTGTTTANCAATTTTCACGTCTTCTAAATTCACAATTGTTCTGTTTACTAAATCTTCAAACTCATAATAAANTCCATGATTTGTCATTAGAAGCATACCTTCTGAATCAGAGCCATCTTGAAATGCAAAAAAACCCTCAGAGGCATTNTATGTTTCTAAATAATTCATCTTTTTAGATGGTATTAACTCTTTAAATAACTGCCTATATGGGTCAAAAGAAACAGCACCATGTATGAAAAGTTCAAGATTTGGCCAAACTTCTAAAATATTCTGAGATTTTGTGACTCTGAGTATCTCCTTAATAAGTACAATGGTCCACGTAGGGACACCCGAAATGCTAGTAATATTTTGTTGAGATGTAATTTTTGCCATCTTTTTTATTTTTTCTTCCCACTCTGGATTTAAGGCTACNTCTATAGATGGTGTCCTGAAGGCTCTAGCCCAAACTGGTAAATTCTTCAACAAGACAGCTGAAATATCACCAGTAAATATGTGTGGATTTGGTGAGTAAGGTGTTACTTGTCTGCTGCCACCTAATACTAATGAGTAACCATCAAAAAGTTTAGATTTTTTATTATTAGATATATATTGTGCTAGTAGGTCCTGGCCAGATCTATAATGGTTTTTTTTTAGCGATACATCACTAACAGGAATAAATTTACTCTTATCATTTGTAGTACCTGAAGACATNGCAGCCCACTTGATANCATCTGGCCAAATAACATTCTTTTCACCTCTCAAAACTTTTTTTATCTCTACAGAAAAGTCTTCNTATTCAACCAACGGAACCTGCGCTGAAAAAGAATCATAATCTNTTATTTTATTAAAANNATAGCGTTTACCATAATCTGTTATTGACCCTTTTTCTAATAANTTATTAAGTAAATCAGCCTGATCATGAACTGCTTTTTTCTTACTTTCTGTAAATGACTTTAATCTTTTTGACAGGAAAGCGGATGTTATTTTAGTAACAAGACCCATTCTAAATTTTTCTCTTTAACTCAAACCTCTGACCTAAATATAGTTTTCTAACTTGTTTATCGGAAGCCAACTCTTCCGAGGTCCCTGATTTTAAAAGTTTTCCTTCAAACATTAGGTATGATCTGTCTGTTATTGAGAGTGTCTCATCTACNTTATGATCTGTTATTAATATNCCTATATTNTTTTTCTTTAANGAGTTAACNATANTTTGTATTTCCTCNACAGCTATTGGGTCAACNCCNGCAAANGGNTCATCNANAAGNATAAANTTNGGNTCNGTAGCAAGAGCNCTNGCAATTTCNGTTCTNCTTCTCTCNCCACCCGAAAGAACCTTNCCCATACTNTCNCTGATTTCTNTAAGNCCAAATTCNTTCATTAATAAATCNACTTTATNNATTTGNTCCTCTTTGGATATACCCTGATGCTCTAATACTGCTAAAATATTATCTCTCACGCTAAGGTTTCTAAAGACCGATGCCTCCTGAGCAAGATATCCAATTCCGTTTCTTGCTCTTTTGTACATTGGAAGACTTGTAATGTCCTTCCCTCCAAGGTAGACAGAGCCTGCGTCTGGTTTTATTAACCCAACTATTGAATAAAAAGTTGTTGTTTTACCTGCTCCATTTGGTCCTAAGAGCCCCACAATCTCTCCTTGGTTAACTTTAATAGAAACATTATTCACAACAGTCTTAGGCCCGTAAGACTTTAGAATGGAATCTGCCTGAAGTGACATTTTTTTCTTCATTCAACAAAAATATATATAATTAGTTTATATTTTCAGGGTAATTAACTACCAATTAAAATGCTAAGAAGAAATAAAGTAAGGTTATACTTTTTTATTAAAAATTTTATAAGAGGAATATTATTCTTTGCGGTTGCAATTGTTTTCTACAAAGTAACGTTTAGTTACCTTGATTTGTCTGGTTTAAAAGAGCAAATTCCATTTGATCTCCCTTCCACTTTTGTATTTCTCCTGTTTTTCATGTCTGAAGTAATATTGGGTGTAATTCCACCAGAATTATTCATGATTTGGGCTATTACATCAAAACCCCTGTCATCATATTTTATTTATGTCATATCCTTCTCAGTCATATCTTACATTGCTGGTTTCGTTGCTTTTCTTTTTGGAAAATATCTACATAATACGTGGCTTTATGAATTTATGAGAAAAAATATAATTGGAAAATATGAAAGAAAAATTAATGCATACGGCTGGTTAGTAATTGTAGTGGCTGCGATAACGCCTTTACCCTTTTCTGCAACTTGTGCTGTTATTGGGGCAATTGGTTTTGATAGAAATAAATATTTATTTTATTCGATGGCAAGATTTATAAGATATGCTATTTATGGTTTTTTTATATGGCTTGCTCACCCATTCTAAATATTTAGTATTTCACACACTTTCCTAACTGTGTAGTCTACCTCATCTTTATTATTCATCTTACTAAATGAAAACCTTACAGGGACGTGTCCATCATGTTTTCTTACCTCTGCCAATACATGAGAACCAATTTCAGAACCACTTGTGCATGCGCTTCCTGCAGAAGCAGCAATGTTATTAATGTCGAGATTAAATAAGAACATTTGCTGATCACTGTTACTTGGTATGGAGACATTCAAAACCGTATATAAACTTTTTTTAAGGTCAGAAGATTGTCCATTAAATTTTACTCCATCTATATTTTTACATAACTCATCTATCATATACGATTTAATTCCCTCAATATTCTTTGAGTGGCTTTCCATATTCGATATAGATAATTCAAGTGCTTTAGCCAATCCAACAATACCATAAATATTTTCTGTTCCTCCTCTCATATTTCTTTCTTGCGACCCACCATGGATAAAAGGTGATATCTTATGTTTATTATTTAAATATAAAAAACCAATACCCTTTGGCCCATGGAATTTGTGAGCTGACCCTACTATTCCATGAATGTTTAATTCATTTAAATTTATGTCATAATGACCTACTGTCTGAACTGTATCTGAGTGAAGAATTATCTCATACTGCTGACAGATTCTTGATATACTTTTAATATCATTTAAGTTTCCAATCTCATTATTTCCATGCATTACGGTTACCAATGAGTTCGGGTTAGATTTAACTAAATCCTCAAGGTGCGATAGATCTATTTTTCCTTCTTCATCAGTCTCTATATATTTTATATTCTTATTATAAACTTTTTCTAAAAAATCGCAACAATGGAGCACAGCATGATGCTCAAGCTTCGTTGTTATAATAGTGTCTATTTTTTTTTCAATTACTGTATTTAAAATAAACATATTGTCTGCTTCCGTTCCGCCAGATGTGAAAAATATCTCCCCAGGCTCACAACATAATAATGAAGCAATTTTGCTTCTAGACTTCTCGATCACAGATTTAATTTCTCTTCCTCTTTTATGAATAGATGAAGGGTTCCCAAAACCACTTTCTAAGTAAGGTAACATCGTATCTAGGACAGCTCTGTCGATAGGGGTTGTTGCAGCATTATCAAAATACACATTCATATTGCATGTAATTTAGATATTATTTTTTTAGATATTTTTTTTGCTTCATGTAAAGACTTGGCTTCCGAAATAACTCTAATAACTGGTTCTGTATTTGACTTTCTTATGTGTACCCAGGAGTCAATTAAATTAATTTTTATGCCATCTGTGGTATCTATTTGGTCCTCTGGATATAGACTTTTAAAAGCGCTAATGACCTTAGATAGTTCACCAGAATATCTCATTTTCTGTTTATAAATATGGTATTCTGGAAGTAGTTTTTTTAACTCTGATAGCGAAATATTTTTTTCAGCAAGCAGCGATATAATAAGAGCTAATCCAATCAGCGAATCTCTCCCATAGTGTGTCTTTGGATAAATAACGCCACCATTTCCCTCACCACCAATTAAGCAGTTATTTTTTTTCATCTTTTCTACAACATTAATTTCACCTACTGCCGAAGAGTAATATTCACCATCATAACGCTCTGTTATTTTTCTTAGAGCTAAAGACGAAGATAGATTAGAACATGACGAGGAACCTTTGTTGTTAGATAAAACATATTCAGCGGCTGCTACTAAGGTATATTCTTCACCAAAAGGCATACCATGTTCATCAACTAGACATAGCCTATCTGCATCTGGATCAACAACAACACCAAAATCAAAAGTGCCGTTTTTAATTTCCGAACATATCTCAGTAATATTCTCTGGAAGAGGCTCTGGGTTATGATTAAATTTACCATCGGGCTTACAGTTCATTTTTTGAATTTTATTTATACCAATGCTCTCTAAAAACTTAGGGATGGCAATTCCTCCAACAGAATTAATTCCATCGACAATCACAGAAAAAGATTTGAACTTAATCAAATCTACATCAATGAAATCTTGAGATAGAACAATATCTATGTGGTCATCTAATGCCTTATCGTAAAATGATATGTTTCCTTTATTTTGATCTGGGGATTCGTCTCTTTTTTCCTCTTTAATAACCAACTGAACATCATTAGGGTGTAAAAATTCTCCATCACTATTTAATAACTTAAGAGCGTTCCAACGTTCATCATTATGGCTGGCGGATATCATTATACCTCCCGCTGCATTTAATTTCTTGACACTTATCCCAATTGTGGGGGTAGTTACCAAGCCAAGATCTATTGCATCAAGCCCCTCTTTGCTAATAACCTCTTTAATTATATTTGATATTCTCTCTCCAGACTCTCGCGCATCCCTACCAACTAATATGACACTGGAAGAATGCTTTATAATGATCTCTTGGATATAAGCTAAAGTGAACTGCTTTATATCGTAGTCCGACAAGGACTTTCCAGGAATATTTTCTAATGTACCCCTTATCCCAGAGATTGATTTTATTAGGGTCATTTCTTTAATCTTTTTTGCAGTCTGAGCCTGGGGAAACGGTTTTTCCACAATAGCCACACTCTTCGCCTTCCGTGTTAAGGTATGGGTTTTGCGACGCACAAGTTCCTTTAAACTCACCCCCTTTTATAAAAAGCATTCTAAGAGAAAGTGCAAAGAAAAAAAATGCAACTAACACAATTGCCACTATTGTTTCTGTCATGAAGCAAAGTTATTAAATCAGTTGCTTATCTTTAATCAATAAACGTATTTTCTTTAATTCAAATGAAAAAAGAGATAAAAGAAATTGAAAGGTTAACAAAAATCATAAAAGAACTTAGAGATAAATGTCCTTGGGACAGAAATCAAACAATAAAAAGTTTAAGGTCGTTAACTATCGAAGAGGTTTATGAACTTTCAGATGCTATAATAAACAGAGACGATAAAAATATTGAGGAAGAGTTAGGAGACCTTCTGCTACACATTGTTTTTTACGCTCAAATTGGTAGCGAAAAGAATATTTTCAATTTAGATTCAATATGCAGAAAGCTTAATGATAAACTTATAGAGAGGCACCCTCATGTCTACGGTAATAAAAAGCTAAAAACAGAAGGTGAAGTAAAAAAAAGCTGGGAGATGATCAAACAAAAAAAAAGAAAATCAAAAGGCACACTAAGTAATATACCTAGAGGCATGCCTGCAATGATCAAATCTATGAGGGTTCAAGAAAAAGTAAAAAGCGTTGGCTTTGATTGGAATCATAAAGAAGAGGTTGTTAAAAAAATACATGAAGAGTTGTCAGAGGTAAAAGAGGAGATTAACAAAAAAAATAACTCTAAAAAAATAAAAGACGAAATAGGGGATTTGATCTTCTCAGTTATAAATCTGGCTAGATTTATAAATATAGATCCAGAAGAGGCCCTAGAAAATACAAACAAAAAATTTATAAAAAGGTTTCAGCATATGGAGGATAAAATAAAAGAAAATAAAAAAAGTTTAAAGATGATGTCCCTAAAAGAAATGAATATGTATTGGGAAAAAGCTAAAAAATATTATGGCTAGAGAAAAGGAAATTGTAATTTTTATTGTAGACGGAAATCAAGATTTAATAAGGATAGATAAGTTTCTTTTCGACAAAATGCCAAACGTAACAAGAAATAAAATTCAAGAGGGAATTAAGTTAGGAAAAGTTTTAGTTAATAAGAATTCGGTAAAGCCTAGCTACAAAATCAAACCTAAGGATGAGGTTGAAGTAAAACTAGACAGAGAGAAAAGAGAAGAAGAGATAAAAGCAGAAAACATTCAATTAGACATCGTTCATGAAGATGAAGACGTGTTAATTGTTAATAAAAAAGCAGGGATGGTTGTTCACCCAGCACATGAAAACTGGGATGGGACATTGGTAAACGCACTCATATACCATCTCAAGGGACTTCCAGAAATGAAAGGTAATAAAGGAAGGCCTGGATTAGTGCATAGAATAGATAAAGACACGTCAGGCCTCTTAGTAATTGCAAAGAATGAAAAATCTATGACATCATTAGCTGATCAATTTTTTAAACACACCATTAAGAGGAAGTATCAAGCAATAGTCTGGGGTATACCAAAAAATAATCAAGGAACAATTGATGTAAACTTAAGACGCTCCATCAAAGACAGAAGAGTGGTCGAAGGGTTTGCTAATAACACACTAGGCAAGAGGGCAATAACACATTATAAACTTATTGAAAAAATACACTACATCTCTCTGATAGAATGTGAGCTAGAAACCGGAAGAACTCATCAGATAAGAGCTCACATGAAACACATTGGACACCCCATCTTCTGTGATAAAGCATACGGGGGGAAACTGATTGTAAAAGGAAACCGATTTACTAATTACAAGAGGTTTGTAGAGAATAGTTTCAAAATCATTGAGAGACAAGCTCTTCACGCTAAAAGTCTAGGTTTTATACACCCATCTACAAAAAAAGAAGTTTATTTTGAATCGAAACTGCCTGAAGACATGTCTTTTTTGCTTGATAAATGGCGGAAATACGAAGTGCCAAAAAGCTATTAGATCATTCTAGGATAACTACCAAGGAGCTTGATGTTTTTCTCATATCTCTTGTAGATAATCTGAAAATTTGAATCTAAATAATGACCCTCAAAATCTATGTAAAATATGTATTTGAAATCCACGCCTCTTTTAGCAGGCCTACTCTCCAGCTTTGTTAAGTTTATTTTNGCATCATGAAACTCCTGAAGGAATTTGGCTAAGACACCATGACCATCTATTAGATTAACTAGGATGGAAGTTTTATCTTTTTTAGATTTGACTGTGTTTTCTGATGACGAAAGGACAACGAACCTCGTATGATTATTTTTTGAGTCCTCAATATTATCAAATAGTATCGGAACGTTTCTCTGAACAGANGCAAANCTTGAACAGATTGCTGCCGATTTAATATCAGNNTCNGCAAACTTNACNGCNGCNCTNGTGCTATTNACNGGAATAAGNNCNANNTCTNNATCAAAGTANTTATCNATAAANTCTTTACANTGCTTNAANGCNATATCCTTAGAATATATTTTTTTAATATTTTTNACNTCNTCNGCTCTNGTTGAGAAAGATAANCTTATAGACATNGGNAGNTCAGCTATNATTTTAAGTTNNCTTATNCCTAGCAAGTCAATNGTTTCTTGAACTATNCCTTCCTGNTTATTTTCNAAAGGTATTATGCCATATTTAGCCTGATTGTTTTGNACTGAATCAAAAACTGNACTTATTGANTTAAGNGANAGNTANTTACTGNTNGAGCCAAANTTNCTTTCAGCTGCCTGATGGGTAAANCTACCCTCNGGNCCTAAAAANGATATTCTTTCNGGTAACTCNATATTTCGTGCTGNAGCAAAAANNTCTTGNAAAATAGGTNTNATAGATTCNTTNTTCATNCTNCCTTNACTCAANTCTACTAACCTCTCAATAATTTCTTTCTCTCNCTCNGGNCTGTAAACACTCTCNTTNGCAGCTGANTTTATNACNCCNACCTGNTGNACTACNTCCATCCTNTCGTTTAAAAGTTTAAGAATTTCAGAGTCAATTTNNTCTATTTTTATTCTTAATTCTTCAATGTTCATTACTTTTGANAAATAATTTATATTTTTTAAAAATTACNAATTATATTCCTAAAATAAAGAATAATTACAGCATTATGGAAGATAAAAAACTATTTAATCTTATAAACCTAGAAAAGAAGAGACAAACAGAAGGTATCGAACTTATTGCATCTGAAAACTATGCGTCTGAAGGGGTGATGGCTGCATCTGGAAGTATTCTTACTAACAAATATGCAGAAGGATTGCCTGGAAAAAGATATTATGGTGGGTGTGTAGTAGTAGATGAAATCGAAGATTTATGTAGGGAAAGGCTTAAAAACTTATTTGATGCATCATGGGTAAATGTTCAGCCACATTCTGGAGCACAAGCAAATGCGGCTGTTATGCTTGCTCTATTAAACCCTGGTGATAAGATTTTAGGATTTGACTTAGCTCATGGTGGACACTTAACTCACGGGTCAACAGTGAATTTTTCAGGAAAAATATATAAATCATTTTTTTATGGAGTAAATAAAGAGGACGGCCTTATTGATTATAATACTTTAGAGGAGACAGCACTAAAAGAAAAACCTAAAATGATAATATGTGGGGCATCTTCATACAGCAGAGATTGGGACTATAAAAGAATCAGAGAAGTTGCTGACAAAATAAATGCCTTCCTATTAGCGGACATTGCTCATCCCTCAGGACTAATTTCAAGAGGGCTGTTAAATGATCCGTTAAATTATTGTCATGTAGTAACATCTACGACACACAAAACGCTAAGAGGGCCAAGGGGTGGAATTATAATGATGCGTGAAGACTTTGATAACCCTTTTGGATTTAAAACCCCTAAAGGCATAATTAAAAAAGTTTCCTCATTACTTGATTCAGGAGTTTTTCCTGGAACACAAGGAGGACCTCTTGAGCATATAATTGCTGCAAAAGCAGTAGCTTTTAAAGAAGCGTTGTCTGAAAATTATCTAAACTACGTTATTCAAGTAAAGAAAAACGCATCAGCTATGGCTAAAGAATTTATTAGTAGAGACTATCAGATAATCTCTGGGGGGACTGACAATCACCTTATGCTTATTGACCTAAGAAATAAAGGCATTACAGGTAAAGAAGCAGAAGAAAACCTTGGAAAAGCAGACATAACAATCAATAAGAATATGGTACCCTTTGATACCCAGTCTCCATTTGTCACTTCAGGAATGAGAGTAGGTACGGCGGCAGTTACATCNAGAGGTATGNTTGAGGANGATATGTTAAAAATTGTTGATTTCATAGACAGAACATTAATTAATAAAGACTTTTTAGGCGTTAAAAGAGAAGTAAATGAGTGGGCAGAAAAATTTCCATTGCATAAGAAATGAGTACTGAAAAAGAGATGTCTTTTCTAGATCACCTTGAAGAATTAAGGTGGCACTTAATAAGATCCATTGGTTCAATTCTCTTTTTTGCAATAATTGCTTTCATTTCAAAAGATATAGTTTTTGGAATTATATTATTAGGACCCTCAAAGAGTGATTTTTGGACTTATAAAATTTTTTGTGATCTTGGAAAAAATATAGGTATATCATCTTTTTGTATATCTGAATTACCATTTATAATACAAAGTAGGCAGATGGCTGGTCAATTTATGATGCATATTTCATCTTCTTTTGTCATAGGCATAATCTGCGCATTCCCTTACGCATTCTGGGAGTTTTGGAAATTTATATCACCAGGTCTTTACCCGAATGAAAGGAAGGCTGCACGGGGAGCAACATTTTATGTATCTCTATTGTTTTTTATAGGTGTATTCTTTGGTTACTTTATATTAACTCCTATTTCAATTAACTTTTTANCAAACTATCAACTAGACCCATCTATTTTAAATGAATTTGATATAATATCTTACGTTGGGACCATCACCACTCTTGTTCTTGCTTCTGGTATTCTCTTTCAGCTACCTATGATAATTTTATTTCTTACAAAAGCTGGTGTTGTAAATAAAGAAATTTTAAGAAGCTATAGAAAACATGCAATAGTTGTGATACTAGTTTTTGGTGCTATGCTTACCCCTCCTGATCCTTTTAGTCAAATTGTTATGGCGCTACCTTTGGTTGGATTATATGAAATCAGTATATTAATATCAGGCAACGTAAAAAAATAATTCTAATGAAAATTATAATAGGCTGTGATCACGCTGGATATGACCATAAGGTAAGCGTTAAGACATATTTAAAAAATAACAACATTGAGTTCGAGGATTTAGGGACTGATAACTGCAACTCTGTAGACTACCCAGACTATGCTCATGCTGTGGCAAAAGAGGTTCAAAAAGACATTAAACATAAAGGCATTTTAGTTTGTGGTAGCGCTAATGGTGTTGCCATAACAGCAAACAAACACAAAGGGATCAGAGCTGCTATTTGCTGGAATGAGGAGACAGCAAAATTAGCTGCAACACACAACGATGCGAACATAATTTGTATACCAGCAAGATTCATATCTGTTNATCTTCAAAGAAAAATTTTAGATAATTTTTTTAAATCAGAATTTGAGGGNGGTAGACACAAGAAAAGGGTAGAAAAGATAGATAGAAACTTATGAAAAGACATAGAATTGAGAGGCATGAAACCCTCATACACCAGGTTATAAATGAATATCTTATAAGAGAGGGGAAATCATTTCTAAAAAAAGAATTTGTAACTATAATGGGAATTAAACTCTCCCCAGACCTAAGCATTGCTTTAATATACATTAGCGCTCTTGATAACTCAAAGTCGGAATTTGTTGAAAAAGCAATGTATGATAGAAAAAAAGATATTAAAAATTTTATTTCAAGATCTATTGGTAAAAAGATCAGAAAGATTCCTGATATAAAATTTATTCTAGATAGTACCGAGCATGAAGCCTCTAGGATTAATCAGATATTGTCTGACCTGAACACCTCTTCGAAAAAATAAAATGTATCTTCCCTTCAAGATTGCTAGCAAGTATATTTTCTCAAAAAAAAACAAAACATTTATTAATTTCTTGTCAATCTTTTCAATTTCAAGCTTAGCCATAGGCACAGCTGCTATGATAATAATCTTGTCTGTTTTTAACGGATTGGAAGAAAGCTTAAAATCTATTTATAGAGACTTTGACCCTGATTTAAAGGTAATAGGAACCGACAAATCATACATAAGAGATGAATTATCCAAAAAGATTAGCTCAATTAAAAATGTTAAGGTAATTACCCCATTTATTGAGACGAAGAGCTTACTTCAGAATAACGGTAAGGAGGTAGTTTCAATAATCAANGGAGTAGANAAATCATTTATCAATCAGGGAAGAGTGGTAAATAATTTAACAGAAGGGGGTTTCAATATTTTTAATCAAAAAACAAAAAACACTATTATTGGTAGGGGAATAAAATATTCGTTGGGTATTAATACCAACTCAAATTTTGAAAGCATCACTGCTTTTATTCTTAACGACTCAATTAAAATAAACCCACAAATGCTTAACTCAAAAATTTATCAAAAAAATAAATTAAATGTTGTAGGTGTCTTTGCTATAGAAAACAACTTTGATAGTAATTATATTTTTACCTCTCTTGCAACAGCACAAAATATATTTAATAAAAAAAATATGATTAGTGGTTATGAGATTAAACTTAAAAATATTAGTGAAGTAAATAAAACAAAAGATGATATAAAAAATATAGTTGGTGAAGNCTTTATGGTAATGAGTTTTTCAGAAATTAGAGAAGGATTATATAAAATTTTAGAAACTGAAAAACTTGTTGTTTATGCCATATTTTCAATGATATTAATATTAAGCTCCTTAAATATATTCTTTCTTCTAATAATGATGTCCGTGGAAAAAACTAAAGACATATCAGTTTTATATTCTCTTGGCATCAAAAAGAAAACAGTAAAATATGCTTTCATATTTCAAGGGGTTTTAATTGGTATTACTGGAATTATAATAGGGCTNTTTTTTGGAATAATTATTTCTTTAATACAACAAGAAACAGGGTTTGTGAAGATAAATTTACCAAACTCGATTATAAACGCATACCCCATTAAGGTTAAGATGATTGACATAGTATTGATAACCTCTATAGTATTGATAATATCAACAATTGCGTCTATATTTCCAAGTATGATTACTTCATCAAATAAAAACTTTGAGAGTATAAACAAAAATCTATCATGAAATTAAAAGTTGGAGATAATTACTCAGAAAATTTTATAATAACTCAAGAGATGGTTAACAATTTTGCTGAACTTAGTGGAGATAAAAACCCACTACATCTTGATAAAGAATTTGCAGCAAAGACAAGGTTTAAAAAACCTGTTGTTCATGGACTATTCTCAGTAACATCATTTGGAAAGGTTATGGGCACAAAGTTTCCTGGTCATGGTGCTATTCATGTGAGTCAGAACTTAAGTTTTAAAAGACCTCTCTACCCTGAGAAGGAATATAGAGTCTATGTAGAATTAATTAAAATCATAGAGGATAAACACTTTGGTGTATTTAAAACACAAATCTTTGACAAAAATAATAAGCTAATTGTCGATGGGACAGGAACAGCTCTTCATGAAGATAAATTATAATTCACTACTACAAGAAGAAAGTGTATGGTTATGCGACCCAATTGGTGATCCATCTGGGGGCTTTAACTCTTCTAAATAATTAATCTCTAAGTCACCNGAAAGAAACATTGAAATCTTATCTGATAAGTAGTGATAATGGTATTCCCCAGAATCTTTTTTATCTAGTATTTGTTTAGTTTTTTTGAGAATTGCATGTGTCCTTGCGTTTACCTCCTCATGTGATTTCTTACTACTTGCTAAAATAAAAAGATGGTTTAAGACATTATGATTAACCATTTTTGAAATCTCGGTTTCTAAATTTGATAAACTAAGGTTATTATTTTTAGAATTCCTTTCTTTTAAAATAGTCTCGTTAATAATTTCATTAAGAATATATGTCAAGCCTGGTTGTGTCTTGTTATTTCTTGCTTTAAGGGTAATCAACCTAGAAGCTCTATCTGTATTTAATAACATTTTTAAGGTTAAGTTNGTTGCCGTTTCTGCCGCAGCTAAATAATCAAAAGTTAAGCCTGTTCTAGACTTGAAAGTCTCTCTTGTCCTTGGAAAACCAAAAGCCCTGGGTGGGATTAGCTTTATTAAANTTTCAGGAAGAGATAAATTTTTTGGGTCAATAGAATTTAATAAAGATTTTAGAGCCTTTACTTGTTGATCTAATGGTAACATCTTAGTTACAAGTTGGCCGTCTCCTTTTAGAGCATAATTATATTCAAGGCCACCTATAACTTTTGCTGCTGCCTCGATCTGGTAACGGTGAAGTAAGTACATGGGAACTAAAACCTCCTCTATACTTGACATTGGTTCTCCTATTTTAATTGCATCATCAGAAAAATTATCTAATATATATCTCCTTATGCCTAACATCCTGTTCAACTCATCAGCCGCATCGTATTGATTATCCCAAAGGTGGGATCTTGGGTGAGCACTACCTGAAGGTCTTGAGTCTTGATCTGTAATAAAATAAATATCATCATCATAACCATCTTGCAAAATTTTTTCTAAATTAATTTCATCATCAGACAGAAACTGTCTATACCCCCAATTTATTGCGAGCTTGTCCCAGTCACCAATGCCATGGTCGTAGGCTTCAGAAAGATCAATTTTATTATCTGAAAATTTAATAAGCGGATGGGGGTAATCCATTACTGACTTCCTGTTTCTTGCACTTGAAACAAAATTATGAGATAGGCCAAGTGTGTGCCCAATTTCATGAGCAGATAATTGTCTTAACCTCTTGATTGCCATGTCCTTCATAAGATCTTCAGACTGTGTCTTACCATAAGGCCTTAATAAACCTTCTGCTATTAAATAGTCTTGCCTCACCCTAAGTGAGCCTAGTGATACATGTCCTTTTATTATCTCTCCTGTCCTTGGATCTACAACTGATGCACCATATGACCAACCTCTTGTAGACCTATGAACCCACTGAATGACGTTATAGCGAACGTCTAACATATCTGCTCCCTCGGGTAAAACTTTAATTTGGAAAGCATTTTTAAATCCAGCAGCCTCAAAAGCTTCATTCCACCAAGAACCACCTTCCAATAAAGCAGACTTAACAGGCTCAGGTACTCCACGGTCAAGATAATAAACTATCGGCTCAACCGCTTCACTTACTTCCTGATTTGGATTTTTCTTAATTAACCTGTGTCTCCTTATATACTTAACGTGTAAATCATCTTCTATTGGGCTGGCATAGTCATAAAATGTCATGGCATTATAACCAGCTCTTGGGTCAAATTTTCTTGGCACATAACCATCATCTGGTAAGCTGACGAAAGAATGTCTTNTTCTAACAGAAAAAGATTCGTTGTTTGGAGAGACTGAAAGGAGCCAATCACCTTTGGCCTCTCCCCTAAATGTTATAAAAGCTTCGAGCTCCGTGTTAAGAGGGAAATTTTTAGAAAAACTATTATCAAAAGATGAGCTTGAACTATCTATTTTAAANGATCCTTGCTTTCTACTAACTAATCTTGAAGATATTCTGTGAGAATCTCGAATGACAAAATTTGTTGCATCAATTAAAAATCTCTCCTCNGACCTAGCTACAGCCATAAAGCCCCAAATAGTTGAACTTGCAAATGCGTCGCTTACAGACTTTTTCTCTTCTTCATTATATGATACAGCCCTAAATTTATAATTTGGCTGAANCATTAATATTTTTGGTCCTTTCTTTANAAACTTAATAATTCTTGTCCCGCCTATCTGCCCTCGATCTAATCCAATGTCGTTTGATCCTACTCCAGCAGAAAGATAATTTACATACAAAAATTCAGTGTCTAATTTTTTAATATCTAGATACAGCTTCCCTTTTTCATCGTCCCAGTAATAATTAATAAAACCTTTTTTTAACTCAAAACCTTTGGTAAAGCTTTCTATGCTAGGAAGCTGAGAAAATGCGTTAAAATTCATAAAAAGAAATAGTAGTGTAAATAACCTCATATTTTAAAAATTAAAAATCAATTTTTGCGGTGAGCTTTGGTGCTATAATTCGCAAAGTTGTAAGCTTGTTGTCTTTCTCAAAATAAATCAAATTTTCTTGCCCCTCAAAATTTGACATAAGAGAGGTGTCTTTAATCTCTATAGTGGAAATCTTTTTTATCTTTAAAAACTCTAAGAAACAGTTTACAATACCATTTTTGTACTCATGTCCTAGATATCTAAATGGGTGTGTTTTTCCATTTACTTTCATCGATAAGTTTGACAATAAATATTTTTCAATGTATGCATTTATTGTGTCCTGGCTTGAGTTAATAATATCAAAATATTTATCACCACTAAATTCTCTTAGCGACAGNTCGAAATCATCAAAAAAAATTTTTTTTTGAACCTCAACTGCTTGTCTGTNTTTATTGAATTGTATGTAAGAAGTGCTCACATAAAACTCATGANATCCAATAAAAGCAAATAAATAAAAAAGGGTATTCATCTAAATTTTTAATAAATTTAAATATCAATATAACTATTTATAACATATGGAAGAATTTAAGACGTGGTTCTTTATAGGTTTTGATCATATAATCGACATTCAGGCGCTAGACCACACCCTTTTTATATTAGCGCTAGTTATTGCTTATGACTCTAGCCAAATCAAGAAAATTATATTTTTGGTTACCGCTTTTACAATTGGNCACTCGGTAACATTAGCTCTTTCAGCTCTTGAATTAATAAGTTTTAATCAGAAAATTATAGAATTTTCAATTCCATTAACAATCTTCCTAACCGCGCTAAATAATATTGTAAATAGAAAAGAATCAAAGAAAAAGTTTGTTAGCTCTAACTATATAATTGGTCTAGTTTTTGGTCTTATTCATGGACTTGGCTTTGCTAACTATCTTAAGGCTTTACTCTTTAAGGGTAATATTGTTTTTGAGTTATTTGCTTTTAATGTAGGAATTGAAATTGCTCAAATAATTCTTGTTTTTGTATTTTTGTTTTTAAGCTTCCTGTTCTCAAGGTTTGTTTTTTCCAAGAGAGAAGATTGGATACTATTTATTTCTGCTCTAATTATGGGTGTAAGCTTTATGTTAATTTCTAATGCTAAATTTTGGTAAAATGATAAGATTTTTAATTTTAATACTTTTTGTTTATTCTCACAACATACTCTCTCAAGGTTCATACGGGGAGTGGAAACAAAAATTTGAACAACTTGGTACAATGCTTCCAACCCCAAATACATACAGAACTGCCTCAGGGGCACCTGGTATTGATTACTGGCAACAAAGAGCAGACTATAAAATTGATGTTACTATAGATGATGAGACGCAAATGCTATACGGTGAAGAGGAGATTACATACTACAATAACTCGCCTGATGTTTTAAGGTATTTATGGGTTCAATTAGATCAAAACATGAGGGCAAACAACTCTAATACCCCTCTAGTTACACCATCCAAAATGTCTAATTCTTATAGCGGAAAAGGATTACAAAGACTTACAAATTCATATACAAACTCTAAGGGAGAAAAATATAATGGTGGTTATGAAATTTCCTATGTAAGAGACCTAGAAGATAAAAATCTTAATTATTCCGTGGTAAGTACAATGATGAGAATTGATTTGGAAAAACCAATGTCTACAGGAGAATCTTATACATTTAAAATCAAATGGTCTTTTGAAATAAATGACAGGATGAAGATTGGAGGCAGGGGTGGTTACGAGTATTTCCCAAAAGATAAAAATTACAGCTATACAATAGCGCAATGGTTTCCAAGAATGGCTGTTTATGATGACAAAGAAGGGTGGCAAAACAAACAATTTCTTGGCAGAGGTGAATTTGCATTAGCTTTTGGGGACTATGAATTAAACATAACTGTACCTGCAGATTTTATCGTAGCGGCAACAGGAGACCTTCAAAATCCAGAAGAAGTTCTTACAAAAAAAGAACTTGAAAGATATGAAAGAGCAAAAAAAACATTTGATAAGCCTGTCATAATTACAACACAAGATGAGGCTATTAAAAAAGAAAATAATCCTGTAAAAAACAAAACAAAAACATGGAGATATAAATCAGAGATGGTTAGAGATGTCGCTTTTGCTGCTTCAAGAAAATACATTTGGGACGCAATGGCTGTCCAGCTTGATAACTATACACCTCTTGCAATGTCATATTACTCCAAAGAAGGAAATCCTTTGTGGGAAAAGGAATCTACAGTTGCTGTTGCTAATACATTGAAAACATATTCCAAACATACAATTGAGTACCCTTACCCTGTCGCTATTTCTGTACACGCCGCATCAATAGGTATGGAGTATCCAATGATTTGTTTCAACTTTGGTAGACCTAATGAAGATGGTTCTTATTCAGACGCAACCAAGTGGAGAATGATAAGTGTGATAATTCATGAAGTTGGTCACTTTTTCATTCCTATGATAATTAATTCCGACGAGAGACAGTGGACGTGGATGGATGAGGGATTAAATACTTTTGTTCAGTCTTTAACACAGAGAGAGTATTACAGTGACGGTCCATTAAGAAGAGGTACAGCAGAAAGTATGGTGGATTATATGAGGTCTCCTAAAGATATGCTTAGACCCATAATGACTAATTCTGAGCAAATTGCAAGTAGGGAATTTGGAAATAANGCCTACGGAAAACCTGCGGCAGCTTTAAGTGTTTTAAGAGAAACAATAATGGGCCCTGAACTATTTGATTATGCGTTCAAGGAGNATTCGAGAAGATGGGCATTTAAACACCCTGATCCCGCAGACTTTTTTAGGACTATGGAAGATGCAAGTGCAATAGATCTCGATTGGTTTTGGAGGGGATGGTTCTACAGTACAGATAATGTTGATGTATCCGTTGAGGGCGTAAAGTGGTTTAAGATGAAAAATGTAGACAAGCCATTTGAGAATAAGGCGAAAGTAGAAAATAAAGACATAAAAGGTAGAAAAAATCAGTCTGACGATCCAAAATATGCAATGCCTTTCGAGCCCTCTGAGTTTTACTTTTCTAAAACAAATAAAAATGAATACAGAGAGTTTCTTAACGAGGTTGACGATGATAAAATAAAAATTCAAAACTCAGAAAAGAATTTTTATGAAGTTACATTTAAAAATAAAGGGGGGCTGGTTACACCCTTAATTATAGAGTGGACGTATGANGACGGTTCAGTTGAGATAGAGAAACTACCTGCTGAGATATGGAGATTAAATGAGACAGAGGTCTCGAAAGTTTTTGCCAAAGACAAAGTGGTTAAAAATATCAAACTTGATCCCAAAAAAGAAACCGCTGATGTAAACTTGAGTGATAATAATTTTCCTAGATTAGAAATTAAATCAGATTTTGAGAAGTTTAGGAACTAGAAAGGAAGATTGTTTAGATCTACATTGCCTCCTGTAAGGATAAGGCCCACCCTTTTATTCTTAAACATTTTCTTGTTCTTTAGCACAGCAGCTAAAGGTAATGAGCAAGAAGGTTCGCAAACTACCTTTAGCCTTTCCCATATCATTCGCATAGCACTAATAATTTCCCGCTCATCAATTGTGATAATTTCATCTGCTCCTTCCATTATAATATCAAATGTCTTTTGGGATAAAGATGTTTTTAATCCATCGGCAATAGTGTCTGGTTTTGATACTGGAACTAATTTTTTACTATTAAAAGATACATATGNGTCATCCGCATTTTCAGGCTCAGCCAAAATAACTTTCGTTGATTTCGAAAAAAACATTGTTGACAATATTGTTCCTGAGGCAAGTCCTCCTCCACCTACTGGGGAAATGATATAATCTAAATTTTCTACCTCATCATAGAGCTCTTTGGAGCAAGTAGACTGCCCTAGAATTACTTTGTCATTATCATAAGGGTGAATAAAATTAGCTCCAGTTTTTTTTATTATTTTTTGACACGTTTCCACACGAGACCGCTCATTATTTTCACATAAAGTAACTTCTGCCCCATACCCTTTCACAGCTTTAATTTTAATTTTTGGAGCTCCCTTTGGCATTACAATATAAGCTTGTGTATCTGCTATTTTTGAAGAGAGGGCTACCGCTTGTGCGTGGTTTCCAGAGGAATGTGTTACAAAACCTTTTCGAGACTTTTCTTTGGAGGTAGAAAGAACAGCATTTAAAGCTCCCCTCATTTTAAAAGCACCAATTTTCTGAAAATTCTCACATTTAAAAAATAAGTCTGCACCTGATATCTGGTTGAGACTACTTGATGTCAGGACGGGTGTATTATGAATCCAAGCTGCTATCCTTTTGTGACTTAAAACTATATCTTCTTTATTAAAATTCATCTTAATGAGCTTCTAACCAATTTTTGCCGTANCCAACATCAACCAATAAAGGGACATCTGTTTTGACTACATTCTCCATTATTGACTTAATATTATTTTTAAATAAATCTAACTCATTAGATCTGACGTCAAATACAAGTTCATCGTGTACCTGCATAATCATTTTACTTTCTAATTTATTCTCATTAATCCAATTTAAGACATCGACCATTGCCATTTTTATTATATCTGCTGCAGTTCCTTGTATAGGAGAGTTTATAGCGTTTCTCTCAGCAAAACCCCTAAGGGTATAGTTTCTGGAGTCAATATCTCTTAAGAAACGTCTTCTGCCAAACATTGTCTCCACATATTTATTTTCTTTAGCCCTCTCTATTGATAGATCCATATATTTTTTAACACTTTTAAATTCATCAAAATATGAGTCAATAATTTCTTTTGCTTCAGAACGTGAAATATCAAGATTTTGAGACAATCCAAATGGAGAGATGCCATAAATTATACCAAAATTAACTTCTTTTGCTCTTCTTCTCATGTNAGGAGTGACCTCTTCTAAGTTAACTTTAAAAACCTTTGCCGCTGTTAGGCTGTGGATGTCTTTATTGTCCTTAAAAGCTTGTATCATTTCTGGGTCTTTGCTAAACTCAGCTATAATTCTTAACTCTATTTGTGAATAATCAGCAGCCAATATATAATCATTATTAGATCTTGAAATAAAAGCCTGCCTTGTTTTTCTTCCCAGCTCAGTTCTAATTGGAATATTCTGTAGATTGGGATTATTTGAGCTTAGGCGACCTGTAGATGTGACAGCTTGTGCGTAGTCTGTATGAATTAAACCGTCTGCTTGTGATATCATCTCAGGTAAGGCGTCAACGTAAGTTGATTGCAGTTTTTTAAACTCACGGAAATTTAAAATTAACCCTACGATTTCGTGAGCGTTTGATAATTTTGCTAACACATCTTCACTTGTGGAATATTGACCTGATTTTGTTTTTTTTGGGTTATCTTGAATCTTTAGTTTATCAAACAAAATAGTTCCTAATTGTTTTGGCGATCCAACATTAAACTCCTCGCCAGAAATATCAAATATTAAACCTTCTGTTTCCTTAATCTTGCTAGTCAGAGACTTTGACATATTTGATAAAAAATGCTTGTCAATTTTCACTCCATTCTGTTCGATGTTAGCTAAGACGAAAAGAAGAGGAATTTCTATGTTGTAATACAATTTTTTAAAACCTTTTATTTCAATTTCTTTATAGAAAATATTTTTTAGACGTAAGGTTATGTCTGCGTCCTCACATGCGTACTCATAAACTTTCTCAACAGGAATATCCAACATGCTTTTTTGGTTTATTCCCTTCTTACCTATTATGTCTTCGATTGGAATACACTTATGGTTTAGNTAATTTTCTGATAAAACATCTAGCTTTTGGCTGCCCTCTGGGTTTAGTATATAATGAGCTAACATGGTATCAAAGACATTAGTATGAAAAACAACACCATATTTTGAAAGAATTTGGATATCGTATTTTAGATTATGCCCAACCAACAAAATATTTGGATCAGAGAAAACANGCAATAATTTATTTATAACATCTTGAGTATTGGTCAGTGTTGGGACATAGTAAGCCTCATTCTCTTTATATGAAAAAGCTATCCCAGCTAATTCTGCTGATTGAATATCTAAACTTGATGTCTCTGNGTCAAAACAAATTACTTTTTTTGTTTTCAACTCTGAAACAAATTTATTTAGATTATNCTCTTCAATAACTTTATATTCAACTGATTTTTGTTCTGATTTTTGTTGAGAATCGAAAAAATTAAGTTGCTCCTCTTTTTTGACCTTCAACAAACCAATCCTTTCAAGCCTCTCTTTTATTGTTCTAAACTCAAGTTCATCAAGTACTTTGGTAAGTTCATTATGATCTGGTGTTGTTGGTTTAAGATCATTTAGATTAATTGAAAGGTCAATGTCTGTTTTTATTTTTGCCAATCTTTTAGACATCTTAGCGTTCTCCACATTTGCTCTTATCTTCTCACCTATTGCACCTTTTATTTCTTCTCTGTTTTCTACAATACCTTCTACAGTATCGTATTTTTCTAAAAGCGTTTGGGCTGTTTTTGGACCAACGCCCTGAACGCCAGGGATATTATCAACGCTATCGCCTTGGAGTCCCAAAAAATCCACGACCTGATCAACTCTTTTTATTTTAAACTTTTTTAGGACTTCATCCACACCCAAAATATCAACTCCCCTACCCATAAAAGCTGGTTTATACAGAAAGATCCTCTCTGAAACTAACTGAGCAAAATCCTTATCTGGAGTCATCATATAAATTAACGAGTCTTCAGAAGATCCAAGTTGAGTGGCAACTGAACCAATAACATCATCTGCTTCGAAACCATCTCTCTCTAAAGTTTTTATACTCAAAAGATTAAGTAGGTTTTTGATAATAGGAATAGCAACCTGTATATCCTCGGGNTGTCTCTCTCGATTTGCCTTATATTCTTCAAAAATATCCGACCTGAAAGTGGGTGCTTTGGTATCAAAAACTACAGCTAAATGGGTAGGTTCTTCTTTACGTATAAGTTCTATAAGTGTATTTAAAAAACCATAAACAGCACTGGTATTCATCCCTTTAGAATTTACAATTGGATTTTTACTAAAAGCAAAGTGAGCCCTATAGATTAGAGCCATAGCATCAAGAAGAAAAAGTTTATTTTTTGTTTCCAAGTAATAAATAATAATGAATAAAATTAATATGTATATTAGATTAAAATAATTTATGAAGCATAAAATTAATACATTAATTGTATGTGTTTTGATCCTTTCTTTCTCCTTTGTCCTGGTTAAGCAAAAGACAGATATCACAGGTGATGAGGTAAGAAGCGCACTAAGATTAATTAACATAAAATTCAAAGAGGAATATGTTGAAACATTAAAGGGTTATTTAGAGAGAAACAAAAGGGGTTACCAAGAACTTAGACAGAGNCCTTTAGATAATAGTGTAAAACCAGCAGTCTCTTTTAGTTTAGACTCTCCTCCTTCCTACGGTTATGATATAGCTTTTGATTTGATAGAAACTGAATTGCCAGAGAATAAAACGGATCTTGTTTTTTATTCATTGAGGGAGTTGGCTTATCTGATAAAAAACAAGAGGATCACCTCAAAAGAATTAACTGAAATATTTTTAGATAGAATAAAAAAATATGATAGTAAGTTAAATGCGGTTGTCACGATGACTGACTCCGTCGCTTTTTTACAAGCAGATATAGCTGATTCTGAAATTGAAAAAGGAAAATACAGAGGACCTCTTCACGGTATACCTTACGGTATAAAAGATTTAGCCTCTTATCCGGGGTACCCGACTACGTGGGGAGCTATGCCATTTAAAAACCAATTTCTTGAGGAGAAGGCAGAGGTTATAAAAAAACTTGAAGAGTCTGGTGCGGTTATGTTGTGTAAGCTTTCTTCTGGATCATTAGCCAGAGGAGATGTTTGGTATGGGGCTAAAACACTAAACCCTTGGGATTTGTCGCAAGGTGCTAGCGGATCGTCTGCAGGCTCCGCTTCAGCAACTGCTGCTNCTTTATTACCTTTCACAATTGGAACAGAAACCCTTGGCTCTATAATTTCACCTTCTACTAGGTGTGGGGTTACGGGATTAAGGCCAACGTATGGAGCTGTTAGCACTGATGGTTTTATGACCCTATCTTGGAGTATGGACAAAGTTGGTCCTATTGCAAAAAGTGCTGTCGATTGTGCANTGGTTTTTAATGAAATAAAAAATAACAGCATAATAACAACAAAGAAAATGAATTTTAATTTAGATGATAAATATTTAAAAATTGGTTATTTAAAAAGCTTGTTTGATAATGACNCTTCAAGGTATAGGGATAATAATAATAAGACTCTAGAGTTATTAAAAAAATCCTTTAAGTTAACACCTTTAGAGCTACCTGATAATTACCCTTTTAGTTCTTTTGACATTATTTTGAGGTCTGAGGCTGGTGCTTTTTTTGATGNTTTTATTCTTAAAAACATGGACTCATCAATGGTTGAGCAAGGAGAAAGATCTAGAGCAAACTCACTAAGNCAGTCNAGATTAATACCAGCTGTTGAATACATTCAAGCTAACAGGTTCAGATCACTTTTAGTTAATGAGGTTAAGGAAGTTTTTAAAGATTTTGATGTAATTCTNTCCCCTTCTTTTGGCAAAAACCAACTTATGACAACAAATCTAACTGGTCACCCGTCTATATCTGTTCCAAATGGTTTCGATAAGGAAGGTAAGCCAACCAGCATTTCATTGATAGGAAATTATTATGAAGAACATAAAATTCTTTATTTTGCGGATATATTACAAAAGAATTCTAATTATCACAAACTAGTACCTCCGGGTTTTGAATAAAATGAAGTGTCAAAAAAGCAAATTTAATCTGACGGGAAAGAAGGTTTATCTGAACTGTGCTTACATGTCTCCTATGCTAAAAAAGGTTGAGAAGGCAGGAATAAAAGGCATACACTTCCAGAGAAAACCTGACAAAATTATGCCTGAAGATTTTTTTAAAAATATAGAAGAGATTAAAGGTTCATTTTCAAAGCTCATAAACTGTAANAACCCCGATAGAATTGCATATGTTCCNGCCGCNTCNTATGGTCTAGCAAATGTNACNAACAATATAAAANTAGAACGAGGAGAGGGTGTNGTTGTTGTGGGTGATCAGTTTCCAAGTAATGTTTATCCTTGGATGAATCTAACAAAAAAATATGACGGAGAATTGAAGTTTNTAAAAAAACAAACCTCCTCAAAAAGTCAAGGAAAAAAATGGAATGAAGACATACTATCGGCGATCGACAAGAAAACAAAAGTGGTATCAATGGGGATTGTACATTGGGCTGACGGCACGTTATTTGATATGAAAAAAATTAGAGAAAAAACAAGGGAGAATAATGCCCTTTTAATTATTGACGGTACACAATCGATAGGATCAATGCCTTTTGATGTTGACGAAATACAACCTGACGCTCTAGTCTGCGCTGGATACAAGTGGCTAATGGGTCCTTACGGTTCAGGGCTTTCTTATTTTGGTGAATTTTTCGATGACGGAGAGCCTATAGAAGAAAGTTGGATAAACAGAAAGGGCAGCGAAGATTTTTCAAACCTAATAAACTACCAACACGAGTACGCAAAATTTGCAAAAAGATACAGCGTGGGTCAACAGAGTAATTTCATAAATGTTGATATGTTAAATCAAGGTATAAAACAGATTAATAAGTGGGGTGTGGATAAGGTATATGATTATATAAAAAATATTTCTTCTAAATATTTTGACATGCTAGACANGTCAAAGGTTTGGTACGAAGAAGAAAATTATAGAGCTGGGCACTTATTTGGTTTGAAGCCTAAAAAAAAATCTTAAAAAAATCTTAAAAAAGATAAGAGAAAAAAACATATACATATCATTAAGAGGAGATATAATTAGGGTCTCTCCTTCTGTTTATAATACAGAAAAAGATATTTTAAAGTTATTTGAGTGTGTGTCTGAAAATGCATAAAGTATTAATAATATCAATACTTTTATTTATACCAATAAAACATCTGTTCTCTCAACTACCAAAGTCTGAAACAGCTCCATTTAGTGTAAAATGGCGAAAGGTGGTAAGTCCAAATTTTAATGTTTTCTTTGAGAAAAGTATGGATTCGGTAGCTAACTACACCATAAACTACCTAGAAAATAACCATAAAAAAATAAAACAAAACCCAGATGACAAGGTACGAAAAACAAATATAATATTACACGGACAAAACAGTGTATCTAACGCCTTTGTTACCTCCTCCCCAAGAAGAAGTGAGTTCTACGCAAACGCAAGGCCTGAGTCTGGACACTTCTTACACAACAACAACTGGATAGACCTCCTTGTTAATCATGAGTACCGACATATAGTTCAAAGAGAGTTGGCTTATAATGAACCATTTAATAGAACAATTCACTACTTATTTGGCCAATCTTTTGCAAGTGCTTTTTCGAGGTCAACAATGCCAATATGGTATTGGGAAGGTGATGCGGTAGATTTTGAAACGAGGGAAAGTAATTACGGAAGGGGTCGTATTCCTAGGTTTACACTAACCTCTAAGATGAATGTTCTTTCAGGAAATAAATTAAAATACGATAAACAAATTCTCGGAAGCTTCAAAGACAAAACCCCAACATTATACGAATCAGGTTACCTNATGGTAAAATATTTAAAAGACAACTATGGTGGGGCTGTTTTTAACAAAATTGTTAACTCAGCAAATAAGGAGTCTTATCTGCCGCTTCCTTTTTACAGAGCTTTAAAGAATGAGGTTGGTTATAATTATAAAGAGCTGTACGCTAAAAGTGTAGAAAGTTTAAAAAAGGAGGGTTTTGTTATAGAAAGAAATTCATTTAATGTCAGAAAAAATAATAATTACTATGACTTTAAATACCCTTCTGAGTTACAAAACGGAAAAGTGGTAACAATAAGACAGGGTCTAGGNGGATACAAAGAGATTCATTTAATTGATAAANAAGGAGAAAGCAAAAAACTTGTAATTCCTGGAAGGGTTAATGATTTTGAGAGAATTCCTTCATCCAACAACACCATAGGTTGGATAGAGTTTGATAAAGACCCTAGGTGGGATAAAAGAATCTTTTCAGTAATAAAAATTTTTGATACAGAAGAAAAAAAAATAATATCAAAAAGTAAAAAAAACTTCTACTCATCATTTGACATCTCTCCCTCTGGAGAAAAAATTGTAGCGTTAAACAATAGAATAAAGGGTGTACAGGAGTTGTTTTTATTTGATAAACATTTCAGCAAAGAAAAAACTATAAGCTTAACAGGTGGAATATACTCACAAATAAAGTTTATTGACGAAAATAATTTGGTGGGTTTGAAAACATTAGATGGAATAAAAACTGTGTTCTCACTTAATNTTACTGACGAAAAACTCATAAAGATTAAGACTACNAAAGAGAATATAGGATGGCCAACCTTAAAAGGTGATTGGTTAATTTACGGTTCTCAAAAAGATGGGGTTGAGGAGGTCTTCTTTTACAACACCGCATCTAAAAAAACATACACACTTCCTGGTAATCCTTTTGGAAGATATTACCCGTCCGTCTCTCTTGATGGAACTAAGGTTTTATANAGCCAGATGACAAGGTTTGGTTTTGATNTTCAGTCAACAAAAATAGAAGTGAACGAATTAAAAGAAGTTTTTATAAGTAAAGAGGTTAAAGAAAAGGATAGTAAAATAGAATTAAAAAATTATGAGATAAAAAAACTTAATCCCTTTCTGCATTTTATAAGACCAGTGAATTGGGGTGTTACTGATTATGGTTTTGATTCTAANGGGGTCGAATACTTAACTTTAGGGTTAGAATCTAGAAATCTCTTTGGTACGCTGGTTTTTAATGGGGGATATAAGATAGATACCCGAGACCAAAAACACAAAAGGTTTTTTGGACTAAGTCTTCAGGCTCTTTACCCTATTATAGACTTTTCTATTAGTGGATCAAAAGACTACTACTACCAGGATTTGATTCTCAACAATCCTCAAGGGTTTCCTGTAGATACAATAGAAAATGCTGACATCAACTTTACAGCAAAAGACATGACTATTGGTGTACGTGTTCCTTTGTCGTTTACAAAAGGTAGGTATTATACCTACTTAACAATTAAATCAGATTACACAANCTCAAATTATTATAATTATTATACCAAATCTTTATCAAAAATATCAGCAGAAGTTCCTTTAAGCATAGAGAGGAAAAGAAACNATTATGGTGGGTTGGTTTATTTTTCAAGAAGACACAAAATGTCAAAGAGAAACGTATACACACCCTACGAACAAACACTAATTCTTGAATCAAGAAAGACAACAAATGACAGTGATTATGATGGAGGTTATTTTAGATCGGATTTTTATTTGGCTTTCCCTGGATTTTCAAAAACCCATTCCCTACGGGGGAAGTTTAGATATGAAAAACAGAAACATATAAATTATAGCTTTAGAAGAAACATAGATTTTATTAATGGGTATAGGAATAATTTTTTATTTAATGAATTTAGCGGCTGGGGTGTTGAGTATGAGAACCCTTTAGCATACCCAGAGATTGGTTTGGGGCCGTTGTTTTACATACAAAGAATACGGTTAATTTCTTTTGTTAATTCAGGAAATGTGATTGGATTGGCAAACTCTCCTCTGGGAGAGGTGAGAGAGAATCCGTTATCTTTTGGATTCGAAATAAAATTTGATATCAATTTTTTTAGACAATCATCAATTTTTGATTTTGGAATTAGGTATTCTTATGTCACAAAAACTATAGAAAAAACAAAACCATCAACTATTGAGGTTACGTTAGGAAGTATTTCTTTTTAAATTTTAGATTTAAAAAATTAATATTTATTTTCGAAAAAAATAAATATATGTTCCCTACAAACCCTGCGGTAACAGATGGAGTAGAAATTTTTGTTTGGATTGTTGTTGTAATTATTAGCTTAGTTGGCGCGGTCTCTATAATAGATTTTAGAGAAACAAAAAAGAATTAAACATCCGAGTCTTTAGCGTGATTACTAACCTTGTTATTTGGAATAAATATAGCACTAAGTATTGCTGATACAAATAACACTATAATCAAAATTAACATTTCCATATCTATAAAATTTATTCAAATATAATTAAGANTCAATAATTNTTTTTTGTTTCATTATAAAACTTGGTCCCTGATTTAAGAATTTCATCTGCCTTATAAAACTCTAATGGATGACAAACATCACAAGGTATGTTGATGTTTTTTAAAGTTTTGTGTTTTTCGATTTGATACACTGAAAGTTGGTTTTGAATCATATGAACGGACCTGTAGGTTATGTCATATATCCCCAGGTGCCTTGAGTTATCGTTGTTTGAAAAAAACTTTTTAATAGAATTAAAATAATTCATATAGAATGTTGTTGTTTCTTTTTTGTTAATTTTTTTTAATGGTGGGCTGTTTAAGTTAACTGTGATTATATTTTCTCTATAATGTAGTTTGTTAATAGGGAGTGGGTTCAAAACTCCACCATCTACATANTCAACACCATTAAGTGAATAGGGTTTTACAAGGCCAGGTATAGAGCAAGAGGCTCTTATAGCATCATACATACTTCCACTCCTTATAACAACCTCTTTGTTATTAAAAATGTCTGTAGCAATTATAGATATTGGTATTTGTAGATTTTCAATTTTTTCATCCGGTATTATTTTTTTTAAAGAAGAAAACACNTTATCTCCTTTTATTATTCCACTTTGAGAAACGGTAAAATCCATGAGAGAAAATGTTTTAATTTTATCGAGCTTAAGGATCCATTTTTTAAATTTGTCTAGTTTTCCGCAAGCATAAAAAGCCGCAACCAAAGATCCGATAGATGTACCAGAAATTTCAACAATATCATATCCTTCTTTAAGTAAAGACTCAATAATGCTTATGTGGGCAATCCCCCTTGCGCCGCCACTTGATAATACTAAAGAAACTTTATTGGATGACATAAAATAATTACTTTTACTAAAAATAAATCAATTCTATGAAAACACCATTTCATTTGGCTTTTCCTGTATTAAACATACAAGAAACTAAAGACTTTTACGGTAATGTTTTGGGTTGCGAAATAGGTAGAGAGGATAAAAAATGGNTTGATTTTAATTTTTTTGGTCATCAACTTTCAGCACATGTAAAGCCTGACGAACTTAATAATACCAAAAAAAATGAAGTCGATGGTAAGAGTGTTCCTGTAAGACATTTTGGTGTTATTTTACCTTGGGAAGATTGGAATATATTATCAGAGAAACTTAAAAGCATTGGAACAAGTTTTATAATTGATCCATACATCAGGTTTGAGGGCGAGGTGGGAGAACAAGGAACCATGTTTTTTTTAGATCCAAGTGGTAACGCGCTTGAATTCAAAACCTTTAAGGATCCAAGTCAAATATTTGCTTCCTAACTATCTTAGATAACTGCCGGCGTTTAAGTCAATAGTTGAGCCCACAGCATGATCCATTTTTCCAGATATAATAAAGTTTATAAGCGGAGAGATGTCTTTAGGTTCTGTTAGTTTATCTAAAACAATTCCTTTACTAGCTAGTCCCTCACCATGCTGTTCAATAAAACTCTTTGCCATCTCTGTGTTAACAAACCCAGGAGCAATACTAAAAGGAATNACATTATCTTTTTTACCAAAAGACCTAGCTAATGTTTTTGTTAGTGATATCACGCCCCCTTTTGAGCAGGCATAAGAAATAAAATCTTCCTCTTCTCCCCTAAATGCAGCGCGAGATGAGATATTAATAACCCGTAATTTAGATTTAATTTTATTCTCCCTCTTTAACATTATAAACTCCTTACATAAAAGAGAAGGAGCTTTTAAGTTTACGTTTATTGTTCTGTCAAAAAGGATTGACCAATCCTCAAGGTTTTTATTAATATANGATGATTCTGCAATCCCCGCGTTGTTAATTATTGTGTCTGGAAATTTTATGTGTTTTTTTGTGATGTTAATTAGTGCTTTAACACCACTAATTATAGAAAGGTCTGCTTTAACAATATAACAGTTTTCACCATNTTTTTCTTTTAGTTTATTTAGCCTATCTGCGTTTTTATTACAATGTAAAACAACTGTATGACCAGAGATTAGCAGCTCTTTTGCTATCTCAAAACCAATACCTTTAGAAGAACCTGTTAGTAAAACTTTCATTGAGTATATTTATCTAACAAAAATATCCTTTTTTACAAACTATTCTTGATTTGAATAGTTTAAAATAAGATGTTACCTAGTAAACTTTTAGACTCATACGCAAATGATCTTAAGACAATAGAGTTAAATAGATCGATAGAAGAAGAAAAAGAAATTTCTTTAGGTGGGTTGTGTGGTAATTTGAAAGTTATCATACCTGTTGCTATTTCTTACAACAACAACAAAAATAATTGCTTTATATGTTCGAATAAAAAAGAAGCAATGTTGTTTTATAGCAACCTAAGTAATTTCCTAAACCATGAGAAAGTTTTGTTTTTCCCTTACTCATACAGAAAACCATACGACGATGAGTTAATAAACAACGCAAATGTTGTAATGAGAACAGAAACCATCCAACACATAAAAGACTCAAAAGAGCATGANAAAACCTACATAGTGACATANCCAGAGGGTATTGTAGAGTTATACCCTGATCACAAAACGAGCAACAAACTTTCGTATAACATAAATATAAATGAAGAGGTTGGTCAAAAATCNATTATAGAAAACCTAAACTCTCAAAACTTTACAAGGGTTGATTTTGTTAAGGAGCCTGGAGAATACGCTGTTAGGGGAAGTATTGTAGATGTTTATTCATTCACAAACAACAACCCCATAAGGATAGAGTCAGATGATGACTTAATAATTAAGATAAATGAATTTGATAGCGAATCGCAACTTACAATTAAAAAATTAACAAACGCAAAGCTTTTATCAAACATACAGAAAGATAAAAACAGTAAAAACTACATTTCTCTATTAGATTTTATGTCTGACGAATGGCTTATCTGGTCTGACGATATAAGTTTATCCGCTAACATTATAGATGAAAAATTTAAAGAATCACAAGGGTTTTATTCCAAAATCGGAAAAGACTCAAAGATTATTTTGCCGTTAGAGCCCAAAAGACTTTTTTATAGTAAAAAGAGCTTTTTAAACAAACTTAAGTCTTTTGGAATAATACATATTGGAAACAAAAGACATAAAAAACACATGTCTTTTAACTCCTCTCCACCAAAAAATTTTAATAAAAACTTACAGCTACTAGACAAAGAAATAAATGACTTAAACGAAGGGGGTTACGAGGTTAAAATATCATTTCAGTCTGAGGAGCAAATACAAAAATTATCTAGCTATTTTGAATCTATAGGATCTCAAGTAAAATATAGCCCNCACCTCTCAAAAATAAGTGAAGGGTTTGTTGACCATGAAAACAAAAGAGTTGTTTTTACTGACCACGAAATTTTTAATAGATATTTTAGGTATGCTTATAAGTCCAAGGTTGTAAAGAAACAAAAAAACCACATTAAAAAAACCACAGAGTTGTGTGTTGGTGACTATGTTGTTCACATTGACCATGGAGTTGGTCGGTTTGTTGGTTTAGAAAAAATTAATCACCAAGGTATAGAAAAAGAGGTTTTGAGGTTAGTGTATAAAAACAACGACGTTGTTTATACAGATGTGAATTCTCTGCATAAGGTTTCTAAATACACAGGAGCTTCTGAAACCCCTACCTTAAACAGCCTAAGCAATTTAGAGTGGGACAAGAAAAAGAAAAAAATAAAAAATAGGTTAGTGGATATGGCTGACGACCTAATAAAACTTTACCTAAAACGTAGAGAAATAAAGGGATACTCTTTTGAAAAAGACTCGTATCTACAAATAGAACTAGAGTCATCATTCATATACCAAGACACACCAGACCAAGTAAAAACAACTGAAGATGTTAAAAAAGACATGGAAAGCAGCTACCCAATGGATAGGTTAGTTTGTGGTGATGTTGGTTTTGGTAAAACAGAAATAGCAGTAAGAGCCGCTTTCAAAGCTGTTTGTTCAAACAAACAGGTACTTATAATTGTACCTACAACAATTTTAGCCTTCCAACATTATAAAACATTTACAAAAAGGTTAAAAGACTTTCCTGTCGAAATAGATTATGTTTCTAGATTCAGAACCAATAAAGANAAGAGTGGTGTTNTAAAAAAAATTAAAAGCGGAGGGGTTGATATTTTAATTGGAACCCACACCGCNCTTAATGATAAGTTTGTGTTTAAAGATTTGGGTTTGTTAATAATTGATGAAGAGCAAAAGTTTGGTGTTGCGTTAAAAGAGAAGATTAAAAAGAAGAAAAACAATCTAGATTGTCTAACNCTAACAGCAACACCTATACCAAGAACTTTACATTTTTCTTTAATTGGTGTAAGAGATATAAGTATCATTAAGACAGCACCTAAAAACAGACAATCTGTGCACACTGAGTTATCACCTTTTAATGAGGATATGGTTAGAGATATTATAAAAAANGAACTTATGAGNTTTGGTCAGGTGTTTTTTGTTCACAATAGGGTAGAAAACATTTACGAGGTAGCTAGTTTAATTAATAAGCTTGTGCCTGATGCTAACATAGCTGTTGCTCACGGACAACAACAAGGAGANAAACTGGAAAGAACTATGCTTAAGTTTATAGATGGCCACTATGATGTTTTAGTTTCTACAAATATTATAGAATCTGGTCTAGATATTCCTAACGCCAATACTATAATTATAAACCAAGCACATATGTTTGGTTTGTCGGATCTACACCAAATGAGAGGAAGGGTTGGTCGGTCTAATAAAAAAGCTTTTTGTTACCTTTTGTCTCCTAAAATATCAAGTTTAACTAGTGATGCGAAAAAAAGACTTGTGGTTTTAGAGGAGTTTTCTGGGTTGGGTGATGGGTTAAATATAGCACTAAAAGATCTAGACATAAGGGGCGCAGGAAACTTACTTGGTGGTGAACAAAGTGGTTTTATAAATGAGTTAGGTTTTGAAACATATAACAAAATTTTAGATGAGGCTTTAAGTGATGTTGAACAAAAAAACACCTCCTTTAAGAGGAGTGAGATTAAAAAACTAAGAACCACAATTAATTGTTTAGTTGACCCTTATGAAAAAGCCATCATCCCTAAAACATATATTCAAAATTCAGAGGAAAGATTAAGGGTATATGGTTTTGTAGAGGAGATGTCTAAAAAAGGGTCTTTCAAGCAAATTAAAAGTAACCTAAGAGATCGGTTTGGACCATTACCATTAGAAGTAAGGGGGTTAATAAAGTGTATGAAGATAAAAAGGTTGGGGGCTAACCTCAATGTTGATAAAATAACCATCAAGAAAGATGTGCTCAAACTTGTGTTTTTTAAAAGCAAGTCTGAAAAAGAAAAGAACAACACNTTTGGNTTGTTGCTTAAACTTTTTAATAANGAGAGTTATAAATACGCTATTGNTGAAAAAAACAATCAACTAATTATAAGTGTTTTTGGTTATTTAAATTTAGAAAAAACACTTAATTTGCTTAAAAAAATAAAGGTTTAATAACAATAAATTTTTACTTTAATTGTTAATTGTAACCAAGAAGTTAATTTTTTGTATTTTTGCTTAAAANTTAGATAAAAATGAGAATATCTTATTTTTTGTATTTAGTTGTAATAAGTACTTTTATTCAAGGTTGTTCTATCTTACCGTTTGGAAATTCTAATCCATCAGCTAGAAACCCTGGGTCTACGAGTACTACCACAAACCTTGATTATTTTTCAGATGCTTTTGCAGAAGAGGATGAAGAGGGTTTTGTTGTTGCTGGTTTTGGTGGACAAACACCTGGACCTAATCAAGTATTTGTTCAAGGAGGAAGGGCTGTGTTGGGAACTTATGAAGAAGATGTGTTTTACACACACGATAATGTAGAAAGAACGGTAACGGTTCAATCTTTTTATCTAGATCAAACAGAGATTGCTAACATACACTGGCTTGAGTACTTACATTATATCAGAAGAGATTCAAGTGAAGCTTTCTTTCAAAGTGCTTTACCTGACACTACTGTTTGGGAAAAAGAATTGGCTTATAACACACCTTATGTAAGTAATTATTTAAGNTACCCAGGTTTTAGATATTATCCGGTGGTGGGTGTTAGTTGGGACCAAGCTGTTGACTATTGTAGGTGGAGAACAGAAGCTGTTAATAAACAAAAGGCTATGGAGTATTATGGCGAAGATTATATAGACGGGGATATTCCACCAGTTGAATCTGGTATATATCTTCCAGAATTTAGACTTCCAACTGAAGCAGAGTGGGAATATGCTGCTTATGGACAGATTGGTGATCAATGGTTAGATGAAAACCAAACTCAAAGAAGGTTATACCCTTGGGATGGAAGAACAATAAGAAGTTCTAAGCGTGGTGATCTTGGTAAATTCCAAGCTAACTTTAAAAGAGGTAGGGGTGATTACGCAGGAATTGCGGGTGCACTCAATGACGCTGGCTTCGTAACAACCTCAATTTATGAATACGCACCAAACGATTTTGGTTTATATAATATGGCTGGAAATGTTAATGAATGGGNGTTTGATATATACAGACCGTTAAACTTTCAGGATATGGAAGATTTAAACCCAATAAGAAAAAGTGACTTCCTTGATGAAGAAGAAGATTATGATTATGAAAACTTTAACTCAATGGTAAGTAACTCCTCTAGAGTTTATAAGGGTGGATCTTGGGCTGATGGTGCGATGTGGCTTTCACCAGGAACAAGAAGNTTTTTAGAACAAGACTCATCTGCCGCTACAATTGGATTTAGATGTGCAACAACTGCTCTGGGTACAGCTACAGCAAGTAATTAAAGTTTTTCATCCAATACTTAATAACCCACAACTATCAATATACGTATANATAAGACTAATTAATTAGATATAAAAATTGTGGTTTTTTTATACGATAACAAAAAATGATAGTNAAAATACCGTCCTTAAGAGAGAATGTTTCTATAGTTGAGAGTTTTATTGAAAACGCGGGAGATAAGATAAAAATTACGGAAAATGTTTACGGCAATGTTCTTGTGTCAGTGACAGAAGCTGTAAATAACGCCATTGTACATGGAAACAAAGAAGATAAGAATAAAAANGTAAAAATTCAGCTTCGTAAAAACAAAAAAAGTGTAAGGTTTGTTATTGAAGATGAGGGTGCTGGTTTTGATTTTAGTAGCCTTCCAGATCCAACAAGTCCAGAAAACATAAATAAAGTTAAAGGAAGGGGTATCTTTCTTATTAAAAACCTAGCTGACAAAGCAAAGTTTAAGAATGGTGGCCGTGTTGTTGACATGTTATTTAAACTTTAGAATGCATCTTGTTAATTTTTTTTCAGAGGAAAAAACATTCAAAATAAAGAATAGAAAAAAATTACGGTTATTACTAAAAAAGGTTTGTAAATACGAAAAAGTTAATTTGGGTTACATAAACTGTGTTTTTTGTTCTGATAAANACCTACTAGAAATCAATAAAAAACACCTTAAACACAACTTTCTAACTGATATAATAACTTTTGACTTTTCAGAAGAAAAAAACCACATTGAAGGAGACTTGTATATAAGTGTTGATCGAGTAAAAGATAATGCAAAAAAATATAAAGACACTTTTTTAGAAGAATCCACAAGGGTTATTTTACACGGACTGCTTCATTTGATAGGGTATAAAGACAAAACAGAAAAAGAGAAAAAAAGGATGAGGGTGTTAGAAAATAAATATGTTTCTTTGTACAATAAACTATAACGTTCCACGTGGAACACTTCAATTATGTTTGATAAATACGATATAATAGTTGTTGGTGCNGGACACGCGGGTTGCGAAGCTGCTGTTGCTGCAGCTAATATGGGCTCGAAGGTTTTGTTGGCAACAATGAACATGGGNACTATAGGACAAATGTCTTGTAATCCAGCGATTGGTGGGGTTGCTAAAGGTCAGATAGTTAGAGAAATTGATGCTTTGGGTGGTTATACTGGTGTTGTTACAGATAAAACAATGGTTCAGTTTAGAATGTTGAATAGATCAAAGGGACCNGCTATGTGGTCACCAAGAGCACAAAGTGATAGGGTTAAGTTTGCGGAAGAGTGGCGTTTAATACTAGAGAAAAACAAAAACGTAGATTTTTGGCAAGAGATGGTGACGCAACTTATTGTAAAAAAAGACACCGTTGTTGGTGTTAAGACGGCTCTCGGGGTGGAAATTAAAGCAAAATCTGTTGTTTTAACCAANGGAACCTTCCTAAATGGTTTAATTCATGTNGGTGAAAAGAATTTTGGTGGAGGTAGGAGTGGGGAAAAAGCTTCNAAAGGTATAACCGAACAGTTAGAGGTTTTGGGGTTTANGTCAGGAAGAATGAAAACAGGCACACCACCTCGTGTAGACGGGCGTTCTTTAAACTATAAAAAAATGGAAATACANCCTGGAGACAAAAACCATGGGTTTTTCTCATTTTTAAAAAACAAAAAACTTAAAAAACAACTCGATTGTCATATTACGTACACAAACCANAAAACACACTCTTTCTTGGAGGAAGGGTTTGATAGGTCCCCAATGTTCAATGGTAGAATTAAATCAGTTGGGCCAAGGTACTGCCCTTCTATTGAAGATAAAATAACAAGGTTTAAAGACAAAGAGCGACACCAGATATTTGTAGAACCAGANGGATGGAATACGGTTGAGGTTTATGTAAATGGGTTTTCAACCTCTTTGCCTGAAGANGTACAGTTAAAAGCCTTAAGATCTATTGTTGGCTTTGAGAAAGTAAAAATGTTTCGTCCTGGATATGCTATTGAGTATGATTTCTTTCCTCCAACTCAACTTTTCCCAACACTTGAAACAAAACCCATAAAGAGTCTTTATTTTGCAGGACAAATTAACGGAACAACCGGATATGAAGAAGCTGCGTGTCAGGGTTTAATAGCTGGTATTAATGCACATAACAAAATAAACAACAAAGAAGACTTTGTGCTCGGTAGGTCGGAGGCGTATATAGGTGTCCTAATTGATGATCTAATAAATAAAGGTACAGAGGAGCCNTATAGAATGTTTACCTCACGTGCAGAGCACAGAATATTATTGAGGCAAGACAACGCTGANCTTAGACTAACAGAAATTGGTTACGAAGTGGGTTTAGCCTCTAAAAAAAGGCTTGAAATGGTTTTAAAAAAGAAAGAAACAATTAACAAAATAACCGAAGCGGTTAAAAAAATAAAAATCAAACCCAAAGATATTAANCCCTTACTTAAAAAAAGAAAGTCATCACCGATAAGTGAATCAAAAATTGTTCAAGACCTAATTAAAAGACCTAATATTCACCTGAGTGACTTCAATCAGGTTAAGAAAAACTATCCAAAAAACAGACTTGAAACAGAGCAGGTTGAAATTAACACCAAATACGAGAGTTATATACAAAAAGAGATGGAAACTGTTGAAAAAATAAAAAGGCTAGAAAACAGTAAAATCCCAAAAAACTATAATTATAAAAGCATTAAATCTCTATCTGCAGAAGCTGTAGAAAAACTTTCAGCCCTAAAGCCATTATCAATAGGACAGGCTTCAAGGATTAGTGGNGTTTCACCCTCAGACGTCTCTATATTAATGGTTCACATGAAAAAATGACAAAAAAAAGATGTGGTGTTTGTAATAAAAGAAACTTTTATAAAAAAGTAAACATTAAGGACCCCTTTGATGAGTCNTCCACATATGACCTTATGTTGTGCTTAAGTTGTAAAACCATTTCTACNAANCCTGTTCCCAAAGACTTATATAAGTATTACAAGGATAATTATGACTCATACCAAAAGAAAAAGTCTCTTTTTTCATTTATATACGGTTTTTCTCAACATTTTAATAATTATTATAAGACAATAATTTTAAAAAAACTTAAGGCTAGATCTGTTTTGGATTATGGTTGTGGTTCTGGTGCTTTTTTAAGGTACACGTGCAAAAGGGGTTATAAAACGAGTGGTTACGAACCTATAAACAAAACGAACGACGAAAGGATAAGCAGCTCCATGGGGACATTTAAAAACAAGATGTTTGATTGTATAACTTTATGGCATGTGCTTGAGCACACCGAAAACCCGGTNNGTGTAATGAACAAACTAAAAGGAAAANTAAAAAGCAACGGAACAATGTTAGTCGCTTTGCCNAACTATGATTCATACGATAACATTTACTATAATAATATGTGGGCAGGTTATGATGTTCCTAGGCACTTATATCATTTTAACAAGGAATCTTTTATGTTTTTATCACAAAAAGTTGGATTACGGTTGGTGGGAACAAAACCACTATTATTAGATGCTTTTTATGTGTCTATACTAAGTGAGAAAAAGAAAAAAAACATATTTCCAATAATTAAGGGTTTGGTAATTGGTTTGATCTCAAACATATTATCACTTATTAGGGGAAATCCTTCAAGTATTATTTATATATTAAAAAAATGAAACACTTTGCAATAACTGCTCTCGTTTTATTAAGCATTGGTTGTGCTCAAATGAGCCCCCTAACGGGTGGATACAAAGACACAATACCTCCTATTATAATACAATCTCTTCCTCTAAACAACAGTNTNAACTCAAATACAAGAAATTTTTTCTTTGCATTTGATGAACCTGTCGATGCNTCAAAGTTGAGAGAAAGTTTGATTATATCACCTTACTACACAGGGAACCAAGAGGTTAAGTATAAAAAAAATGAAGTATATGTGTCTTTNGATTCTTCGTTTACAGAAAACACTACCTATATAATTAGTTTTGCTGGTGGGATAAAAGATGTTACTGAAGGAAATGAACTATCAAATTCAAAAATTGTGTTTTCTACAGGTAATTATATTGATTCATCATCTGTTTCAGGAACAGTCTTTTCTCCTATAGATAACAAAAGGGTTGAAAACGCTGTCGTTGGGCTTTATAATGAAAAAGATTCTTTTGATTTATTTACAAAAAAACCAACATATTTTACTTTTAGTGATAAGAGTGGNTTGTTTAAAGTGGACAACGTAAAGCCTGGTCTATATAAGNTATATGCATTTAAAGATGAAAACAAAAACTTTTTAGCGGAATATAAAGGCGAAGCTTTTGGCTTTATTGAATCACCAATTAGTGTAAAAAACAAAAACAAAAACATTTTAGTAAACCTATATACTGAGGACTTATCAAAACTAAAACTGTTAAGAAAAAGAAATAGAGGAAACGTATATGAGCTAGTGTATTCAAAAAAAATAATAGATGTTGATATCATTAGCAACACGGAACTAGACTATAGTTTAAACGATAACAAAAANATTCTTGTTTACAAAAATGTAAACGTTAAAGACTCTGTTTTTGCTATTATAAAAGCATATGATGAAAGTGCGGGGTTAACGTCAGATTCTTTGTTTATTTCCTTTGGGAAGGATACAGGTTTAAAAATAGAATTTACATCCCTTTTTAATAGCAATTTAAAATTTGAGCTTGAAGATACTATTTTTTACGATTTAGAACTTAGCAAGCCTACTAACATTGAAAACTTAAATTACAAACTGTTATTAGATACGATTAAGATTCCTGATTCTGTTTTTTATAAAGTAGGNTATAAANACAAAAATAATTTTAAAGGTTTATTTAAAATAAATAAAAATAGTGTTTCTNATTTCGTGGAAAATCACAAAAAATTATATCAAGAAAAAGAATCTAATGATTCGTTNCTTAATTTATTAATTGGTTATTATGATAAAATAAACACAAACACCTTAACACTAAGTATAGAAAANGGAAGTATTGTTTCTATTGAAAATGATACTTTAAAAAAAATATCACAAAAATTCACATTCAAAGGCTCTGACTTTTTTGGTGAGTTAAATGGTTATGTTTCAGATAGCTTAGAAAGAAAAAACATGAAAGTTGAGCTTGTCACTTTAGATTTAAAGAAAAAGTACAAGAATAAAGGTAGTGGTTCGAACATCTTATTTCAAAATATTCCCCCTGGTAAATATTATTTGAGGGTTATTTTTGATGATAATATAAACAACAAGTGGGACTACCGTTCTATATTATCAAACAATACAAGTGAAGAAATTATATATTTTGAAAAAGAGATTGAAATAAGATCAAACTGGGTCATAGAAGACTTGGTTTTTGATGTTAATAAAAGTGTTGATTTTTTGTTTGAAAAATTAGAATCGGAAGAAAAGTAACTAAACATTAAACAATACATATTTAACTAACACAAAGATATCTACAAANATTTTTAAATATAATTTAAAAATAATGTATAGTCTTCATTATCAGTGTTTTATAAGTTTATATAATGTTGAGTGTTTGTTTATAAAACTTATTAACATATAAACATTTTAATAATAAAAATTATAAGTAAGAATAAATAAATAACATATATATAATAATNACTAAAGTGCATTTAATAAATCTACAAATATCTGAACATCTTAGATTTTTTTTTTATTCTTGTTATATATAAATGAGAAAATACAATATAAAAAAAGTAGGTGTTATAGGGTCTGGTATTATGGGTTCGAGAATAGCGTGTTACTTATCAGATGTAGGTTTGTCTGTTTCTTTATTTGATATACCGGGAAATAAAAAGGATAGAAACGAAATTGTTAATCAAAACCTTAACAAAACANTAAAATCAAGACCAGAGCCTCTTTTAGACANAAAGNAAGATCACAACATAGAAACAGGAAACATAGAAGATGATATTTACAAAATAAAAGAATGCGATTGGGTTATAGAAGTTGTTTCAGAAAACCTAAATATTAAAAAAAAAGTTTTTGATGTTATAGAAAAAAACAGATCAAAAAAATCAATAGTTAGCACAAACACATCCGGTATTTCTATTAATAAACTTTGCCAAGGAAGGAGTAAAAAGTTTAAAGAAATGTTTTTAGGAACACATTTTTTTAATCCTCCAAGACAATTAAGACTTATAGAAATAATACCTAACAAAAAGACNAGAAAAGATTTGATTTATTTTTTTATTAAATACTCAGAAAAAATACTTGGAAAAGAGGTNGTTAGGTGTGAAGACACCCCGGGATTTATAGGAAACAGAGTAGGTATATTTTCTTTAATGAGCTGTGTACATAATTCATTAAAACTCAACCTTTCTGTTTCAGAGACAGATTACCTTACAGGTAATATTATAGGAAGACCCAAATCAGGAACATACAGAACGATCGACATAATAGGGTTAGACACACTGTATAATATAAATAAGGATTTTATTAAAAACATAAAAGATAAAAAATCTAAAGAAACCTTTTCTTTCCCTCAACAAATTCAAAAAATGTATGAAATGAAATTTTGGGGTGACAAAACAAAAAAAGGTTTTTACCAAAAAAAATTAGAAAAAAGNGGCAAGAAAGTTTTTATGGAAATTGAAATTAAAAAACTATCTTTTTTTAGAACAAAAAAAACAAAAAACAAAAACCCTTACGAAGGATTTCCTTCAGAAAAACTATTAGGCATTAACAACAAACATGGAGAGTTTTANAAAAAAATTTTCTTTGAATTGTTTAGTTATTGCTCCTTAATAATTCCAGAAATTAGTAAAGAAATTTATAAAGTAGATAAAACATTAAGACACGGCTTCGGNTGGAAAATAGGCCCCTTTTCCTTATGGCAAAACATAGGAATAAAAAAGGTTTNTAAACTGATGAAAAAAGAAAAATACGAAATTGGTGAATGGGTANAGGAACTTATAAAAAAAGACAACCCACGCTTTTATGAGCTTGAAAAAAACAAGAAAACGTGTTACGATTTAAAGACAAAAAAAACATCATTAGAAACAAATGAACCCCAACTAATAAAATTAAATAGTGTTAGAAAAAAGACTATAATAAACACCAAAAACACCAACCTATCAGACATTCAAGACGAAACAGCTCTTCTTGAGATAAAAGAAAANATTACCACAAAAAAAACCACAGAAGAAGTTTTAAAAGCAATAAGGTATGCCGAAAGAAACTTTTCTGGTCTTGTTCTCAAGCTAAATAATAACAAAAACCCGTTCAATGTATTCTTAGGAGAACACCTTCATGACATTGTAAATAAAGAAACGAAAAAAATTGAAGAAACAATAAGACTCGTCCAGAAATTAAACTCTAAGATAAAATCATCTTCAATTCCAACAGTGTGTCTACTTTCTGGATTTGTTTNGGGACCAAACCTAGGATTAGCCATGTATNCAAATAAAAGGTCGTGTTATACCGAGTCTTATTTAGGTGTTGTAGAGTTAGGTTTTGGTTTGATACCTATCGGAGGCGTCACCAACGAACTATTAAAAAAANTAGACCAAGNAATAACCCCAGGGGACCCCGAAAACAACAGACTTTCCTTCTTGCAAGAAAACTTTACGTTCAAAAAAGTATCTTCATCAGCTCAGACAGCAAAAAGAAATGGTCTCTTAGACCTAAGGGAGAGTTTAGTGTTTAACCCAAAAAAGACAATTTCAGAAGCTAAAAACAAAATAAAACAATTAAACAAAAAAGGGTTTGTTTCAGATTCAAAAAACACCAAACTCATAGCAAGGGGTTCACAAAGCCTTGCTGTTCTGTATACCCAAACAGAAAACCTTAAAGAGTCTGGCTTTTTAAGTGATTACGACAAACACGTTTCCGATAAGTATTCTTTTCTTCTCTGTGGTGGAGAGGTAAGTGAACGAACAAAAGTTGACGAGTCTTATTTTTTAAAATTAGAAAAAGAGATTTATATGGAGCTTTGTTCAGAAACAAAAACAATAGAAAGGGTTGAATATTTTATTAAAAACAAAACCACATTAAGAAACTAGATGAGAGAAACGTATATCATATCAGGACTAAGGAGCCCTATAGGAAAAGCGAAAAAAGGATGTTTTAGGTTTACAAGGCCTGACGATTTAGCATCACAGGTTATAAAGAAATTAGTTGAGACNACACCNGGACTAAAAGGGGACATGGTTGAAGANCTTATAGTTGGGAACGCTGTTCCTGAGGCAGAGCAAGGAATGCAAATGGGTAGATACATTTCTCTACTCTCATTACCAAAAGAGGTACCAGGCTTTGTTGTAAACAGATATTGTGGATCAGGCCTTGAGGCTATTCATCTAGCTTTTTCTAAGGTTCAGTCTGGTTACGCAGACTGTATTATTGCTGGCGGGACCGAGTCAATGAGTATGGTTCCNTTTTTAGGTTACAAAACCTCACCGAATTATAACTTGTCAAAAACATCTCCAGACTACTACCTTAACATGGGGCTAACCGCTGAAAAACTTGCTAAAAAATATAATATTACAAGGGAAGAATCAGACCTTTTCTCACTTAACTCCCATAAAAAAGCTATTGAAGCACTTAAAAANGGAAGATTCAAAGACGAAATTATTCCCATAGAAGTAGAGGAAACAAAAATAACAAACAACGTAAGGCTAAAACAAAAAAACTTTTTTGATACAGACGAAGGTCCCAGAGAAGACACAACCCTTGAGGNTTTATCTAAACTTAATCCTGTNTTTAAATTTGGTGGGCAGGTTACGGCGGGCAACTCTTCCCAAATGTCAGACGGCGCCGCTTTTGTTGTTGTTGCATCTGAAAGGTTTATGAAAAAAATAAAAAGCAAACCCATTGCCAGGCTCGTCTCATATGTTGCAACAGGTGTTGAGCCCAACATTATGGGTATTGGTCCAGCGAAAGCAATACCAATAGCATTAAAAAAAGCAGGTTTAAAAATAAAAGACATTGAACAAATAGAGTTAAACGAAGCTTTTTCAGCACAAGCTCTAGCTGTAATAAAAGACCTTAATCTAAACCANGATATAGTTAATGTTAACGGGGGCGCTATAGCTTTAGGTCACCCGTTAGGAATGACCGGAGCAAAGCTTTCAATCAGCCTATTTAATGAGATGAAAAAAAGAAAACAGAAGTATGGTATGGTTACAGCTTGTGTTGGTGGTGGGCAAGGTGTTTGNGGTGTTTTTGAAAACCTTACCTTATAACCTCAACAACAACCTCTACCTCAACAGCAATGTTACTCGGAAGAGAAACCATACCAACAGCAGACCGTGCGTGTTTCCCTCTATCACCAAAAACTTCAACAATAAAATCAGAGAACCCATTAACAACAGCGGGTTGTTGATAAAAATCTGACGTAGAATTAACCATTCCTATAACTTTAACAAACCTCTTGATTTTATTTAGGTCTCCTATTTCTTTTTTAATAGAAGCTAATATGTTTATCCCCGTTAATCTTGCCGCCTCATAACCCTCCTCAATGGTCATGTCTTCACCGAGACGTCCGGTAATATATCCCCCATTTTCTTTTCTTGGACCAGTACCAGAAACATACACCAACATGGTGTTTTTTGTCTCTGAAAACCTAACCGTCGGAACATAATTTGCAATAGGCTCCCCTGGCACAGGAAGNGTTATGTTAAGGTCTTTGATTTTTTCCTCAACATCATAATCATATAAAGGTTTGTTTAAAACATAGTAGTCGATAGCCGCCTTGTCGTTTGACGTACAACCAAAAACAAATAACAAAACAAATAAACTAACTAACCTCCCCATATGATGTAATTATAATTTTTCTTACTTTTCCACCGTTACGGTGNTCACACAAATATATTCCTTGCCACACTCCTAACAAAGGAACCCCTTCTTTTATTGGAAAAGAAACAGAACTCCCTAAAATACTTGATTTAATGTGTGAGGTCATGTCATCAGGGCCCTCAAAGGTGTGTTTATAATGTGTTTCTTTTTCTGACACAAGTTTGTTAAAATGTGTTTCAAAATCTTCTCTAACCGTAGGGTCTGCGTTTTCGTTTATTGTAAGGCTTGCTGAGGTGTGTTTGATAAAGACATTTACAACACCTGTTAGTTTAGGCAGCTGCCTTACAACCGCTTCTGTTATCAAATGAAAACCCCGCGGGTAAGGTTTTAGTGTTACTTCTTTTTGACTAACCATCCCCACCAACCTTCATTCTTTCAGCATTCTCAGCTATTCTTAAATTTTCCGTGAAAGTAAACAAGCCACCTGACATTACCTCGGGTAGGTTATGGGACGTAAACCCTATTCTATGGTCAGTCACCCTCCCTTGTGGGTAGTTGTAGGTCCTNATCTTATCAGACCTATCACCTGACCCTACCATACTTTTTCTCTTACCCGCCAGTTCTTCGTTTTGTTTCTTAACCTCAAGATCATAAAGCTTAGACCTTAAAACTTTCATAGCTTTGTCGTAGTTTGCATGTTGAGATCTACCGTCTTGACACTCAACAACAACCCCTGTTGGTTCGTGTGTTAATCTTACAGCTGATTCTGTTTTGTTGACATGTTGTCCACCAGCNCCAGAAGCNCTAAAAGTGTCTTTTCTTATGTCTGCTGTGTTTATTTCAAGCTCTACATCCTCAGCCTCTGGCAACACAGCAACAGTTGCAGCTGAAGTGTGAACCCTCCCTTGTGTTTCTGTCTCTGGCACCCTTTGTACCCTGTGTGTTCCCGCCTCAAACTTTAATTTACCATACACATCTTCTCCNTCTACAGAGCATACAATTTCTTTAAACCCACCAGAGGTTCCTCCGCTTGAACTTATTAAACCCAAAACCCAACCGTTTTTTTCAGAATATAACTGATACATCCTTAAAAGGTCTCCTGCAAATATTGCAGCNTCATCTCCACCTGTTCCAGCCCTAATTTCCAAAATAACACTCTTTTCATCATCAGGGTCCTTTGGTATTAATAAAACCTTAATCTCCTCTTCTACTAAAACCTTCTTTTCACCCAAACCATCTAATTCTGCTTTTGCCATTTCCTTAAACTCCTCATCCTTTTCTTCATTTAAAACCTTCCTCGCATCATCCAAACCATTAAGAATACNTTTATATTCAATGTATTTTTTTACAATTTTTCCAAGAGATTTATACTCCTTATTTAAGGATGTGTATTTTTTCATATCTTTNGTAACCTCAGGGTTAGAAAGGTCCTTCTCTACCTCTAAAAATCTATTTTCAATCTCTTTAAGTTTATCAAGCATTATTGTATTTTATAAACACTTAAACCTAATAATAATAATTATATAAAAATTGTTATTATTAAAATAAATCAGGAATAATTAAGTTTGTTTATGAACATGAAGCTAACTTATAAAATCTTGCTATTAACCTTCTTTTTAGGTCACGAAAATAGTTCCAACANAGCTTTTGCTTTACAAAAGAAAGATATATTTAAAAAGTCAATACTCCTTTATACCCTTAAAAACAACTCCTCACTAAANAAAACACTAAACGAGGTTCACAACAGACTAACATCAAAAAGGCTAGATGTTATTCATTACATTGACTCTATTAATCTCTATGTTAGTAAAGATGTCACCACAAGCTTGATTGGATACTTTAACGAAAGAGAAATTGAAAATGCAATTTTTTATAATCAAAAAAACCAAAACCTTATTTTTTATGAGGTCAACAAAACAGCAGTAAACCCAAGCTCATTTTTGGAAATACACATTGATAGCTTGGACGTTTATATTAAAAACATGTTTAAGTCAACAGAGGAACCCTCAACATCCTTCTTGTTAGCGCCTAAACCTGAAATATTGACAAAAGCTAAAGTTCGTCTATCAAACCAAATACTCATAAAACCATTACTTAAAAAGGAGAAAGTTGGGTACACGGGTAATAAAATAAAAAACCAACCCAAAAACATTGTTCAAATAAAAGAAGTTGAGGACTATCGCTATTACTACTCTGAAGGTATAAACTACATTGTTTATACCCTCAAAGGCACTAATGATTTTTTAAAAAAAACATATAATATTAAATCACTACCAAACAACACCTTAAGAAATATTATTTTGGTAGTTGAACACACGGTAACTAGAAATAAATATTTTTTTTATAGTGAGAAAACCAAAACAGAAGAGGATTTAATTAGTGTTTTCTTTAATTAAAAACTAAGTTCCTTGTTAATAAAAGGAATGAGCGACATAACAACAGCTTCTTTATAGTAAGAGGTTCTATCTATCAACCCNCCCGTAAGAATACCAACAGCNCCATCTTTACGTTTAGAGTTTTTTCTCCCAAAAACCACATCATCAGCCTCACCCAACTCAACACCTCTCTCAACTAAATTTTGTATTTTTTTTGGAAGTTGAAAAAGAGAGGTTTTGCCACAACCAACCTTTTTCCTATCACGAGTTATCACCCAAGCAAAAGCATATAATTTTTTATTTACAAAACAACAACCACCCTCTATACCAACATAATACTCAGCTTTATCTTTTAGCAGGCCTGTAACTCTGTTTTTTGCACCTAAAAATGTTTCTTTTTCACCCATTGGTTGATCAGAAACACCAGAGCTTACGTCTTTTCCAACCACCTTGAATTCTAACTCAGGGTAAACAAGATNAAANGCTTGTTTAACCGAGTTTGTTTTTGTTGGGTTTGAAGAACCAACTAATATTATATTACTTTTTCCCACCTTTCTTCAGGGGTTTTTTTAAAGGTTAGTGTTTTTCTTCCCTCAGGTTTTTTTACACTAACTATATTCATTTGGCCATCAATTTTATCAAATAAAATTGTGTTTTTGATAAACAAAACCTTTTCTGTTTGTGTTTTATTAGACTCTAAGACAACATTTAAAGTTTCTGTGTAATCACTTCCCTCAAAAACAAAACGCTTCACATTAAAACTTAAATCAACATCATCAACCCTAACAAAGAAGTTTTTTTTAATGTAATCTGTGAAAATAATTTCATCTTCATTTTTAATGTTCTTTGACGACCCCACAAACCCTAAAGCATCAAAGATGTCNTCTTTAAAAATTCGGAATGAGAACACATAACTCCCATCAGACGGAAANACGTTACAGACACTAACATAAACAGCGTGTGACTTTACTTTTGTTGGGGTTATTATGGATAAGAAAAAACAAATAAAAATTAGCCTATAAACCATACTTGTCTATAAGGTAAACCAAGGAGGCCATTGAAGCAGTACCCAACTCCATTTCTCTTGGGTGAATAGCCTCAAAAACATCTTTTTCTGTGTGGTGGATTTCAAAATATTTTTGTCCATCTATACTTAANCCAAACATAGGAGTTCCTGTTCTTCTATGCAGTGGGCCAATGTCAGCACCCCCCCCTCCTTTAGAGAAGTATGATATCACCTTTTGATCAAAATACTTTAACCAACCTTGTATCTTTTCTAACTGAGCGTCTGAACCAGAAAAACCAAATCCCCTAGGAACATAAGCACTTGCGTCACTTTCAATTGCAACGATATGATTTTCATTGTATTTGATAGCATTTTCAGCGTATTGAGTACCNCCTCTTAAACCATTTTCTTCGTTCATAAACATCACAGCCCTTAGCGTNTTTTTTGGCCTTATTCCTTGTTTTTGAAATAACCTCAAAGCACCTATTGAGTGAACACAACCAGCACCGTCGTCGTGGGCACCCTCGCTCACATCCCAAGAATCAAGATGTCCACCAACTAAAATTATTTTTTCTGGGTTTTCTGAACCTTTAATTTCACCNATTACATTGTGTGATAAAGCGTCAGGAAACCACTTTCCAGACAACCTTACTGTCAGCTTTGTGCTTGGATCTTTTTTTATTTTCTCTGAAAGTTTAATAGATGAGATTACACCAAGTCCACCATGAGCTATGCTATCCACTCCCTCTTTATATGACATTCCACCTGTGTGAGGGAAGTCATCACTACCAGAAGATAAAGATCTAAAAACAGATGCTATAGCACCGTATTCACTTGCTTTTATGGCTCCTAACCTTCTCTGAAAACCAGTTTCACCATAAGAGGCGCCTATATTAATATACCTTTGGTTAAACGCCTTGTTATAGAAAACTATTTTTCCTTCAACACCCTCTCTTCCTAACATATCAACCTCATCTAAAGACTTCACNTCAACCACCTCTGCTGTAACACCCTCTATCGGTGTTGACACTGTTCCACCTGCACCAAGAATTGAAAGGTTTACCTTCTCTCCATTTTCATAGTAAAAACATTCCTCATAATCACCCCTTTCCCAGTGAGGCACCATAACTTCTTGTAGAAAAACAGAATCAAACCCATAATTTTCCATCACCTCTTTTGACCACAAGACAGCCTTCTTAGCTCCCTCAGAACCACTAAGTCTTTGACCTACATCTTTTGATAAACTTCTTAAGAGTTCGTAACTCTCCCTGTCACCAAGAGCATCTCCATAAAATGTGTTAATTACGTCTGCGGTTTCTTGGTCATAAGGAACGGTCGTTTGACACGAAAATGTTATTGATATTATTATAAAAAGTATAGATAGTTTTTGCATAATTTATGGTTTCTTTGGTTATTGTCTTATCTTATTTTCTCATAAGAACCTNTATAAATATAATATTTACCAATCTTATCTTCAAATAAGGTTTTAGCTTTTTCACTATAATATTATAAAAAAACCCCGGTGTGAGTTTTTAATTAATATACGCTTTAAATAAAATGTAAAAAACAAAAATAAAATATGATGAAATCATAGTATAAGCATGCCACCTCTTAACCCCACCCTTTCTGGTGTAAAAAATTATTGAGAGAAGNGTTAAACCAACAAACCATAAAGACAAATTGGTTATTAAGCCTATGATGTTTTCGTCTAAAACTATGGGTCCATATATCACCGTGAAGAATAATAAAGGAAGCCCAAGAGCAACACACAAATTAAATATATTACTACCATAAGCATTTGAAATAGCATCATCATAATTGCCGTTTTGAGCATCCTTATAGGAAATAATTGTNTCAGGAAAACTGCTTCCTATTGCCGCAAAGATTATGGCTATAAAAAGTATTGGAATATTTAAACCGCTAAAATCNCCTAGAAACGGAACAGTATAAGTTTCACTTCCTAACCACTCACAAGCAAGAACTAGAAAGTAACAAACAAAACCGATAACTAATGAGGATGTAACAAACACAAACCAAGCTCTCTTGCTATTTAGCTTCTTATTTCCAATCAANATCATCTTTAAATCAAAAACAATAAAAGCAGAAAGTATGGAAACTTTGTCCTTTTCAGTAAAAGGCTCTTCGTAATCTATCTGATGCCCTCCTCTCATGGTCTTAAATAAATAAAAGACATATAACACATATATCAATAATAGTATAACNCTTTCAAACCAAGTTATTTGACCTTGTTGAATAAAATATATTAGGACAACCTCTACTAGTAGTAACCAAAAGCCATCTCTTATTATAATTTTTTTNGATATTTCAACGCTGTTTTTTCTAGATTTAGATAAGACTCCAATTATTGCAGCAGAAGGAATTATTAAAGAGTTAAATAAAACGCTTCCGAAAGACGTACCAACACCTCCAGAAAAACCAGAAATATCTTGTAGGAAAAACAAAAAGAAAAGAGCTATAAAAAGCTCAGGCATAGAACTAGCAACAGCATTTATTGTCGCCCCTTTAACACCATCCTTAAGGTTTCTTCCTATATAGTTAGATCCTTCTAAAAAGGTGTCTCCAGCTCGCCATATTATATAACCACAGAAAGCAATTAGTAGTAAAGGAACAATTAATCCAGTCATTTGTTAATAATAAAAAAAGAGCCTCAAATCTCAATCCTACACAAACCAACNCGCATCAACAATATATATAAAAAATTAATAATCTATTAGGTGTTNTTTACTCAAAAACTATAGTAAACATCAAAAACCACTTAAAAAAACATCAATTAGCTTATCCTGCTCCAGTTAATATTTTGTTTTATGTTCTCTTTTAAATGTATCTTAAGGCACTCGTGTTCTTTTTTCGATAAGTTAGGGTCCTCTTTAATAATTTGTTTTGCTATTTCCCTTGACATAACAACAACATCTTGGTCTTCGGCAAGGTTTGTAAATTGTAATTCTAAAAGACCACTCTGCTTTGTACCCATCATATTTCCCGGACCTCTCATCTTTAGGTCTGCGTTAGCAATTTTAAATCCATCATTTGTGCTCACCATTGCTTTCATTCTTTCTTTCGACTCTCCTGAAATTGTGTATTTAGTCATTAAGACACAGTAAGACTGTGCATTGCCCCTACCAACCCTTCCCCTAAGTTGGTGGAGTTGAGAGAGTCCAAACCTTTCTGCACTTTCAATTATTATAACAGATGCATTAGGAACATCTACACCAACTTCAATTACTGTGGTAGAAACCAAAACTTTAGATTTTCCCTCAACAAACCTTTTCATTTCGTATTCTTTGTTTTCTGACTTCATTCTACCATGAAGAACACCTATTTGGGTGTTTGGGAAATATCTTTTTAAACTTTCGTAACCATCCATAAGATCTTTATAGTCTTTTTTTTCAGACTCTTCAATTAACGGGTAAACAATATACACCTGCTCCCCTTTTTTTATTTTTTCTTTTATAAAACNAAAAACCTTTAATCTTGAGTTATCGAATCTGTGTGAGGTGATTATTTTTTTTCTTCCCAGAGGAAGTTCATCAATTACAGAAACATCTAAGTCACCGTATAAGGTTAATGCTAAAGTTCTTGGAATTGGTGTTGCTGTCATCACTAAAACATGTGGATAGTAGTCGCTCTTTTTTGACCATAGTTTTGCTCTTTGCGCAACGCCGAATTTATGTTGCTCATCTATTATAACCAAACCCAACTTCTTGAAGACGACTGACTTTTCAATGAGGGCGTGGGTNCCTATTAAAACATCTACAGNTCCACTTGCAAGTTCACCTAATATAACACCCCTTTCTTTCCTTTTAGTTGATCCTGTTAACACCCTTACATTAACATNTATTTTTTTTGCATTGTTATTAATGCTGTTAAAGTGTTGTTCTGCTAAAACTTCTGTAGGAGCCATAAATGCTACCTGACAACCATGATCAATTCCTGCCAACATGCATAAAAAAGCGACTATGGTTTTTCCACTTCCAACATCACCTTGAACTAACCTATTCATTTGCTTTCCTGTGGACATGTTCTCATAACATTCCCTCAAAACTTTTTTTTGTGCACCAGTAAGCTCAAAAGGTANGTGTTCTTTATAAAATTTATTTATGAGCTTGTTTNTGTTGAATACATACCCAGGGAAGGATGATATTCTAGACTCTTTTAACTGAAGAATTTGNAGTTGAAGAAAAAAAAGCTCTTCAAATTTTAGTCTTTTTTTTGCTTCTTTTACATGATCGTAACTTTCTGGGAGATGCATGTTTAACACAGCGCTTCTTTTTGAGGAAAGTTTACAGTCTGCAATAATTTTATGTGGTAAATTTTCTTTAATGTGTGGTCTTGCTTTTGCAATAACCTGTCCTATTATTTTATTAAAAAAACGGTTGTTAATAAACTTTCTTTTAAGGTTTTCATTAGACGGATAAACAGGCCTTAAACCCATAGGCATTGTGTTTTTGTCACCAAACTCAGGGTGGAAGAAAGAAGCTTTTTGTTTACTTATTTTTGCTTTTCCAAATATGAGGTATTTTTTCCCTATTATGATCTTATCCTCAACCCACTCAATACCTTTCATCCAAACTAACTCTGCATACCCCGATGAATCTTTAACAGANGCTTTTAGCGACTTTCCTCTAAACTTTCCGGTTTTTTTCTTACTAACAACCCGTACCTCATAAAGAGCTACGTTTGAGTCTTCATTAACTTGAGATAATTTTTTTATTTCAGAACGGTCCTCATACCTAAATGGAAAAAAATTTAGCATGTCTTGTAAAACCCTAACACCAAGCTCTTTTTGGAGAACCAGTGCTTTATTAGGACCAACCCCTTTTATGAATTCAATCTTTTGACTTAAAGGGTTTTCAGTCATTCCAGGTAAGTGTATTTAAAATTTGGTTAACGTCGTCTTTTAAATAATTTATTACCGGAGCAATGGAATCGTTCTCTATAGGCATGTCAAGGTATAGCGCCGCTCTTAAAAAATTTTTGACGCTGTCGGTTGTTATGAATTGATAAGGAGAAGCGACTGATCCTTTAATTTCAAAAATTGTTGCTTGTTTTTTATCAGACGTAATAACCACCTTCTCTAGAATAGACTCAGCCTTAATTTGGTGTCTGCCTATTAACTTATAAGACTCCTCAATAAAAGTACTTAAGTCGGACTCTTTTATTATTTCTTTGTGTGTTATTAATATCTCTGCTTTTAATTTTTTATACTTTATTGTAACCCAAGGTAGCTCGGGATCTAGATAATGGTTAGCCAAAGTGTTTTTTTGAAAAAAATAAACATCTTTAATATATAGGTTTTCGTAGTTTCTTTCAGGAAAAGAAATATAATTAAATCCTCTTGGCTTTGGCTTATAGGTTGTGTTACAAGAACCTAAAAAAATAAACCAAATNATACATAAACTAACTTTTTGTTTTTTTAAAAACTCTGACACGTTTTATCCTTTTTTTATCAACTGACATAATAGTAAAAATAAACTTATCATATTTAATTTTATCTCCNACACCTGGTATTTTAGAATTTAATTCTAAAATAAGACCACCAAGAGATTCACTTTCTCCTTTGGNTGTATCAAAAAAATCTTTATGAATATTCATCACTTTACACAGATCGTTTAATGATGTTTTCCCGTCAAAAAGAAAAGTGTTATTATCAATTTTTTTATAATAAAAATCATCTTCGAAATCAAATTCATCTTTTATGTCACCAACTATTTCCTCAATAATATCTTCTAGTGTTATAAGACCAGAAACACCTCCATATTCGTCAATTACTAAAGAAAGNTGTACTCTTTTTTCTTGAAAGTCTTTAAATAAAACATCTATATTTTTATTTTCAGGTACAAAAAAAGCTGGCCTAATTTTTTTTGTCCANTCAAAACTTGAATCGTTTAGATAGGGTATCATATCTTTTACATATAAAACCCCCTCTATATTATCAATAGTTTCTCTATAAACAGGTATTCTCGAATAACCAGATTTGCTAATTAATTCTGATATTTTTTTAAAAGAGTCATCTACCTCAACAGCTACAATATCAACTCTTGANTTCATAATTTCTTTGACCTTGATACTGCCAAAATTTATAATACCTTCCAATATATTTTTTTCTTGCTTGCTGGTGTTTTTGTCAATAGTTAAACTCATAGCTTTACTTAANTCTTCTTTAGAGCTTTCTAAAAGTTCTCTTTTGTTACTTTTAAAAATCTCAGAAATTTTAATCAACATTAAAATCAGAGGTTTAAATATTACATTGGAGGGGATAAGAATTATTGCTGANNTTTTAATAAAAAGTTTTCTGTTTTTGCTAGCATAAACTTTGGGTATAATTTCTCCGAAAAATATAATAACAGCAGTAACCACGACAGTTAAAATAAAAAAAACATAGGCAGACTTACCAAACGCACTCCATGTGAAATAAGCAGAAAGGGTTATAATAGCAACATTAATTAAGTTGTTTACGACCAAAATATTAGCCAAGAGTCTTTCAGGAGAATTAAGTAAATTAATAGCACCTATTAACCTTTTGTTTTTATCTTTTGCAAAACCTTTAATTTCTGAAGGAGATAAAGAAAAAAAAGCAACTTCTGAACCAGATATGATTGCAGAAAAAATAAGTAAAAATATTAGTAATCCAGACTGAAGAACTATGTTGAATAAATCAAACACAACTATTTGATTTATTAAAAACAATACTATACCGGGTTCAGGGAAATCTATATCCAATTACAAAAAATTAAAACGGCAAATCTTCTTCTTCGAGAGAATNTTGTTTTTCAGCGGGTGCGTTGTCAGCAGTTTGGTTTTCAGGAGCTCTNCCAAGAAGGGTTATTTCCCTTCCTACAACTTCAGAAATATATTTTTTTACCCCATCCTTATCTTCGTAAGACCTGTTTGAAATTTTTCCTTCAATATAAACCTGACTTCCTTTTTTTAAGTAGCTTTCNGCAATATCAGCTAGAGGGGACCATAGCACTATATTGTGCCATTCTGTGTTTGTTACTTTCTCTCCCGATTTTTTCTTATAAGTCTCGCTGGTTGCAAGAGAAAAGTTTGCCACACCCCGTCCGTCGTCTAACCTTCGAACCTCCGGGTCTTTGCCTAAATTACCTAATAAAATNACTTTATTTACTCCAGCCATGAATTTAATTTAAACATTAACTATTATATTTCAAATAGTTATCAATAACTTTTGGAAATCCAACTTTCTGAATTTCTCCTTTTTCAATTTCTTTCAANGCAAGGTTTTTTTTAATGNTGCAAAAATCTCTTTTGTTTCTAATAAATATTCTATAAAAAATAACCCTTATAGATTGATGACTAAGCTGACTTAATCTTTTTAAAGTATTTTCAGGTTTAAAATAACCAACTTCTATGTTAGTATTTTTTTTAAATAAATTTATTGCTGCAGAAGTGTTTTTGTCTTCGATAAGAAAAAACTCATACAAGTTGTTCCAGATGTCTTTTTTGGTTCTTTTTTGTATCAGATACTTGCTTTTGTTCTCTATTNCAAAATAATTAAAATACCTTCTCTTTCTTTTTTTTATCTTCTCTTTAATTGGATATTTTTCTTGAGTATTGTTAATAAATGAGTAACAGGTTTTTTTGTTATTACAAACATTGCACTTTGGCTTTTTAGGTCTACAAACCAAACTCCCAAAGTCCATAAGAGCCTCATTATATAATCCTATATCCTCTACTTTTACNGCCAGTTTTTTAGATATTTTTTCAAAGTGGTCATAAGAGCTTGGTTTACTTATATTTTCCTTAACCCCAACGTACCTNGAAATAACTCTAAATACGTTTGCGTCTATAACAAACCTTCTTTCTTTAAAACAGATAGATGAAATAGCAGATGCGGTATATTTTCCAATGCCGGGTAATTTTAATAACTCATCATAGTCAGTTGGAAAAATACCTTTAAAATTAGTGGTTATAATTTTAGCTGTTTTGTGAAGGTTTTTCGCCCTGTTATAATACCCCAAACCTTTCCACATAGAGTATACGTTTTCTTCACTAGCTTCAGAAAGTTTTATGATATTTGGGAACGTTTTAATAAACCTTTTATAGTACCTTATTCCGGTATCCATTTGAGTTTGTTGGAGAATTATCTCCGATAACCATACTTTATAAGGGTCTTTGTCTTTCCTAAAAGGCAGATCTCTTTTATTTATTTTGAACCATTTTAAAACATTTGACCCAAACTCTAATTTCAAATTGTATTTGTACATTGGCATTATTGAAGTAATTTTATACTTTATAACAATAAAAATTAAAAATAGTGAGAAAAGCAGAAATTATAGCAAGTGTGTCATCCCAAACAGGGGTTGATCGTGCAGACGTCCAAGAGGTTATAGAAGCAACCTTGATCACAATAAAAGAAAGTCTTAAAAATGGTGAGAATATATATATACGTGGTTTTGGAACGTTTTCTAATAAAAAGAGAGCAAAAAAAATTGCAAGAAATATATCTACTAACACAGCTATTATTTTAGATGCTCACTATGTTCCTAGTTTCAAACCATCAAAAATTTTTATTGAATCCGTAAAATCAAATAATAAAGTAACCTAGCTATTATGTCAACCAAAAGACTACAGATAATATTTTTTACAGTAGCTATATTATCCACAATAATGCTATATCAACTTCCTACATCAGTTATTGATAATAGTGAAGTAGAAAACAATGTTAATGAAAACCTATCCATTGACAGAGCAATTGAGCTTGTTGAGGGAGAAAACCCTATGGAGGGTATTTTTATGTTACGTGATATTATTGAGAGAGAGCCAGAAAACACTGATGCTTTGTATTATTTAGGTGTTTTGTCTCTAAAAACCTCTCAATACGAAAAAGCCTCTCAAAGATTTAATCAAATAATAACTATTGATTCATCAGATAAAAGAGCATATTTGCAGTTAGGTTTTAGCAGCTACTATTTAGGAAAGTACAAAACCGCTGACTCATTGTTTAATTTTATTATGGAGTCTGGAGATAGTTTGCTAATAAAAGAATTAGATGTTTTTTTAAAAAGTAAATAACAGTAAATATGCCAAGTGGTAAAAAAAGA
>NZYP01000062.1 GCA_002702205.1 Flammeovirgaceae bacterium | reverse complement strand
TGCACAACACCCTTTGGCTTACCAGTTGAGCCAGAAGTATATAATATGAAGAGAAGGTCTTCTGAATTCATCTTTTCGGCCTCACAATAATCAGATTCATATTTTACAAGTTCATGGTACCAAAAATCTCTTTTGTCAATAATATTAACTTTTGAGTCTGTCCTCTTAATTGTTAAAACATTCTCAACACATGTTGTTTTCTCTAATGCCTCATCCACCACATCTTTAACAGGGATAACTTTATTACCTCTAAAATTTCCGTCAGACGTAATTATTGTTTTTGCATTACAGTCATTAATTCTATCTGATAGAGAAGATGCACTAAAGCCTGCAAATACTACAGAGTGAACTGCACCAATTCTAGCACATGCTAGCATTGATATGGCTGCTTCAGGGATCATAGGAAGATAAATTATTACTCTGTCTCCCTTTTTTACATTTAATTTCTTAAGAACATTTGCGAAAGAACATACTCTTTTGAAGAGATCTGAATATGTATATATTATATTTTTTTGGTCAGGCTCATTAGGCTCCCATATAATTGCAATGTCATCCTTAATTTTTTCATTTCTTTCAAAAATATTTTCAGTGATATTCATTTCACCGTCAGAAAACCATTTCACATCTGGATCTTCAAAATTCCACGATAAAATTTCTTTTGGTTCTTTATGCCATAAAAATGACTTAGAATAATCAGACCAAAAACTTTCAGGATTTTTTATACTTTCCTTGTAATCTTCTTGATATTTTTTAAAGGTATTAATCATTACTATAATAATTCATTTGCTAAATTAGCTAGATTAGACCTCTCACCTTTTCTCAATGTAACATGAGAATATAATTTTTGACCCTTGAGTTTATCTATAAGATATGATAGACCATTACTTTGAGAGTCAAGGTAAGGAGTATCAATCTGATTAATATCTCCAGCAAAAACTATTTTAGTATTTTCTCCAGCTCTCGATATAATAGTTTTTATCTCGTGAGGGGTTAGATTTTGAGCTTCGTCTACAATAAAATAAATATTTGAGAAACTTCTTCCCCTTATATAGGCAAGAGGTTGTATAACCAATTTTTCAGAATCTATCATATTCTTTAATACCTTAAATTCCTTTGTAGTTTCTTTATATTGATTTTGAATATATTTAAAGTTATCCCAAAGAGGCTCCATGTAAGGATTTATCTTAGAACTAATATCACCAGGAAGATAACCAATGTCTTTATTTCCTAATGGGACGATTGGCCTAGCAACAAATATCTGCTTAAAATTTCTTCTCTGAGAGATTGCAGAGGCTACTGCAAGTAAAGTTTTTCCAGTTCCAGCTACTCCATTAATCGACACTAAAGGAATTTTTTCATTAAGTAGAGAATGTATTGCAAAGGCCTGCTCTGCATTTCTGGGTGTGATTCCAGATACAGATGTTTTCTCTACTCTGTAGATATTCCCATCATCTGAATCGTTATAGACTAATACAGATTTTTTTGAATTTTTAAGGACATAGTATGAATTATCAGAAAGTTTTTTTCTAGGAAAGAGCTCCTTCTTACTGATAATATTTTTTGAGTATACATTATCAATAGTCTCGGATTTTATATTTTCAATAACTTGACTCTCGTACTCAAGAGAGTTTAAATTTTTAATCTTACCAGTGAGGTAATCTTCTGCCTTCAGATTAAGTGATTTTGCTTTTAGTCTAAGGTTAATATCTTTAGAGACGAGCGTTATAATTTTATCCTTTTCCTCCTTTTGAAGGTTAAGAGCTGAATCTAAAATTTTATGATCATTAATGTCATCATGAAAAACATTATTTTTTGTTACATGATTAACTAATATCTTAAACTTTCCCTTAGTCTTACCATTAAGAGGAATCCAGTCATTTAACATTTTCTCTTTTGATAACTTATCAATCATTCTGATAAATTCTCTTGCCTCAAAGTTTAAGGTGTTATTCCCTTTCTTAAGATGATCTAATTCTTCAAGTACAGTTATTGGTATTCCTATATCATTTTCTTCAAAATTCATTATTGAATCGTGGGAATAGAGAATAACGGATGTATCTAAAACATAAATCTTTTTTCTTTTTTTATTCACTTAACTCCTTCTTTAATAACACGCCTATATAGAGAAACATACTCAGGCAAAACATTTTCAATATCATAATTTTTTGCTCTCTTAAATGCATTTTCTTTAAAAATTTTAGAATTTNTATCATCTAATATTTCTAATGATTTTATAGACATATCCTCAACATCGCCAATATCACATACATAACCAGATTTTCCTTGCTCAACTAATTCTGGTAATCCACCAGCATTTGAAGTTACAACAGGAACAGATGATGCCATTGCCTCAAGTGCAGAAAGGCCAAAGCTTTCTTTCTCAGATGGGAGAAGAAATAAATCAGCATTAAACAAAACATTCTCAACATCTGGGACCTTACCAATNAAGATAACATCTCTTAGAGTACATAACGATCTTGTTAGTGATTCTATATTTGCTCTTTCAGGTCCGTCTCCAATCATAATTAATTTACATTTTTTCTTTTTCTTTATTTTACAAAAAATATTTATTACGTCTTGAATCCTCTTGACCTTTCTAAAGTTAGATGTATGAATAAGCAACTTATCTCCATCATCACACAACTTAGCCCTATAACTGTTTCTTTTAACTGATGAATATTTTTTGATATCTATAAAATTAGGAACGACATCAATATCTTTTTTTATATCAAAGGTTTTCAGAGTATCATCTCTTAAACTCTTGGAAACTGCAGAGACCGCATCAGATAAGTTTATTGAATGATTAATAACCGGTTTACAAGAAGGATCCTTTCCAACCAATGTTATATCTGTTCCATGAAGAGTTGTTATTACGGGTATGTCAATTCCCATAGTCTTAAGTATCTGCTTCGCTAAAACAGCAGCAGAGGCGTGAGGTATAGCGTAGTGAACATGGATAAGGTCTAACTTCTCAAACATAACTATTTCAACTAATTTACTAGTCAATGATGTTTCGTAAGGAGGGAAGTCAAACAATGGATAATTTTTTACTGAAACCTCATGGTAGAAAAGATTGTCACTAAATACATTTAACCTAGCTGGCTGGGCATATGAGATAAAGTGAACCGTATTTCCTTTCCTAGAGAGGGATTTACCTAATTCCGTTGCAACAACACCACTTCCACCGAAAGTAGGATAACATAAAATACCTATCTTCATTAAGAACTAAAAGATTTAGAGTTATGGTAAAGATTAAATTTTGTTTTCATTTAAAGTAACATTACTAATTTAACAAATTTTAAATCTATCTTTAACTTTAATTAATATGATTTATAAAAATGAAACTTCCTTCATTCATAAGGCTCCCAAACAACAGAAAATTTAAATTTTCACCAAGGCATTTTGATCCAGTGAAAGATGATATAGAACAGAGAGTATCTGGAATAAAACATTCAAAAAAATACTTTAGTAGATACAAGAAGTCAGATCAAATAAATAGCTCAAGGTTACAAATCATAATAGCATTCTTACTCTCATTTTTTATTTTTGGATGGTTATATATAGGAAATAAAATTTTTATTTTTATACCGTTATTTTTTGTGTGGTTTTTATACAAGAATTTCAAGAAAAAGAAATGAGTACAATTAAACAACTTCCTAAATCAGTTGCTAATCAAATTGCTGCAGGAGAAGTTATTCAGAGACCAGCTTCTGTTGTGAAGGAGCTTATAGAAAATAGCATAGATGCAAAGTCTAAAAATATAAAACTTATTATAAAAGATGCTGGCAAGCAGTCTATAACCATAATTGATGATGGAATTGGAATGGATAAAAATGACATCAAAAAGTGTTTCCTGAGACACTCAACGTCAAAGTTAAGAGAGGCTGAAGATATATATAAAGTAAAAACTATGGGGTTCAGGGGTGAGGCTCTTTCATCGATATCTTCCGTAGCTGAACTAAAGGTAAAAACCAAGACTTTAAATTGTGATATAGGTAATGAGATAATAATTAAAGACTCAAAAATTTTAGAGGAGAGCAAATCTGATATACAATCCGGGACAATTATAAATGTTAAAAACCTATTCTTCAATATCCCAGCAAGAAGAAACTTTTTAAAATCTAATAATGTTGAGTTGAGACATATAATTGATGAATTCATAAGATGTGCAATATCAAACTTTGATGTGAATTTTATATTAGTAAATGAAGAAGCAGAAATGTTTAACCTTAAAAAATCTAACCTTAAAAAAAGGATCATTTCTATTTTCAAGAAGAGTTATGAAGAATATTTAATTCAATGTGAAGAGGAATTTGATTCCATAAAAATCAAAGGCTTTATAGGCAAACCAAAAAACTCAAAAAAAACTAGAGGAGAACAATTCATCTTTGTTAATAATAGATTTGTAAAAAGCTCCTACTTAGGACATGCTATATATAAGAGTTACGAGGGTCTTTTAGAGGAGAAAAAATATCCTTTTTATGTACTATTTATTAATTTAAATACTGAAAAAGTTGATATAAATATTCATCCTACCAAGACAGAAATTAAATTTGATGATGAAAAATTAATATATAGCCTCGTCAACTCAACAATTAAAAAAACACTAGATAAATATAATATATCACCTTCAATTAATTTTGATGCTGACGTTAACTTCCTTAAGGAAGTTGTAACAAATTACGATAACAAGGACAACTCATTTAGAAATAAAAATGATATAAAACCATTAAGAGGCAATGACTGGGAAGAAATATTCGAAAATGTTAGGTCTGAGAATAAAACTGCTAAATTATTTCAAGATGAAGATGAACCATTAACAAATAATAAGCCGGTTCAGTTTCTAGATAAATTTATTTTTAAACAATTAGGAGAGAAACTTCTAGTATTTAACCATAAGAATTGCCAGCAAAGAATTATTTATGAGAAATATGAGAAAGGAATAAATAAGTTTACAAATACTCAACAAAATTTATTCCCTCAATATATTGATCTTAACCAGTCAGATTTTGAAATAATAAAAACTATTATTGAAGATATAAAATCGATTGGTTTTGATATCGACTACTTTGGAGAGAATTCCGTTGTTGTAAATGGTATACCTGCTGGACTCAATGATATTAATGAAAAAGATTTGGTCGAGGGTTTTATTGAAGAAGTTAAAAATTGTAATAGTGATTTGGATAAAGAGAAAAGAGATAAAATCCTTAAATTTTTCTCAAAAAAAGTTAAGATAATAAGTAGTAAAATTTTGAATGAAGATCAGATGAACCTAATAATTGATAAGCTTTTTGCATGCAAGAATCCAAAATTTACGCCTGATGGGAAACAAAATTACATAGAATTGGGTATTGAAAAAGTAGAAAATTTATTTTAATGTTTAACCTTACACCTGCCGCAAAAAATATACTAATTATTAATGGAGTAATATTCATATTAACAAGCGGTTACATAATAGAGGAATTTGGGTTAAGGTATATCTTATCTCAGGACTTTAAACCATATCAGTTTCTGACATACATGTGGATTCACGCTGGATTTGCTCATATTTTCAGTAATATGTTCGCTGTTTTAGTGTTTGCACCAATACTTGAAAAGGTTTGGGGATCAAGAAAGTTTTTTATATACTATTTGATCACTGGAGTAGGTGCAGGAATTTTATATTCAGGTGTAAATTTTGTTGAGAACTTCACACTAGAGAATAAGGTGATAAGGTATACAAGTCAACCATCTCCAGACGCATTCAGGAAGTTGGTACTTGATGAATCAAAAGAATATTATAATCAGCTATACGATTTTATCAACTCTTATTCAAATAATCCAAATTCATCCCAGTACAAAGATGAAAGTATAAGTATAGCTAGGAGTATACTAGAAAGTAAAAGTAATATCCCAATGGTTGGTGCTTCTGGAGCTGTCTTTGGAATTTTATTAGCTTTTGCAATGCTGTTTCCTAATATGGAATTATATATGCTTTTCTTTCCTTTTCCTATCAAAGCTAAATATCTTGTTCTAGGATATGGATTATATGAGATATGGAGTGAATTTAATAGAATGCCTGGTGATAATGTAGCACATTTAGCTCACTTAGGAGGAATGTTAATAGGATATATAATACTGAGATATTGGAAAAATAAATACGGAACTTATTACTAGATATGGCAAACTTTATTATTGAGGATATAAAAAACGCTTGGAAAAAAAAAGATAATGGTCTTGTCAAGATTATCATTATAAATATAGTTGTATTTGTTAGCATCAGTTTCATTCAAGTTATATTAACACTCTCTGGTCTCTCTTCCTTTTTTACATTATTTGTTAATAAACTAATGTTACCTGCTTCTCTAGGCACTTTTATCCTTCAGCCTTGGTCAATTATATCTTATTTCTTTCTGCACATGAACTTTATGCACATATTATGGAACATGCTTTTTCTCTACTGGTTTGGAAAAATAATTAGTGATAATATTGGAAATAATGCACTTATATCTCTCTATATACTTGGAGGAATAATAGGTGGTTTATTTTACATGGCTACTTACAATATAGTCCCATACTACGGAGAAAGAGTATCTGACTCTCTAATGCTTGGTGCGTCAGCTGGTGTATTTAGCGTTGTAGTAGGTTCTGCAACACTAATGCCAAATTACACATTCTACCTACTTCTTATAGGACCTGTAAGAATTAAATACATAGCACTTTTCTATGTTCTTCTTTCTTTTTTTGATGTTGCTGGAAGTAATGCGGGTGGAGAAATAGCACACCTTGGCGGTGCATTTATTGGTTATATTTTTATAAGGCAATTACAAAATGGAGTTAATATAGGTGAAGGAGTAATTAATATTATTAATTTATTTAATAATAAAAAGAAAAGAAAAGAATCAAAAAGATATGAAGAGAAAGATGAAAAGAAGTCTTCCTTTGAAACTTCCCAAGACGAGGTAGATAAGATATTAGATAAAATATCAGAGAGTGGTTACTCTAGTCTCACAGAAAAAGAGAAGGAGAGGTTATTCAATGCAAGTAAAAAACAATGAAGTTCAGCCATCTAATTTTTTTGCTTTTTTTGGCAGGATGCACAAACCAAAATCAAGAAGTTAAATATGAAACAATTAATATAGATCAATCTAAGGCAAGAAAGCTCATAGATTTATCTATAGACTGTGTTGATAAGAAATTCCCTTATAAGATTGGCTTCAGATTTGATGGGGAAGATTGGGTAAGGCCACACTACGAGATTACTCCCTCATTTTATGGCTGCTGGGACTGGCACTCTGCAGTCCATGGTCATTGGGCAATGGTGAAGGTTATTAAAGACTTTCCAAGTATTCCCGAGAAAGAAATAATTTTAAAAAAATTAAAAATTAATCTTACTGAAGAGAACCTTAACAAGGAATATGAATTTTTTCAAAATGAATTTGCAAAAGGATTTGAGAGGACTTATGGTTGGGCATGGTTGATGAAACTATACTCAGAACTATTAGACTGGGATAATGTAAATGCCCAAGAGTGGGCATCTAATCTAAAGCCTCTTGTAGAGTTACTAAGTGAAAGAACAATTGCATTTCTTGATAAACTTTCAACTCCTCTTAGACCTGGTACTCATGCAAATACTGCTTTCTCATTTTCACTAATGATTGAATACGCATCAATAGCTAATGACATAAAACTATACAATAAAATAAAAGATTATAGTATTAAAAACTTTACACCTGACACTAACTGTCCGGTTAACTACGAGCCATCTGGAACAGACTTCCTCTCACCCTGTCTTGCGGAGGCAGCACTAATGTCAAGCATTCTAGAAAGAAAAGAATTTAATCAATGGTTCAAAAAATTCATACCTTCTTTAAGAGAACCTGAATTTAATAATATTATAAACCCACCTATTGTGTTAGACCCTAAAGATCCAGGAATTGGTCATTTAATAGGGCTTATGTTTCACAGGGCTTGGACACTTAAAGACATTGCAAATAAATTAAATAATAAGTCTGACAAAAACTTTCTTCTAGAGATATCTGATGTACACTCAAAAAAAGGGTATGATATCATGTTTGAAAGTGGTTATGGTGGAGAACATTGGCTAGCAACTTTTGCTCTTTATAACTTCTTGAGATAAGAGATTATCTCTCTTTCTCTAAGTAAACTGTACCTATTAATTTATCTCTACGCCTTACATAAGGGGTGTTATAATATTCAACAGGAGTTATTTCATAGTAATAGAAATCTGTTCTAACTAAGTCAGAAGAGTCGATATTCATCCCGTTCCATACCTTATCTGATGACTGGATAAATGATTCATGTACTAACCTTTGATATCTATCGTATATCTTCACCTCAAAATTCATATCCTCAATTAGAATATTTTGATATTTAATTAAGAAAAAGTCATTAAAGTCATCACCATTTGGAGTAAAATAATTTGGTAATTGGTACTGAGGAGTCCTTAAATTTTCAATATATATATATACTTTTCCTATCTTCTCACAACCTTCGTAGTCACTTACACTGTAAGTAATAGTATCAAATGGAATAGGTGACTCGTCATAGTTATAAGTTATGGTTCCGTCAATGTTAGAAATTGCATCTCCAAACTCAGGACCAGATATGATTTTTACGCTGGTTGTATCAATCTGGGAGTCAGGGTCATAGTCATTATCTAGAACAGATATTACCCTTGAATTTGCAGTACTTCCATCAACTATTATTGAATCATCCCCGACTACTGGACAATCATTAACGTAATTTACTATTATCGTAACAGTAGCTGTAGAGTCACAGGTTGCAAAGCCATCCACATTATCCGATAGAAGATACTCAAAAGTGACAATTTCAGGGCCTGGTGCAGGAATATCGTCAGGAGCACTGTACGTGAACGAGCCATCTTGATTCCAACTAAATCCACCAATTGAAGGCGGTGCTGTTATGTTAATAATTAAATCATTACCCTCAACATCAAAATCATTAAAAATTAATGTAGAATCAATTACATCACCTTCATCAATAGTAAATATATCGTCAATAGGAACAGGGCAATCATTTACTGGGTTAATACAGAAAGAGACACTCACAGTATCACTTGTTAATCCAGTATCGTCTACTGCATAGTAAGTAAACGAATCAGAGGTAGACTCACCACCATCGTGGGTATAAATAAATGTACCGTTAGGGTTAAGTATTAGAGTTCCATGGAGTGGGTATACAACCAATACTGCTGTCAGAGTCTGGCCCGGATCATCATCGTAATCATTAGATAAAACTCCATCTTCAGGTAAAACTGCTTGAACAAAGCCTCCTTCATCAAAACATGGATAGTCATCTGCTACAGCGACAGGAGGCGTATCTGGTACAGGATCTATCCTAATTGTAACCGTAACTGTATCCCAAGTATTACACTCTCCATCATTAAGAAGGTAAGTAAACTGATCTTCAAAGTTTTCACTGTCGTCATGAGTATAATCAAAAGATCCGTCCGAGTTAAGAACAACACTACCAAATGAAGGAGGATCAAGTGGTTTGATTTGAAGTATGTCACATGAATTCTGATCGGTATCATTTGATAGGACTCCATCAAAAGGACCAATGTTTAGTATTCCACCCTCGTCTACACCAGAGTAAAGGTCGTCATTTCCTACAGGACATTCATTCTCTATAAAAATTCTAGTTGTGTCACTAACTTTTGTTGTATCTTCTCCATCGGTAACAAAATAAGTAAAGAAGATCTCGTCTGGATCGTCCGAGCAGTCGTGATCATAGGTAAAGGTTCCGTCGTCATTTAAAACAAATGCACCATTAGGTGGTGGTGTATCCAATATCACAGTAAGGACATCTAGCGGATCAGGGTCTGTACAATTAGAAAGGACTCCATTTGTAAAGTCTGTAGTTAAAGTTTCGTTTTCTAAAATGTAGAAATCCTCACCATCACAGAGCGGCACCCTATTTAATATTGTTATGCAGACCTCTGTCTCTTCAGAATAACCTGGAGGAGGGCCAACAACACCATCATAAGCTCTGTAGGTGAAACAAACTTCGTTAGGTTTGTCAGATCCATCGTGTATATAAGTAAATGAGCCGTCTTCGTTTATATCCAAAGTTCCTACAGGAACATTTTTAATTATAAGTACCTTCAACACACTTAGAGAATCAGCATCAGAGTCGTTAGAAAGTATTCCATTGAGCTCATCTACAACTAAAGTATCTCCCTCAAAGACAGAGTAACTATCGTCAACCCCAACCGGTATGTCGTTTACTCTGTTTATAATAATTATTACTTTTGAAGGCACCTCACAACCTGAAGGGTCAATAGCCTTATAGCTTATACTATCCAAGGATGTCTCTGATCCGTCGTGCTGATAAAGTAATCTTCCATTAGGAAAAACCTGTGTTATACCATGATTCTCGTAGCCTGAACTAATGGTATCTTTCTCAGCCCTAAGGTTATCTCCATCAACATCAGTGTCATTTAAAAGAATGCCGAGTGTGTCCAGTGTAGCTCCCTCATCTATGTAGAAAGTATCTCTCCTTGCAACAGGACAGTCATTGACATTAATTGGAATAATTATTATCCTACCCCAACTATCACTTTCACATAATTCACTTTCGATCTTATATTCTATCGTGTCTCCAAGCTGACTTCCGTCATGATAATAAGTAAATTTACCGTCATACTTGATTTCATTATTATCTAAACTTCCATTATCAGGTAGTGTCCAGTTATTAACAAACAAGGTATCTCCACCTCCGTCGTCATCATTTAGTAGGACACCACATAAGGTTCTAGAGTCACCTGTGTCGTATAAATAGGTGCCATCTACCCATTTCCATCCTCCCTTAGGCTCAGCAAAGTATTTATCTGCAACATCTTGATATAAACCGAAATGATAATTCCCACTAGAAATCATTGCAGCAACCGTGTCGTTCTCTTCCTTAGTCTTAAGCATTGCCAAGTATCCTCCATTTGATTCTGCATCTGCTTTTGCATCATACCAGAGAAAAGGTACATTTGAAGTGAAATAAGAATGACCGTCATACTGTCCAATATATTTATATCCAGATTTTGAGGTAATCAATTTATTAACTTCCATTAAATAAGATTGATTTAAAGTTGTCTCTTTCTCATCATTCCAAGTACCGTCAGGATATATTTCTCCTATATTTTCATCACCTGCACTATTAGGCTCATTTATAGCCCAATTTTCATTGTTTGAACCAGGATTTAAGACTTGGGTAAAGCAAGAATCAACATTTAGAGTGTCTCCCTCTGTAACATAGTAGACATCATCTACAACCACAGGGCAGTCAGGTATTGGGTTAATTGTTATGTAAACAGTAGCTGTATCCTGACATGTTGAATCCTTCACTAGATATTTTAGTGAGTCGAGTGTTGTCTCAGAGTCATCGTGGATATACTCTATCTTACCGTCCTCACTTATAGTCACAATTCCATAGAGAGGGTCAATTAACTTAAAAGCTTTTAATGTATCTCCCTCTTCATCGGTATCATTTGTAAGTAGACCAGGTGCATCAAAAGTAACAGTCCCACCCTCATCAACATTTAAGGTATCGTCAACGCCTATTGGACAGTCGTTAACAGGATTAATTATTATAGTAACTTTTCCAAGTTCACCGCACTCACCGTCAGATAACTCGTAGATAAAATTATCTTCAAAATCCCCGTCTTTTCCGCTGTGTACGTATGTGAATGAACCATCAACATTAAAATCGGTAAGATCTCCGTCATCAGGTGCATTTACAAGAGTTGTAGAAACACCATAATAAAGTTTTAACACATCATCATTTGAGACCGTATCCCCGATCACATACAACTCATCCATCCTACCCTTGAAAAAATTTCCTGAGAGGTCTCTACCCATCATTAATTGAGCTCCAACTCCCGACAAGGATGTATTATTAAGGTCTTCAGAATATATCTCATTTTTGTTGAGGTACATCTTGTAATTATTTCCATTTTTCATGAATATAAAGTGGTTCCATGTACTAATCAAATCGGTAGTTCCTACATTTGATAATGCTTTAACCGAATAACCTGTCCCATTCCCNATCCCTATTTCTAGTTTATTGTTTTTTATTCCAATCTTTAACCCTTTCTCTTGACCGTTAACAGTAAAGTTGAGAAGAGTTGGATTATCTGCAGGATCATTAAAAGATCTAAACCATCCCGAAATCGTGTATCTAGCTCTATTTAAAGCTAATATTTGATCTGTAACATGGACATATGAGGAGTCGCCATCAAACTCAAATGCATTCCTATCATGTGGTGGTTGGAACCTATCTGGAACTACTCTTGGTGACTTAGGGTAATTTATAAAATATGCAGGAGAACCACATTTACCACCCGTAGCAGCTTCACAATTAGTAGGGTTAGGGAGAGATAAAGTATCTGGAACTCCACCCAGCATGAAACCGTCAAAATTATTAGCACTCTGGTCATCAGCCTTCTTCTGAACAAGAATAGTTGATATCATTTCCCCGTCTAGGTCTAAGTCAGGTCCAGGAATTGAATCAAAATATTCTGACATAGAATAAAACGCAATAAGATTATCTGTGATATGTGGTCTTGAACCAATGTCAAAGTCAAAATCGTTACCCATAATTGCTGGAAAATTTCTAAATGTTCCATCACTTCCCCCAGCTAATCCAGTTATTGTAAGCGTCCCACCCTCATCTACAGTATAAATAGTATCATTTGCTGTGGGGCATTCATTAACAGAAACAACATTTATATAGACCTTAACCTCAGAACATTCCCTCTGCATATCTCCCATGAAGTAGGTGAACATATCTGCTGTCTGTTCTCCACCGTTATGAATATAGGTGAATGAACCATCTGGGTATATGGTGTCTCCCACAATTGTTCCAAATATTGGCTGCTCACCAAGTGCCACGTTTAGTGTATCTCCCTCCTCGTCTACATCATTAAAAAGTACGCCCGTATATTTTCGAGTACCTCCACTCTTGTCGTACATATACTGATTATATCCCATGTTAGCTACATCTGCCACCAAAGCACCTCCCTCATTAACAGTGAAATAATCAGTTAGTCCCTCCGCACAAGCATTATCTGGACCAAAAAATAACATAATAGAATCAACAGAACAGCATGAAAGCCCGGTCTGAGGTACGTCACAGACCTCAACGTAAATCTTATCTCTTACATTTCCTCCACCATCGTGTTCATAGGTAAATGATCCGTCTGGATTAACTGTATAACTTTTTGCATTTAATGGAAAAGGATAAACAGGATTACCATCTTTATCAAGAATCCAGTTAATTGATCCAGGAAGTAACTCCCTCATAAAAATAAAATCCCCATCAGGATCAATATCTAATGTAAGTCCACCTCCTGCAGAGTCTCTGGTAATAGATCCTCCCTCGTCCATGTCTAGTATCCAGGTTGTACCGTCAGAGGAATACACTGTTAATGTGTCTCCAACCGCAGAAACATCTACACTATCTATAGACATCGGGTTTCCATTCAAATCAACTAGATTCTCGATGTAATCTTTGATTGGTGCCCCGTTTAATAAACTCAAGCTATTATACCCATTGGCTCTAGTAACTGGACAATCATTGACAGGGTTAACAATAATTTTTACTGTGTCTGGAGGGCTGTCACAAACCCCGTCATTTGCGTAGTATAAGAAGTAGTCTAATTCTCCCTCTCCACCTCCGTGAGTGTAAGTAAAGGAACCATCCTCATTGACAGTAACTAAACTTTTTTTACTTTCTTTATGGTCTTCTAAAACTTTGGGATCCGAATCCTTGTAGGCAAATAACTTATCACCGTTTATGTCGCTATCGTTATTTAAAAGTCCATTAAGTGAGTCAACAATTAATATTCCACCCTCATCAACGACATATGTATCAGTTACTGTTGTAGGACAGTCATTGACCTTTATAAATACCTCACCATTCGAGATATCAAAAACACCAGGCGAGTAAATAATCAACATGCTGTAAGTAAACTTATCCATTTTTGGAGATGAGCTCCCGTTATGAGTATAAGTAAAGCTACCGTCTGTATTTAAATTAAATGCATTTGGTCCACTTGATATAGCAATTGTTGGAGAAGTAGCTAGACCTGATTCACCTGTAGCACCTACTGGTATTGGGTCGTTAGCTAGAATACCTGGGGCTAAGATATTGATTGTTCCACCTACTCCAACAATAAATGTATCAGCAACTGCCTGAGGAACGGAATTATTAATTTGAATAGCTATAACATCGTTTTTAACACATCCTCCACCGTCAGTCACTTTGTATTCAAAGAATACGTTCAAAGGATCTGAACCAGTAATAAAAGGCGGAGCCGTATAAATTGCCTCACCAGAAGGAGAAATAGATATTGTCCCAACAGATGGTGGAGATATTAATTCAAAGTCTAAAGTTAAATCTAGACCAAGAGTAAATTCTGGATCTAGAACACCAAGGGTTAGATCTCTTGTGAAAGTTTCACCTTCATTTACTTTTATTGCCTCTCCATCTACAAATGGACAGTCGTTGACTGGATTTACAGTAATTGTAACTTGACCAGTTGCACTAAATCCATCCTCATCAGTGATCTTATATGAAAAATTATCTTGACCACTTGGGGTTTCGTCACCCTGGTGTTTGTAGCTAAATGTCCCATCTGGACATATCCCCGGTAAGCCTGTTACAGGACAAGAAACAATTCCAGCAAGTGGAACTCCGAACTGCTTAATAGTAAGTTTGGTACCTTCAGGGTCATAGTCATTAACAAGTAAACCTAGGAGGGAATCACTTATTATAAGTTCACCACCTTCGTCTACACTTAGAGTACCAGAATAGTTATCGTTAACAGCTACTGGTGGATTTTCGTCATCAATAATTTTAATAATTGCCTTGTGCCCAATTTCATAAGTAATATTTTCTGAGGGGGGTGTATCTGAGAAGGTATTATTTAGTGTTATCACAATCCTCTCGTTAGGATCTTGAATATTATCATCAATTGCTGTTATAGTTACCACAGCAGTTGTATCACCAGCAGGAATAGTTACAATTTCTGTCTGACTACTTGAGAAGTCACTGTCTTTCTCAGCAACAAGGCTAGTATTAACAGAGGGATCAAGTCCCTCATAGTTTAGAGCAA
>NZYP01000061.1 GCA_002702205.1 Flammeovirgaceae bacterium | reverse complement strand
AGAAGTATTTTTAGAGATATTTTAGATAATTCTAGTTCAAACTCTTCACATGAGGTAGATATCAGAGACTCAAATGACGGTATATACTTAGTTCAGCTTGTGCAGGGAGATAAGAAGACGATGAAGAAGATTATTAAAGAATAATTATTTTCTAATTTTTATTCTTTTAAGGCTTACTCTTCTAAACCTAATATTAATTAGTTCTACACCTAACGTGAAAAATAGAGAGAAATAAATAAATCCTTTCGGTATATCTATGTGTGCTGCCTCTAGGATTAATGTAAATCCTATGAGAATTAAAAAACATAAAGCTAAAATTTCGAGAGAAGGGTATCTGTCTATTATATCACTTATTTTTGAAGCATAAAAAATCATAAATAGTATTGAGATAACTACTGCAATAACCATTAGAAGAAGTATTTCAGTTAAGCCAATTGCTGTTAAAATTGAGTCAACAGAAAAAACAAAATCGACTGCAACAATTTGCCAAATAACAGAGGATAAACTCACTGATTTATTTGAGATAATTTTTTCGTCAAAGTTGCCATTAATTTTATGTGAAATTTCTAGCACACTTTTAAATATTAAAAAACCTCCTCCTAAAAAAAGAATTATATCTTTAATACTTATATTCATATATACTGGTTGAGTTAAACCTATAAACCAAGTGAGACCAAAAAGCATAATAATTCTTAAAACAAGAGCTAGGAGTAATCCTAAAACTCTGGCTCTATGTCTGTTTTCCTTCTCAACTTTATTAGTAATAATTGATATGAAAATAATATTATCAATACCAAGTATAATCTCTATAATTGTTAAGGTTAGTAATGCTATATAAGTCTCAAATTCAAAAAATATTTCCATTATTTATTTATATTTTTATATCTATAAATGCGAGCAAATTTGTTTACTTTGTCATCTATAATTAAAACACGAAATTAATTATTTATATGAAAAATATTATTGAAGTAAGTGATATTTCTAGACATTATAATGTAGGTAGTCAGATTGTTAAAGCTCTAGACACTATAACCGTTGATATTAAAAGAAACGAGTATGTTTCTTTCATGGGTGCTTCAGGTTCAGGTAAATCAACCTTGATGAATATTATAGGATGTTTAGACTCTCCAACTGGTGGAAAATATAAGCTTAATAACAAAGATGTAAGTAATATGAGCGAAAATGAATTGGCAGATGTTAGGAATAAGGAAATTGGTTTTGTTTTTCAAACTTTCAACCTTCTACCAAGGGCTTCAGCACTAGATAATGTCGCTTTACCATTAGTTTATGCTGGTTACTCTTACGACCTTAGAAAAGAGATGGCAATGAATGCATTAAAAGATGTTGATTTAGTTGATAGAGCAACTCATAAACCTAACGAGTTATCTGGGGGACAAAGACAAAGAGTTGCCATTGCAAGAGCTCTGGTTAATGACCCGAGTATAATATTAGCAGATGAGCCTACAGGTAACTTAGATAGCAAGACTTCATATAGTATAATGGATCTTTTCACAGAGCTTCATGATAGAGGCAATACAATAATTATGGTAACTCATGAGGAGGATATTGCTGCATATTCAAAAAGAATTGTTAGATTAAAGGATGGATTAATTTCTTCGGATAAAAAAAATTAAAGTTTAAGTTTTGGACATTAATATAACTAAATCTAAAAATTCAAAAATCTCAGAAGTAGATTATAAAAATTTAGGCTTCTGCAAATATTATGCAGATCACATGTTTATATGTAATTATAATAACGGATCATGGAAAAATTTTAGAATTAAACCTTTTGAAGACCTTTCACTTTCTCCTGCATGTACAACATTACACTATGGGCAAACTATTTTTGAGGGACTAAAAGCTTACCGAGATAATGATGGAAAAATTTTAGTATTTAGACCTGAAAAAAATTTTGAAAGATTTAATAAAAGTGCTGAGAGAATGTGTATGCCTTCTATTCCTAAAAATATTTTTATTAATTCAATTGAGGAGTTATTGAAAGTAGATCATAATTGGGTACCAGAAGGAGAAGAGAACTCGTTATATATTAGACCTATATCTTTCGCTTTGGATCCTTATATTGGTATCAAACCTGCTGATAATTATACTTTCATGATAATATGTGGAATGGCTGGAGGATATTACTCTGAACCTGTTAATGTTAAAATAGAGACTAAATACACAAGGGCTGTTACTGGAGGTGTTGGGTTTTCAAAGACTGCGGCCAATTATGCTGCGGCATTATACCCAGCTGTCAAAGCACAGAAAGACGGTTATCATCAACTTATATGGACTGATGGTAAATCCCATGAATTTGTTGAGGAATCAGGAACTATGAATTTATTTTTTGTTATTAAAAACAAATTAGTTACTCCACCTCTTGGCGATACTGTGCTAGACGGAGTTACTAGAGATAGTATAATTCAATTATCAAAATTGTTAAAAATTGATATTGAAATAAGGAAAGTTTCTGTCAGTGAAGTTATTAGCACCCTCCAGAATGGATCCATGAAAGAAGCATTTGGTGCTGGTACTGCTGCTACAATTGCTCCAATTAAATCAATTGGTTACAAAAATAAAAATTATAATCTTCCTCAAATTACTGAAAATTCTATCTCTAATACTTTACTAAATAAATTGAACGACATAAAATTTGGTAGAGATATGAAAGACCTGAATTGGTTAAAAACTATTTCATTATGAATTCAGATCAGATAAACATTATTAAAAAGCGAACCTCTGCTCTAAGAGGTTATCTTTGACTACGACAATAGAAAAATAATTGTTAAGGAACGAGAGGAAATTTCTTCGAGAGAGGGCTTTTGGGATAATAGAGAAAATGCTGAGAAGATTTTAAAAGAAATCAGTACAAATAATACATGGATTAATTCTTTTGATGTATTAAATAATGCAGTAAAGGATCTTGATACTTTAAATGAGTTTTATGTTGAGGGTGAGGTTCCTGAAGATGAAATTGATAAAGAATATAAAAGAGTTCTTAAATTACTTGAAGAGTTAGAATTTAAGAAAATGCTTTCTAGTAAGGAGGATCAAATGAATGCAATTATTGAAATTAATCCTGGAGCTGGAGGTACTGAAAGCCAAGACTGGGCAAGTATTTTGATGAGAATGTATATCATGTGGGCTGAGTCTCAAGATTTCAATGTCAAAAAAGTAAATATACAACCTGGTGAAACGGCTGGGATTAAATCAGCTATTATTGGAATAGAAGGAGAGTTTGCTTTTGGAAATTTAAAGTCGGAGATAGGAGTACATAGGCTAGTTAGGATATCTCCTTTTGATTCAGGTGCAAGGAGGCACACCTCATTTGCGTCTGTCTTTGCATACCCAGAAGTTGATGAGACAATAGAAATTAATATAGATCAATCCGAAATTTCATGGGAGACTTTTAGAGCTAGTGGAGCGGGAGGACAAAGTGTTAATAAAATTGAGTCGGCTGTTAGACTAAAACATAAATCTTCAGGTTTAATTATAGAGTGTCAGCAAGAAAGGAGTCAGATATTAAATAAAGAGAAGGCATTAAAAATGTTGAAGTCTAAACTATATCAGATTGAACTGGAGAAAGTAAATAAGGAAAAAGATGAGAGAGATAGTAAAAAATTAAAAATTGATTTTGGTTCACAAATTAGAAACTATGTTTTACATCCTTATAAAATGATTAAAGATGTTAGGACAAATATAGAACGAGGTGACGTAAATAACGTATTAGATGGAGATATTAATGATTTCATTAAAGGATTCCTTTTAATGAATAAATAAATATTTAAATGAATAAAAAAAAAGTCATAGTTATTGGAGCAGGTGTAAATGGTCTAGTTTTATCTAATTATCTACAAAAGAATAATTACGATGTTAAAATCATTGAGAAGTCTAAAAGTATTGGTGGTGCTTGTAGTTCTGATCGTATTTCAATAAATAATAAAAATATCTCATTTGCTAAAGGTGCAACTGTACTAGGTATGATGCCTGATTTTATTTTCAAAGACACAGAATTATCTAAAAAACTAAAGATTTATTCTCCTGAGTTTCAGAAAGTAGTTTATTTTGAAAATGAAGATTTAGAAGTAAATATTTATAAAGATCCATACAAACTTCAAAAGGAACTTTCTAACAAAGTTGGTGAGAAGGGGTCAGTTATTGATTTCAGAAATGATGAAAACAAAGTAATTAAATTTATACAAGATGGATACAAGGCTGGTGAACCACCGTCAATAGGTGGAGCAATTAAAGTTTTAGGTAAAGAGCTAGTAGATATGTGGATAACAGGAACAGCTAGAGATTTACTAAACCATTACTTTACTTCTGATAAGACTAAGCTTTACATGGGAATGACTGTTATTGAGAGTAGTCCAGAATCTATTGATTCTAAAGGGTCTGCTTTTATAATTCCACTTATGGATTCTGGTTCAGTTTTTGATGGTTATTGGGGATATGTAAAAAATGGCATATGGCAAGTAACAGAAGAACTTGGAAATATAAATAAATCTATAGGTGTAGAAATAAACACATCATCTGAAATAGATGAAATTGATGAGGGAAATAAGAAGATTTTTTTAGAGAACGGTGAATCATTTGATTACGATGTTTTAGTTTTTGCAACAGACCCTTTAACTCCATCAAAATACATTAAAAATAAAAAACTCAAAAAAACTTTAGATGAAAAAAAGTATACTGGCACAAGTGGTAAGGTCACAGCATTTTTTAAAAATAAAGTTGAGTGGATTAATCATAGTCATGACGATGACTCTTTATCTTCTTTTAGATTTATATTTTCAGTTGATAATTTAAATGATTTTGAAATTAAGAGTCAAAACGCTTATAACAAATTAAATTATTATGAACCTGGTTATATTCAGGTCTATTGTGAAGGTGCAGGGCAGAGAAAGTTAGGTAATAAAGAACCATTTGATAAACTAATTTTTTTTACAAAAAACATATCATATGATAAAAAAGGAGCTGAAATTCCTGAAATTCATGAAAAAATAAAAGATAAAGTTTTTAAGTATATATTAAACCCTGAAGACTGTGTTAAAAGCGTCTTCTTAACCCCAAAAGATATGAATCAAGAATTTCATTTTCCTGAAGGAAATATAGATCATATGATGTTGACTGATGGTCAAAATTTTAATCAAAGAACATTCTCAGAAGTTAATAACAGCTTCTATAATTTTGGAGATCTAAAAGATGTATTTTATTGTGGTGCAGGATCCTATCCATGTGGAAGTGTAGCAGGTACAGCTGGTTATATGTGTTTCAAAAATATAACTAGACACCAATAGATTTTTTTAAACTTTTTAAATACCAATTCTTAAACTTTTCAAGTCCTAATTCCATTTTTGATAATGGTCCCGGAATATACTTTTTAGAAAGAACTCCTTTTTGGTTATCCTCTATTATCCTTTTATCTGCCAGAGTTGTCTTATCCCATAACCATGAAATTTCTTCTTTATTGTAGTCAATCCCTTCAATTGCACTTTTATCAACTAACCACATTAACTCAACAAGAGTCTTTTTATTTGTTTTTGGTAAAAATGTAAAACAAGTAGCAAAGTCATTTGACATTATTAGACTATTAAACGGTGAGGGACCGATTGTGGTATATCCACCATCAAATTCTTTAAAGTTACCCATTAATTTTGATGCTGGTTTTCCTGATCTTGTCTCAGATAGTCTTCCATTACTAAAGGGAGTCCTCTCAGCACTTCTATAAAAATTAGAAAATTTATTCTCGGAATATTCTCCCCTAAAATATCCTAGTTCATCAACCTTCTTATTCCAATTTTTAAGTAGTTTATTAAATTCAACCGATTCAGGACCTGAATGGCTCCCTGCTCCATATGATTGGATATAGTCTTTGCTGTGTACCTCACAATATTCAGGATGAGAGGGGTGACAATGATAACATTCATGAAAATTATCAAGTGCAAGCTTCCAATTACCTTCTATTTCATATTCTTTTCTTATAGCTACCTTGGCTCTTCCAAGGCCATGCAGAGATATAAATGGTTCTAGGGGTTTAATAAATTCAGTAAAGCTCATGGGTTTATTAGATAGATTTATAAATATTAAACCTTCAAAAATATTTTTGTTACATTTAATTAGACTCCAGTCTTCTTTTTTAAAATCCTCACTCATCATACTTGCATTTTTTAAAGATCCATCAAGATTATATGTCCAAGCGTGATAGGGACATATGAGTTTTCTTAAAGATCCCTCGGACTCTATACATATGTGAGAACCTCTGTGTCTACATACATTGTAAAAACAATTAATTTTATTTTGTTTATCTCTAATAACTATAATGGACTCATCCCCAATACTAACTGTAAAATAATCTCCTATATTAGGTATTCTGGAAACATGACCAATAAATACCCATTGGTTTGAAAATATATGCTCGATATCTTTCTCAAAAATGATATTATCAACATAGAATTTTTGATCAAGAGGAAAATTTTTCTTTTGACTATTAATTAAATTAAATATTTCTTGGTCTATATTATTCATTATTGAAAAAAGCTATAATAATTTTATTAGTTATGTTTACTGTATATTTCTAAAATAAGTTTAATGATTTCAAATAGAAAATATAATCCATCTTTTTTACAATCAATTTCACCGTTGATTTTTTTAGTAATTTTATTAGCAGTTAATGTATCAATATTTAAAGGAGACTCTTTAGATGGTAGTATTCAGATAGTCCTTTTTTTATCTTCAGCATTTGGAAGTATTATAGCTTTTAGTATAGGTATAAGTTGGAATGAAATTCAAAATGGCATAGTTAAAAGTATAAAATCTTCTATTCCCTCAATTTTAATTCTATTTCTAGTTGGTTCCTTAGCTGGATCTTGGATGATTAGTGGTGTTGTTCCTGCTATGATATACTATGGTATCCAAATTCTTAATCCAAAAATATTTCTATTAGCAGCTTGTATTATTTGCATTGTTGTTTCAATGGCTACTGGAAGTTCCTGGACAACATCAGCTACAATTGGTATTGCTCTTATAGGAATAGGAAAAGCACTTAATATTTCTGAGGGCATAATAGCAGGTGCAATTCTTAGTGGTGCTTACTTTGGTGATAAAATGTCTCCGCTTTCTGATACCACAAATTTAGCACCAGCTGTTGCTGGGGGTGATCTTTTTGCTCATATTAGGTATTTATCATATACCGCATTACCAACAATTATAATTTGTCTATTAATTTTTACATTTATAGGTCTTAATTTAAATAGTAGTATTGATTCAAAAAGTTCACTAGATATTTCGTCAGTGATTAAAGAAAAGTTTTTTATATCTCCTGTTTTATTTGCAGTACCATTAACGGTTATTTTTATGATATATAAAAAAGTTAAAGCTGTTCCAGCTTTATTTGTTGGAATTATATTAGGTTCTGTTTTTGCGTTAATTTTTCAGTCCAAATTACTTTTTGAAATCTCAGGAAGTAATTTTGGTGATTGGAGAGATTTGTTTGTTGGTTCAATGAAATCTCTCTACGGAAGTATTGTTATATCTACTTCAGATAATATGGTTACAAAACTTTTATCATCAGACGGTATGTATGGAATGTTAGATACTATATGGCTTGTCATATCTGCTATGATTTTTGGTGGTGTAATGGAAAGTTCTGGTTTTCTAAAATCAATTTCATCTGTCATCTTAAAAAAAGTAAATTCTCACGCATCAATTGTTACCTCAACAGCAGGAACATGTATATTTTTTAATTTAACAGCTTCAGATCAATACTTATCTATAGTAGTGCCTGGCAAAATGTATTCTAAAATTTATAAGGATAAAGGATTAGCCCCAGAGAATTTAAGTAGAACTCTCGAAGATAGTGGAACAGTCACTTCTGTACTCGTACCCTGGAATACTTGTGGTGCATATCATGCATCGGTTCTCAATGTTTCAACACTTGCTTATCTGCCTTATTGTTTTTTTAGCCTAATTAGTCCTATTATGACAATTTTATTTGCATTTTTAAAAATAAAAATTAGGAAATTATCTAATTAAGCTCATTCATAATAGATAAGTAACTGCTATATCTCTTTCTCCATATTTTTTTGCCGATATTATCTTTTATTTTGCAATCAGGTTCCTCTAAATGAAGGCAGTTACTAAACCTACATTCTTTTTGTATTTCTATAAACTCATTAAACAAATATTTAATATCATTCCTATCTATATCATAGAAATAAAAGTCCTTAAAACCTGGTGAGTCAACTATAAAACTGTTAGTATTTATTTCAAATATTTCAGAGAATGTAGTTGTTTGTTTTCCTCTTCCAGTTTTTGATGATAAATCATTTATTTTTTGATTTGATTTTGAAATTTTATTTATAATAGTGGACTTGCCTACACCTGAATTACCAATGAATAATGTTTTTTTATTTGTAAGGAGTTTATTTAATTTTTTTATTCCAATCTCATTTAATGCAGATATTTCATGAAAAGTAATTCCAAGCTTGGTGTATTTATTATTTATTATTTTTAGATTTTGAATTTCCTCAGAATTTAATATATCAACCTTATTGAAAATAATTATTGGCTTAAGGTTATAGTAGTAAGCCGCTGCAATACATTTATCTATAAAAATGAATTTGGTATAAGGTTTCTTAAGACTACATATAATTAAAACTTGATCAATATTAGAACCAATTATATGAGCTTTATTATCTTTTAGAGATTTTTTAATGAAATGATTCTCTCTTTTTATAATATCTTTAATGACTCCATTTTCAGTTTCATCTAATTCTATTTTTACTTTATCACCAGAAACTACAGGGTTTGATAAATTATTATCTAACCTGAAATTACCTTTTAAAATACATTTATAAACTTTTTTATCGACTTTAACTAATGAGTATTTGCCTGTTGATTTAATTACAATTCCTTTCATTTAATAAGTCTTAAAATTTCGTTAATAATCTTGTTATTAGCACCAGAAAATTTTTTTATTAATTTATTTCCTCCTTTACCTATATCACCATATTTAACAATCCTATTTATAAGTAATTTAAATTCATTACCACTACTGATTGGAAATCCAATTTTATTTTTTTCTAAAATTAAAATTTCATTAAATTTTTTATTGTTTCTATGATTACCATAAATGATTGGAATATCCCATACTACTGCTTCGAGGGTATTATGAAGTGCTCCTCTAAATCCTCCACCAATAAAGGCTGCATCAGAATACTTATACAATGAAGATAATAATCCAAAAGTATCAATTATTAATATTCTTTTTTTAATAATTTTTTGAGGTAATTCGGAATATTTTATGGTGTCATTAATAAAAATGTTTTCTATGTATCTAATATTTTCATCATTTATTTCATGAGGTGCTATTATATATTTTGTCTCAGTAAGGTCTCTTAAAATCTCTTTTTTTAATTTATCAATATCGCTTTTCCAAGAGCTGCCAATAATTATTGTTTTTTTATTTTTTTTAAACTGTTCTACTAGTGGATAATCTTTTGACTCATTATATATTCCTAATACTCTATCAAATCTTGTATCTCCTACCTTAATTACATTATTAATTTTTTTATATTTTAATAATTCAACCGATTCTCTATTTTGAACTAGTAATAAATCAAATTTTTTTAAAATATTAACTAAATACGAGCTGTAGAATGGAAGATAAAATTGTTCCTTCCTGAAAATAGATGAAACTGAAATTATAGGTATTTTCTTTTCTTTTGCAGCTAAAATCAAATTTCTCCAAAACTCATATTTTATAATTATTATTATTATTGGATTAATTTTCCTTATTAATAAATCCATATGATGTTTTGTGTCAGATGGTAAATAAAAACTGAAATCTACATTTTTCTCTTCCTTTAATTTATCTTCTAATGAAGAGGAGAAGTGAGAAATAACTATCTTAAATTTTTTAAATGATTTAAGTTTATCTATTATAGGTTTTGCTTGTTCAAATTCTCCAACCGACGAAACGTGAATAAGAATTTTATCTTCTGATGTTATAATGTTTTCATCAATATATTTAAATGTATTTTTTCTACCTTTTTGTATTTTTTTTGATTTTTCATTGAAGAATGAACTCCAAAAAATATAATTATTAATTAATTTAATTAACGAGTTATAAATAATATTCACGCCTTATTTATTGAAATTATTGTTTTATTTATTTGATCTAATATTGAATCATTTCCAATTTTTTTTATTGATGATGAGATAAAATAATCAGGCGTATTTTTCCATGAATTTAATAATTCAGAATTAAATAATTTAATATTATTTTTCAATTCTTCTTTACCTACTTTATCACATTTTGTGAAAATCACGTTAATTGGTACATTATTCTTTCCTAGATAATTTATGTTTTCTAAATCTATTTTCTGAGGTTTAAGCCTAACATCAATAAGAAGAAATAATAGTGCCAGTTTTTTTGATTGTATCAGAAATTTTTTACACATAAAATCCCATTTCTCTCTATTTTCTTTACTAGTTTTAGCCCATCCGTATCCAGGTAGGTCGACTAAATAAAAATTTTTATTTATCAGGAAGTGATTAATTAATTGTGTTTTACCAGGTTTTGAGGATATTTTAGAAAGTTTTTGATTATTAGTAATCATATTAATAAGTGATGATTTCCCAACATTAGATCTTCCATAAAAAACAAATTCAGGATAATTTCCAACAGGGCACTCTTTTATTGATGTACTACTCTTAATAAATTCAGTTTTTTTGATTTTCATATTATATAATCCAAATTGCAATTTAAATTCATTTTTAGAGTTTACGTAGTATATTAATATAGAAAAATGAAAAAAACGATTGTAATTTTTTTATTATTTATTTTTTCAGATAAATCCTTTTCTCAATCAACAACATTTAATCTAAGTGGTTATGATGATACTAAGGTTCATTATGGATTTTTATTAGGTGCTCATTCCTCATATTATAGACTCAATTACTCATCAAACTTTTCCTCTCAAAATTACTCTAACCTTCACAGTATTCTCTCTGACCCAAGTCCAGGNTTTAAACTTGGATTTATTTCTGATTTCAGTATTTATTATCCGTTTGATCTGAGAACTTTATTACAGGTCTCATTTCTTGAATTTAAATTAGATTATTTATATGATGATGGTACAATATTTTCAGATGTGAGAGCGGCTACTTTCTTAGAAGCTCCCATACTTATTAAATATAAGTCTAAGAGAAGACAAAACAGTAGAATGTTTTTGATTGCAGGCTTTAAGCCTGGTTTGGAAATTGGAGCAAAAAATAAAGATGAGGCAGGAAAAGATATATTAGAATTAAAACCTTTTGATATTTCACTTGAAATAGGTTTTGGTGCAGATATTTTTTTTCCTTTATTTAAACTTTCACCAGAAATTAGATACTCNCGCGGTTTGATTAATATGATTGATAAAAAGTCAAGAAATGAATTTAATCTTCCAATAGATAAAATCATAGTTCACAATATCTCAATTTTCTTTACTTTTGAAGGTGGCCCAAAATAAGGATAGAAAAATCATATTAATCACAGGATCAACATCTGGAATAGGGGAGGCAACTGCTTTAGCTCTTGCTGATGATTATGATTTGATTTTATGTGGTAGAAGAAATGTAAAATTAGAAAAAATTAAAGCTGAACTTTCAACAAAATCTAAAATTAAAACTTTATGTTTTGATATCTCGGATAAAAAACAAGTTGAAAATGCCTATAATAGTTTAAGTGATGAATGGAAGAAAATAGATATTCTTATAAATAATGCAGGGAATGCACATGGATTAGATTTNATTCAAGATGGCGATATAAANGATTGGGATAATATGATTGATATAAATGTTAAGGGCTTATTATACCTTTCAAAGTGTGTTTTAAGAGATATGGTGAAGGCAAATAAAGGTCATATAATAAACCTTGGATCTATNGCAGGAACAGAAGTTTATCCAAAGGGAAATGTATACTGTGCTTCAAAGTTTGCAGTAGATGCAATAACAAAAGGAATGAGACTTGATTTAAATAATCATAATATCAAAGTATCACAGGTAAGTCCTGGCCTTGTTAATACAGAGTTTTCTAAGGTTAGATTCAAAGGAGATATAGATAAGGCTGAAAATATTTATAAAGGNTTACAGCCTCTTTATGCTGAAGATGTTGCAAGAGTTATAAAGTTTATATTAGATTCTCCAGATAATGTAAATATAAGTGAGGTATCTCTCCTCCCAAAATCTCAGGCTTCTTCTACAGTATTAAGAAGAAAAGACTAATATTTTAATACGCTAAATACCCAGTTTAATCCAGCTTTTTCAAGTTCAATTGTATTAATTATTTTTGAAAATTCATTGTCATATATTTCAACTCTTGTAGGCATTTTCAACTTATATCTATCAGTTATTTTACTACCTAACCACTTAATGTTTTCTATGAATTTAGTAGGTCTTATTCTACTAAACCCAACATAATTTAAGTTTTCTGCTGAACTATATCCTCTACACCAGCCAAGAGAGCTGCCATCTATAGCAAATTTATTGAGGTCAATGATTTTATTTATTTTTTCTTCNTCNATATCAACTTTTAGNATCTTACCTGTAACTGTTGTGTAAATAAATTCTTCNCCATAAATAGAGCCATCATGTGGAATACCGTTTNCTAATTTTATGTTTCCTATATATTTACCATTNTTTTCATAAATAAGAACATCTTCTTGCTTNTATCTTGTTATATAAAGCTTATTATGTTTTATAGTTATATGATTTGGATGACTAAAATGAGGCTTAGTCGTATTCAATTTTCTATAATCTGTATTTTTATCAAATCTTTCCCAANTATCAANNTCCCTNNAGCAATTATAATAGTTAGATANTCTTTTCTTTGTTAAGTCATACTGTAATACTAAATCAAGGCCAGTNACAACTATATATAGAAAATTATTATCATAAACTACATGGTGTAAGTCGTTAAAAAGNTTAANTGAAACTCTTTCNATAAGTTTATAATTAGGAAGGCTTAAAATTAAGATTTCTGTTAGCGTCGTTATATAAAGTTTATTGTCAAAAATAGATCCACTCTTAAAAGATATACTATAATCTTTTTCAGCTCTAAATTTTTCTGGAGTTTCGTAAGTAAACTTCTCTTCAATTTTTTTAGAATTAGTGTCATACTCAAAAATAACTCCACATACTCCATTTGACCATTCCTTGTTGAAATAAGAAAGTGATGATTTAGATTGCCTTCCTCCTGATATTATTATTTTCATGAAAAATGTTTGGAATAAATATATTGATTAGTTTTATAAAGACTGACCAAATTTATGACAAAAACTATTTTAATACTAGGAGCAGGTAAATCGGCNTTTAACTTGATTAGTTATTTGTCATATAATTCTCAAAAACTTAAAATTAAAATAAAACTTATTTCAGATAAAACTCCTGAGTATATCAATGAAATAAAAAAAATTCAATTCCTTACAATTGATATAAATGATAAAACCCAAATTTCTAGTCAGATTAAGAAAGCACATATAGTTGTTAGTTTATTGCCTCCCTNTCTTCACTATAAAGTTGCATTAATGTGTTTAGAATATTCTGTGAATATGATAACAGCATCATATTTAGATGATAAAATCAAATCCCTTGATAAAGAATTTAAGAAGAAAAGTTGTTTTCTNTTTATGGAGATGGGTTTAGATCCAGGTATTGATCATTTATCNGCTAAAAAGGTTATTGATAATTTGAATAATAAAGGAAAAATAATATCCTTCGAATCTTACACTGGGGGGCTGATGAAAAAAGATAATAAAAATCCTTGGGGATATAAATTTACTTGGAATCCAATGAATGTTATTAAAGCTGGATTAGATGGTGCTAAATACCTTAAAAATGGCAATATAATTAATATTCCTTATGAAAAAGTTTTCTCAGATTTAAAAGAAATAAAGTTATCCAAATCTCATATNTATGAAGGATATCCAAATAGAGACTCTTTAAAATATAAAAATCTNTATGGTTTGGAAGATACAAATACTATAATTAGAGGNACACTAAGACATCCTGGNTTTTGTAAGGCATGGAATATTCTTGTGAACTTAGGATTAACNAATGATTCAATTTTTTTTCAAAAAGAAGATAAATTATCTCACTTTGATTTTTTCAAACATAAGATTAATCTCGATAGTTATGAATCAGTAAAAAATTATATATGTGAAAGATTTTCTATTNATGAAAATTCTCAAGCATTAAAAAATTTATCTTGGTCTAATTTTTTTTCAAAACAAACTATTTCCTCAACTAATAAAANATCCAGTGATATACTTTATGATATCTTAAAAGATAATTGGTCTTTAGAAAAGCACGATGTAGATCTTGTAGTTATGTACCATTCTTTTGTATANAGAGAGAAAAATAATTTAAAAAAGGTAGANTCATTCATGANATTAGAAGGGATTAATAATTTCGATACAGCTATGTCTAGGACAGTTGGTTTACCAATGGCTCTGCTTATTGAAACTATTATATCCAAAAATTTAAAATTTGAAGGTGTTTTNTTGCCTTTTGATAAGGTTCTATATGAACCGCTTCTAGATAAATTAAATAATAACGGAATAATTTTTGAGAANAGGACAATTAAAACTTAAAGTTATCCATAAAATTAGTTGTGAAATCTCCTTTCTTAAAGTTTTCATCATCCATTATCTTTATGTGAAAAGGAATTGTAGTTTTAATACCCTCAATAATAAATTCATTCAGAGCTCTTTTCATTCTTACTATTGCTTCTTCTCTTGACTGATGGCTTACCATGAGTTTTGCGATCATTGAGTCATAATTAGGTGGAATTTCATATCCAGAATAAATATGAGAATCTACCCTCACACCATGTCCTCCTGGTTTATGAAGTGCTGTGATTTTACCAGGGCANGGTCTGAAATTAGCTTCAGGATCCTCAGCATTTATTCTACATTCAATTGAATATAATTTTGGATAATAATGTTTTCCAGAAACTTTAGCTCCTTCTGCTACTTTTATTTGTTCTTTAATAAGATCATAATCTGTCACTTCTTCTGTTATGCCATGTTCAACTTGAATTCTTGTATTCATTTCCATAAAGTAAAAGTCTTTATTTGCATCAACAAGAAATTCAATTGTTCCAGCACCTTCATATTTAATAAACTTACACGCTTTAACTGCNGCCTCACCCATTTTATTTCTTANTTCCTCATCAACAAATGGTGATGGGGTCTCTTCGATAAGTTTTTGGTGTCTTCTCTGAATAGAACAATCTCTTTCAGATAAATGGCTAATATTTCCGTATTGATCTCCCATGACCTGTATTTCAATGTGTCTGGGCTTGACGATAAATTTTTCTAAATATAATCCCGAATTTGAAAATGATGCCTCTGACTCAGCTTTTGCACTATTCCATGAATTTTGAAATTCTTTTTCATTATTGACAATTCTCATTCCCTTTCCACCTCCACCAGCAGTAGCTTTTAATATTACAGGATAACCAATTTTTTTTGCAAGTTTTTTTCCATCAGAAATAGATTCTATGAGACCATCAGAACCTGGAACAGTAGGTATCCCCGCTTTTTTCATTGTGTCTTTAGCNGTAACTTTATCACCCATTTTTTGGATCATTTTCCAGTCTGGACCAATAAATTTTATTCCACTTTCATTACATATTTTAGAAAATTCTGCATTTTCAGATAGAAATCCATATCCAGGATGGATAGCGTCAGAATTAGTAATCTCAGCTGCTGCCATTATTCTAGGGATATTTAAGTAAGACTCCTTAGAAATTGGTGGACCTATGCATACGGCCTCATCAGCAAATCTAACATGTAGACTTTCAATATCAGCTTTAGAATATACTGATACTGTTTTTATTCCCATTTCCTGGCAACTTCTAATAACTCTAAGTGCAATTTCTCCTCTATTTGCAATCAGTACCTTTTTTATCATTTTATAGAAATTAGCTTGGATCTATTTCATAAAGAGGTTGATCAAACTCAACAGGGGATGAATCATTAGCAAGTACTTTCACAACTTTACCAGATACCTCAGATTCAATTTCGTTAAATAATTTCATAGCCTCTATTATGCATATTGTTTGGCCTGGTTTAATGATATCTCCCTCAGATATAAAAGGATTACTTTCTGGATTCGGTGATTGATAAAATGTACCAATCATAGGAGATTTGATAATTATATTATTACTAGCTTTTACTTCTGGTTCAGCTTTTGTCTCAATTTGTTCTTTTTGAATAACACTTTCTTTCTTATCAATTTTCAGTGGTTTTTCTGATTTATGAATGACTTTTTCAGAAATTGAGGTAGAGTTCTTCTTAACTCTAATTTTATAGTTTTCAGTTTCAATACTTACATCATCAAGATCAGTCTTTTTTATAAAGTTTATTATATCCTGTATTTCCTTTGTATTCATCTTTACAAATTTACATTATTTTACTCTCTCAACATACTTACCCTGTTTAATATCAACTTTAATCTTGTCTTCTTCATTGATAAATAAAGGAACATGTATTTCTGCACCAGTTTCAATTTTGGCAATTTTTGTAGCATTTGTAGCTGTATCTCCCTTTACCCCTGGCTCAGTATATATTATTTTAGTTTCTATAGTAGCTGGTAATTCACAAAGTAAAATTTCACTAGTTTCAGTATGTATAGAAATTTCTACTTCCATACCATCTATTAAAAATTCTGGATGATCAATCATAGACTCTTCTACGGAAATTTGTTCATAAGATGAGTTATCCATAAAATGAAATCCAGAGCTATCTTTATATAGGTACTGGTGTGTTCTTTTTTCAACTCTTGCAGTGATTATTTTATGACCTGATGGAAATGTATTATCTATAACCTTACCAGTTACTACATTCTTTAGTTTTGTTCTTACAAATGCAGGTCCTTTACCTGGTTTAACATGTTGAAATTCAGTAACAAAATAAAGATTACCATTATATTCTATGCAGAGCCCATTTTTTATATCACTTGTACTAGCCATAAGATTTAATTTGTGTTATAAGACCATTTTAAATATAAAGATCCCCAGGTGAAACCACCTCCAAATGCTGCTAATATAAGATTGTCTCCTTTCTTAAAGGATTTTTCAAAATCCCATAAACATAGAGGGATAGTTCCAGCTGTTGTATTTCCATATTTTTCAATATTCAAAAGAACTTTTTCTGGTCCAACGCCCATCCTGTTAGCAGTAGCGTCAATTATCCTCTTATTTGCCTGATGTGGAACAAGGAAAGATATGTCATCAGATGTTAGGTTGTTTTTTAACATAATTTCTTCTGAAATATCTGCCATATTAGTAACTGCAAATTTAAAAACAGATGATCCCTCTTGATATATATAATGTTCTTTATTTTTTATTGTTTCAGAAGAGGCAGGTCTTAAACTGCCACCGGCTTTTAGACACAACATTTCTCCACCTGACCCATCACTCTTCAGGATATGATCTTGAATTCCTGTGTCGTCTATAGATGGCTCTAATAATACAGCACCTCCTCCATCTCCAAAAAGAACACAATTTTTTCTTTCTGTGTAGTCAATAATTGAAGACATTTTATCAGCACCAATCACAATAACCTTTTTATGTAAACCTGATTCTATAAACTGAGTACCAGTTGCAAGTGCGTAAAGAAAACCCGAGCATGCTGCAGATAGATCGAACCCATAAGAATCTAAAGCTCCTACATTATTTGCAATTAGATTTGCTGTTGAAGGAAAAAACATATCAGGTGTTACTGTTGCACAAATTATTAAGTCTATTTCATCGGCTTTTGTATTTGTTTTTTCTAATAGACCTTCAACACATTTGGTACCAATAATAGAAGTTCCTTTCATATCCCCCTTGAGAATTCTTCGTTCTTTAATTCCTGTCCGGGTCATTATCCATTCGTCGCTAGTATCTACCAATTTTTCTAACTCGCTATTACTCAGAACATANTCTGGCACATATCCATATACTCCTGTAATACTTGCTCTGATTTTCCTAGACGACATGAATTATAAGATAACTTAGGCTGCTTCTTTTTCTAGTACAACTTTTCCTTTGTAATAGAGCTTTCCTTCAAACCAAAATGCTCTGTGAGGNAGGTGAGATTCACCTGTAGTTGGACAAATAACAAATTTTTTTGCTGTTGCTTTATAGTGTGTTCTTCTTTTATCTCTTCTTGTTTTAGATGTCTTTCTTTTAGGATGTGCCATAATNCTTATTTAAGTTTTTTTAATGATNNNAATCTAGGATCANTTTTCTTNNTTGTNCTTGTTTTNTATACAAAATTATCAATATTATCTTCATTTTTAATACTTGGATGCAATCTTTTTACTGGAATTTCTAAAATAAAAAATTCATAAATGAATTTTGATATATTTAAAATAGACTTTCCTCTATTAATTACAATCATTTCATCTGATATTTCTTCATCTTCCTCACCAAATTTGAATAATATTTTCTTTGAAAAATCAAGGATATGAGAGTAAATTTTAAGTGTTCTGTCACATATAAGTTTTGTTTCTCCTTTTATTTCAAAAGTTACATTTAACATCATATCAGTTTTTAATAAAATGATTTTACATATTCCTTTAGAATTTGATATATCTATATCACTGTTAAATTGATTTAACAGTTTCTGATCAAATTCAAATTCAAAAAGATGAGTGTTATTTGATAAACTTTGAATCTTTATACCGTATTTTCTTAAAAATTTTTTATCCATATTAAAATTAGACACAAAATTAAATTCTTATAATCTATTTGTAAAGTTTTCTATTATTAAAAATTTTAATATTTAGTAACACAGAATTAAGGAAAGATAACTCATTTGCCACACCTTTCCCAGCAATATTGAAGGCTGTCCCATGATCTGGAGATGATCTAATAATGGGAAGACCTGATGTGTAATTTACGCCATTATCAAATGAGATAGATTTAAACCCAACAAGTCCTTGGTCATGGTAAAAAGATATTACTCCATCAAATTTATTATATGTTTTCAATCCAAAAAAAGAATCAGATGAGTAAGGGCCAAAAAAGAGTTTATTTTTTTTATTAAAGTTATCCATCAAAGGCATAATAATTTCTTTTTCTTCTTTACCTAGTAACCCATCTTCTCCAGAATGTGGGTTAAGTCCCAAAACAGCAACCCTAGGATTTTTTATATTAAAATCATTTTTCAGAGAGTTAATAAATATTTTAAATTTTTCAGATATAAAGTTTTTATTAATGTATTTATTAATGTGTGTAACTGGAATGTGTCCTGTTATAAAACCTATAATTATTTCTTTCGAATGCATAATCATCATACTGTTATTATTAACAAACTCACTCTCTAAAAACTCTGTGTGTCCTGGATATTTAAAACTTTCAGAATATGTGTTTATTTTACTAATTGGAAGTGTAATTAAGCATTCTATTAAGTCATTTTTATAACTTTTTAAAGATTCGTATAGAGATAGTTCAGCATATTTTCCAGCAGAATTTTCAATTAATCCGGGTTTGATGTTTAATTTAATTTTTTCTTTAAAAAAACAATTAATTTGATTTTCCTTTAAATCCTTTACTGGATTTTCCAAATCCTCTATTTTTATGTTAATATCCAATATATCTTTATAAAAATTTAAAACTTCTTTAGAGCAGAAAACTATTGGAATACATTTCTCAAATAAATTATATTTTGAAAAGGCCTTAAGTAAAATTTCTGGACCAATACCGTTGTAATCTCCTATACTAAAACCAATTTTTAATTTATTGTTTGTCTTTTTCTCCATTAATTTCAATTAAATTGGTGGCAAATGTACATTCTATAAATGACAAAAATTAAATCTAAAAAAAAATTTGGTCAACATTTTTTAATTAATGAAGAATTAGCTTCAGATATTACTAAAAAACTTATTTTTAGGGATAGCATCATTGAAATTGGTCCAGGAAAGGGTGTTTTAACTAAAAATTTACTAGCACAAAAAGTATCAAATCTGGTTGTGTCAGAAATTGATAACGATCTTGTTACATACTTGAGTATAAGGTTTCCTGGATTAAAAATAATTTCTGGTGATATTTTAACTTTAGATTTCAATAAACTATTTGAAAACAAATTTTCTATTATTGGAAATTTACCTTACAACATATCTTCACAAATTATTTTTAAAATTCTTGATAATAGAGACAAAATTCTTGAGTTTGTAATAATGCTTCAAAAAGAAGTAGCAGAGAGAATTTGTTCAGCTTATAATAAAAAATCTTATGGGATATTATCAGTATTAGCTCAGACTTATTATGATATGAGTTTATCAGAGAAAATTTTACCTAATAATTTTGAACCTCCTCCCAGAGTTGATTCATGCGTAATTCACGCTGTAAGAAATGATAATATAGATATAGGGATTGGATATAATAAGTTTAAAACAATAGTTAAGAACTGTTTCCAAAATAGAAGAAAAACATTGAGAAATTCACTAAAAAATCTAAATTTACCTAAAGAATTCACCTCAAGTGATATCTTCTCAAGTCGAGCAGAACAATTGAAATTGAATGACTTTATATGGTTATCCAAAGAAATAAATAAAATCAACCATGAAGTTCGAACTAACAAATAACTTTAAAGAGAAATTAAAGGTTGAAATTGAAGGTAAAAATGTTGACTTTATTAACAACTCTTTTCTTGAGGTAAGTTATGCAGATATAGCAGAACTTTTATATGAGTTCGATTCTAATGATTCAAAATATGTTCTTGATAATATCGACCTAGAAATATCATCGAAAATAATTTCAGAATTAGATGATGATACAAGAGAGAATTTTCTTAAAATATATTCCTCAAAAGAAATAGCTGATATTTTAAAAGCTATTGATTCTGATGATGGAGCAGATATTTTGCTTGATTTAAGTGCAGATAAGAGAGAGGATGTTTTAACAAAGATAGATGATAAAGAAAAATCTAAAAACTTAAAAGATTTAATACAATATGATGAAGAAGTGGCAGGTGGTTTAATGGCTAAGGAACTTGTGAAGTGTAATATTGATTGGAAAATAAATCAATGTATTGAGTTGATAAGAAAGCAGGCAAAAAATGTTTCTCAAATCTACAGTGTTTATGTAACTGACTCAAAGGGAAGGCTTGAAGGTAAGGTGTCTTTAAAAGATATTATATTATCAAACGATAATTCAAAAGTTAAAGATATATATGATGATTTTGTGGTATCTGTAGATGCACATATGAATCAAGAAGAAGTTGCTCAGATAATGCAAAAATACGATTTAACTGTTTTACCTGTAGTAAATAAAAGAAACAAATTAATTGGGAGAATTACAATTGATGATGTTGTTGATGTAATAACAGAATCTGCGGAAGAAGAGAGACAAATCATGTCTGGTATAACATCAGATGTTGAGGAAGATGATTCGATTTTTAAGTTATCAAATGCTAGATTACCATGGCTAATTATTGGTATTTTTGGTGGATTATTTGGTGCTTTTTTTCTTGGATCTTTTGAATCAAAATATTTTGAAGGTAGTGAGTTATTTATATCTCTCTCTTTTTTTATTCCTTTAATTATGGCAACTGCTGGAAATGTTGGCATCCAATCCTCATCAATCGTTATTCAAACATTATCAAGTCCCAGTTCATTTGAAATTTCAATATCTAAAAGACTTATAAGAGTAATTTTAGTATCCATTTTAAATGGAATTGTTCTTTCTTTACTGGTTTATGGTGGATTATTACTATTTGATAATTTAAATTTTTTAGATTTTGAAATTTATTCAAAAACAGCTCAAATTGTTTCAGTATCTTTATTTTCTATAGTTCTGGTCTCATCTTTATTGGGTACGATTACACCAATTATTTTAGATAAATTAAAATTCAATCCTGCTCTAGCTTCAGGTCCATTTATAACAACTACTAATGATCTAATGGCCCTAGCTATTTACTTTGTAGTTGCTCTTATCATTGGAGGTATTTGACTTGATAATTCAGTTTTTGTATATTTGTAAAGACGGAACTTTCCGTTTTTTTTATTTAAACTATAATGAATAAGGTTACATATTTTACTGAGGAAGGTCTCAATAAATTAAAAGACGAGCTCCATTATCTAAAAACAAAGGGTAGAGCTGATATAGCTAACCAGATAGCTGAGGCTAGGGATAAAGGTGATCTATCTGAAAATGCAGAATATGACGCAGCTAAAGAGGCTCAGGGTTTGCACGAACTTAAAATATCTAAACTTGAGGATTCATTATCTAGTGCAAGAATTATTGATGAATCTGATATTAATACTGATAAGGTTTCGATTTTGTCAAAAGTTAAGATTGAAAATATTAAATTAAATAAAAGCTTTGAGTATACGATTGTATCAGAAGAAGAGGCCGACCTTCAAGAAAAAAAACTATCTGTGGATTCTCCCATTGGAAAAGGTCTTTTAGGTAAAAAAAAGGGTGAGGAGGTAAAAGTATCAATCCCTTCTGGAGAGGTTATATTTAAAATTATTGACATTTCTCTGTAGATTATGTCAACAATTTTTTCCAAAATTATCAAAAAAGAATTACCAGCTCATATAATTTTTGAAGATAAAAATTTCATTTCATTTCTTGATATTAATCCTTTGACTGAAGGCCATTCTCTTGTAGTCCCAAAAGTAGAAACAGATTATCTATTTGATCTTGAAAATAAATATTTAGAACAAATACTTATATTTTCAAAAAAAATTTCTGGAGCAATTGAAAAGTCTGTGTTATGTAATAGAGTAGGATTAAAAGTTGTTGGACTAGAAGTTCCACATGCTCATGTTCACTTAATACCATTTAAAAATGAGAGAGAAATGGATTTCGTTAATAAAAGAATAAAATTTTCAGATTATCAATTAATAGAATTATTAAAAAAAATAAAAGGAAATCTTTAAACTATTTTATCTGGATTAGCTTGAATGAATTTTTTCCAAGATTTTCTTGGACTCTCATTATTTGATTTTTGATAATAATGACATAAAGCAGCCCCTAGTGCATCACTTGCATCTAGTTTTTTATTAATTTGATCTTTAATATTTAATGTTTTTTTAATTATTTCTGATAGTTGTTCTTTTGATGCATTTCCATTTCCAGTAACAGATTTTTTAATTTTTCTAGGTGCATATTCTGATATTTTTATACCATTTATTTTACCAGCAACCATAGCAACTCCTTGAGCTCTCCCAAGTTTCAACATCGACTGAACATTTTTTCCAAAAAATGGCGATTCGATTGAAATAGCACCAGGATTATAGTCTCTGATAAGGTTATTGACATTTTCAAAAATCATTTGAAGTTTCTCTGAGTGATCCTGATACTTTTTTAAATTTATAATTCCATATTGAATAAGTTTTATATTATCATTTTGTATCTCTATTAATCCGAAACCCATTATATTAGTTCCAGGATCAAGACCTAAAATTATCTTTTTACCCCTCATTTAATTTCAATTAATATTATATTGATCCAATTTAATTGAATAAGATCTATATGACAAATAGACAAGAACAACTTATTGATACCCATGCTCATATTTTTTTAGATGAATTCCTAGAAATTAAGGATGAAGTTATCAAAAGATCATCTAAGAAAAATATTAAAAAAATATTAATGCCTAATATAAATTATAATACAGTAAGGCCAATGATTGAGTTAAGTAATAGTTACAAGGGAATTTGTTTTCATATGTTAGGTTTACATCCATGTTATTTAAAAGAAAATTATAAATCAGAGATAACTAAAATTTTATCGTTTGTTAATAAAGAAACTATTGCCATTGGTGAAATTGGTATGGATCTTTATTATAGAAAGGATAATATTAATCAACAGATAGATGCGTTGGAGATACAATGTGAATATGCTCTTAAAAATAACTTACCAGTTGTTTTACATACTAGAAATTCAATTAATCAAACTATAGATGTTATAAGTAAATATGAAGGTAGATTAAAAGGGGTTTTTCATTGTTTTGATGGTAACTATGATCAAGTAAAAATGATAACCAACCTCGGATTTAAAATAGGATTAGGGGGGATAATAACATTTAAAAATTCAAAACTTAAAGAAGTTGTTTCAAATATTAATATAGAAGATATTATCTTAGAGACAGATAGTCCCTATTTATCTCCGGAACCTTACAGGGGAAAAAGAAATGAACCTCAAAATATTTCATTTATTGCAGAAAAATTATCTCAAATATTAAATATACCATATGATAAAGTTTGTGAGGTAACTTCTAAAAACGCCATTAATTTATTTGATTTGCAGTAATAAAGAGAGGTGGCCGAGCGGTCGAAGGCGCGCGCCTGGAAAGTGCGTATACGGAGCAATTCGTATCGAGGGTTCGAATCCCTTCCTCTCTGCTAAACTTGATATTTTAAAAATTCTTTTAATTTTTTTTTATTATATACTAATAACACTATTTTTGAAAAATTCTAATTATAAAATAATAACTTAAATTATGAGAAACTTACTTACAATATTGATGACTTTTATCATGTTGTCTTTTTCTAATTTTTCATTTGCTCAAGATGATACAACAGAAGGAGTTGACCAACTACAAGAAGATACATCTAGTACAACTATGATGGATTCTGCATCCGAAGAAACATCAAACATACAAATTATTGAAGAAGAAGAAATTGAAGAGGTTGTTGAAGAATCACAATCTTTTCACTATGCAATAAAAGATCAATTTATACAAGGAGGCTGGCAGTTTATGGGCATAGTGTTACTTTGTTTAATATTAGGCCTTGCTGTTGCTATTGAAAGGATTATAACATTAAATCTTGCAACTACAAATACAAAAAAATTATTATCAGATATTGAAGATGCCCTTAAAGGAAAAGATGGGGTTAATGCTGCTAAAGAAATATGTAAATCCACAAGAGGACCAGTTGCTTCTATTTTTGTCCAAGGTTTAATGAGAGCATCAGAGGGAATTGAGATGGTAGAAAAATCTATTATATCATATGGTTCTGTTGAGATGGGTAAATTAGAGAGAGGCATGGTCTGGATATCATTATTTATATCTCTTGCACCAATGCTTGGTTTTATGGGAACAGTTATCGGTATGATAGGTGCATTTGATGCTATTGCAGAGGCTGGTGATGTATCACCTTCTCTTGTAGCTGGAGGTATAAAGATTGCACTATTAACTACAGTAGGTGGTTTAATTGTAGCTGTAATCTTACAATTGTTTTATAATTATCTTGTCTCTAAGATAGACTCACTTGTTAATACAATGGAAGATGCTTCTATTTCACTTGTTGACATATTAGTAAGAAACAAACTATCTAAATAATGGATTTTGTAGATATTGTTCTTTACTTCGGTTACTTTATGGTTTGCATTGCTGCTTTATTAGCAATTGGTTTTCCTCTTTACATAGCCTCAAAAAATCCAAAATCACTAATTAATTCAGGAATGGGTCTAGGTTCAATACTTATTCTTTTTTTAGTTGCATGGTTAATTTCTGGTAACGAAGTTTACCCTAGCTACATTGAATTTGGTGTTGATGAAACTTTATCAAAGTTTATAGGTGGAATGCTTAATTTAGTTTACATGTTAGCAGGTATTGCTGTTATTGGTATAATTGCATCTGAATTTAGAAAAGCTTTTAATAATGGCTAGAAAAAATAGACCTACAGCTGAAATTCCAAATGGTTCGATGGCAGATATAGCCTTCTTGCTACTTATTTTCTTCTTGGTAACAACAACTATTGCAAATGATAAAGGTATAGCGATGTTATTACCTCCAAAGCCTGACCCTAATCAACCACCACCTGAGGTGACTAAAAATGATAGAAATATTTTTAAAATACTTGCTAATTCTCAGGATAGATTATTAGTAGAAGACGAACCCCTTGAAGATGTTTCCTCTTTAAGAGAGATGGTTAAAATATTTATTTTAAACTTTGGTAATCCAGGAGAGGAAGGCGTTCAAATTTATAATAGTTTACCAGGATCAATGAAATCATATGTTTCTTCTTTTGGTCGAAGAACTGACTATTCTGATGACCCTACTGAGGCAGTAGTATCTTTTAAGGCAGATAGAGGAACATCTTATGACTTATATGTTCAAGTACTTGATCAAGTAAATGCTGCTTACAATGATGTCTATGGTGAGAGAGTTGGTCTTTCAGCTAGTGAATTTTTACAGTTAGACAGAGATGACCCTATTCAAGAAAGAAAGTATTTTGCCGCAAGGGATGGTATCCCTAGAGCAATTTCTATAGCTGAACCAAATAAAATCGCAAACTGATGCCTAAATTCGGAAAAAAATCAAATACATCTCAGGATATACCGACTGCTGCACTACCTGATATTATTTTTATGTTACTTTTTTTCTTTATGGTAACAACTGTTCTTAGAGAGACAGATATAATGGTTAAACAAAAGCTCCCTAAGGCTGCTCAATTAACTAAATTAGAGAGAAAGTCACTCGTTAGTTACATATATATAGGAGAACCTAAACAAAGCTCTTTATTTGGTAAAGAACCAAAAATCCAGGTAAATGATGTTTTTGTTGAGGTAGATGAAATAGTACAATTTGTAAATCAAGAAAAAGACAAGCTGAATGAGGCAGAAAGAGATCAAATAACTATGTCAATGAAAGTAGATGTAGATTCAAAAATGGGTATTGTTTCTGATGTTCAGCAGGAACTTAGGGAAGCAAACGCAAGAAAAATTCTTTACAGTTCAATTCAAACTTCTAGTAACATATAGTGATTAGATAAGAGAATTGTTATAATTTTCTTATTTAATTATGAATAATATTAAATCAGATCCTAAGGTTGTTAATG
>NZYP01000060.1 GCA_002702205.1 Flammeovirgaceae bacterium | reverse complement strand
TTAGTAGATCCATTTATTGAACCAAAACTTGAGTTTCCCACCTCTAATCCTTTTGTGTATTCTCTATTTCTGAGTACATCATTTAATCCTCCCCAATTACTCCACTGTGGCCTGCCATCGTACAATTTATTTAGTTCAAGTCCATTCATAAGAACAAGATTATTTCTAGAATCGTATCCTCTTTGCCTAAACCTTGCTATCCCGAACTGATAAGCAGCAATACTTTGAAAAACATCATTATATGCACTTAGTTGTCCAGATGCGAAATCGCTACTATTTGCATCGTCACTCAAGTCAAAATCTGATAGAGATATTATACCTGATTCAAGGTCAGAATCGATGGTATTTGATGAGAGCTCTACTAAAAATTTAGAATCATCTATATTTATTTCCTTAACACCAATTATTAATTCTTCATATCCCGTTTTTGAAAATATTATATTTTTTATTCCATCAATTTCGATTGAAAAAGTACCATTTTCATCAGTTGTTATTTTAGATTTTTCAGTAGTAATTAGAACTAGTCCAATGGGTTCACCCGATAACTGGTCAATAATTTCTCCATTCAACTTTTGAGCGAATGTATTCTTAAATCCGAGTAATAGAATAAAAAAAAATAGATACCTCATTTAGATATCGAAATTAACACTAAATAGTTAAATAAATATTATTTTACATTAAATACATTTTTCAAAAAAATGAAATTTTCACAATTAATACTTTTTTTCATTTTTATAATAGGTTTTGACTCTTATTCAGAACAGAAAAAATTCAAAGTACACACAGTAGGATTTTATAATTTAGAGAATTTATTCGACACCATTAATGATACCTCAAAAAGGGATGAGGCAAGTCCAATAATGGAGATGAAATACAACAGGTCTGANGTGTATAATAAAAAGATTGAAAATTTATCAAAAGTAATATCTGAGATTGGTTTTGATGAGACAAAAGCCCTGCCAACTATAGTTGGTTTATGTGAAGTTGAAAATAAAAAAGTAATCGAAGACTTGATAGACACCGAATTACTTAGAAATGCAGACTATGGAATTTCTCATTTTGATTCACCTGACGAGAGAGGTATTGATGTGGCACTTATTTATAAAAAAAAATTATTCCAAGTAGTTAATGATAAGTCAATTTATCTTGAACTAAAGTATGAATCGGGTAAAATTAATTATACAAGAGACCAACTTGTTGTGGAGGGGGTACTTGAAGATGAAAAAATTTATTTAATTGTAAATCACTGGCCTTCAAGATCTGGAGGAGAATTGGGTTCAAGACCCTACAGGAATAAAGCAGCNCATTTAAATATGAAAATAATTGATTCAATCCAGTCTATTGACAGAAATGCAAAAATAATTACAATGGGAGACTTTAATGATGACCCAACAAATGAAAGTATAAAAAAAATTTTAGGTTCAAAAGATTCGAGAAATAATTTAAAAAATTCTGACCTATATAATCCCTGGGAAAATATGTTTAAATCTGGTGTTGGTACTTTGGTTTACAGAGATAACTGGAATCTTTTTGATCAGATAATATTTACNGGCTCTTTAGTTAATGAGTCTAAGAAAAGATTGCGTTACTATAAATCTGAAGTTTTTAGCCCTAAGTANTTGTTTAATAAAAGTGGTAGGTGGAAAGGCTATCCATTTAGAAGTTTTTGGAGTGGAGGATTTACAGATGGTTACAGTGATCACCTTCCTGTATATGTACTGTTAGTTAGGGAACTATAATCTAATTTTTAAGTATATAATAAATAGTCTATTTAACGTTTTAATAAAAACTACTTTTTTATCTTTAGCTATGAATTATAAGTCAATACTTTCATTCTGCCTTCTTTTCTTAATTCATCTAGATATTTATTCAACTCACATCAGAGCAGGTGAAGTTGTTGCGAGGAGAATATCAACCACAAGTTTGACTTATGAATTTACTGTGATAGGGTATACAGACACTGGTTCTGAGGTTGAATTTGGTGGGGGAGAGTTTTCATTTGGAGATGGAAACATAATTTCTGTATTGGATGAAGGTTCAATTTCTTCTCAAAAGATACTCTTAGATAATCAAGTAGCTCTAAATCTATATAAAATTGTTCACACATTTCAAGCTCCCGGAAGATACGTGGTNAGCTATTTTGAACAAAACAGGAATGATGAAATTGTAAATATGGACAATTCAGTTGACACCCCATTTTTCATTGAGACTGAGATTTTGATTGATCCATTTTTTGGTTTAAATAACACTCCTGTATTGTTAATTCCTCCGATTGATAATGGAGTTGTAGGTATAAGGTATATCCATAACCCAGGTGCATTTGATCCTGATGGGGATAGTTTGTCATATGAGTTAGTGATTCCAATGCAAAGCGGTGAATTTGAAGTAACAAATTACAGATACCCAAATTTTGAGGAATTTTATCAAGATTTTGGACAAGGTAATGAGGCAGGTCTCGGAGAGCCAACTTTCACACTTGATTCAATAGTGGGAGACCTTATTTGGGATGCTCCTGGANTAGGAGGAGAATATAATTTTGCATTTAGAGTTGTGGAATGGAGAAAAGTTGACGGAGAGTGGTATAAGTTAGGTCATGTTACAAGAGATATGCAGGTAATAATAGAAGAATCAGAAAACGATAGGCCCACTTTAGAAATACTTGATCCAATTTGCGTTGAGGCTGGTAAATTAGTGAGAGATACTGTAACTGGAGAGGATCCTAATTTTGATGATATAAAACTGGAGGCCTTTGGGGGTCCTTTTGAATTCCAATCATCTCCAGCTTCCTACCTTATGAACCCAGCTCAGTACCAGAATACTCCTGCAGATTTATATTTTGAATGGCAAACAGAATGTTCTCATGTAAGGGAGAGACCTTATGATATACAATTTAAAGTAACTGACAAGGCAAGATATGGTCCAAATCTAGTTGAATTTAGTAATTGGCAAATACAAGTTGTAGCTCCTGCTCCGACTGGTTTATCTGTAGTATCAAAACCAGGTAGATCTACACAGTTGTCGTGGGACCTTTACAGTTGCGATAACTCGGATAAAATTCAGATATGGAGAAGGGTGGGTAGTTATGATTTTAACCCTGAAGATTGTGAGGTAGGTATGCCAGATGGTTCTGGATACANGTTAGTTAGTGAAGTTGATGCTGATGAGATTTTATTTGATGACACAAATGATGGTGCAGGTTTGGCACCAGGTTCAAAGTATTGCTATAGAATTTTGGCAGAATTTCCTCTACCTGAAGGTGGGACAAGCTATGTCTCTCAGGAGGTTTGTACTCTTNTAGAAGCTAANGCGCCAGTTATGACAAATGTTAGCNTAAACAGAACTAATAGTGCTGACGGAATTATTAACGTTAAGTGGTTTCCTCCACTCACTCTGGATACAGTTAGTTTTCCATTACCCTTTTACTATAAAATATCAAGATATAATGGCTACGGCACATCAGAGAAATTATTTGAATCAGATTTCTTANCCGACACAACATATTTAGATAATTATATAAATACCTCTGATAATATTTTTAGCTATAAAATTGAAGTATTTGATTCNTCAAAGAATTCAATTGATTTTTCATATTATGCTTCTTCTGTAAGACTTGAGCTTAGTGCAAGAGAAAGTTCTATTGACCTTAGTTGGAGTGCTGATGTGCCATGGTCTAATTCTTCCTCAAATTATCCCTATCATTACATTTACAGAAATAATGTATCTGGTAATCCTGTCAATGACTTTATTTTAATTGATTCTATAAATGTAATTGAAGAAGGTTTTAATTTTAAAGATGACGGAAGCTTTGAAGACATCCCTTTAGATGAAAATAAAATATATTGTTATTATGTAGTAACATCAGGGTCTTATGAAAATAATAATTTACCAAAAGATGTAGAATTCGATGACCTTCTCTTAAATAACTCNCAAAGAATTTGTGCACAGACTAATGACTTGACACCACCTTGTCCGCCTCTTAATTTTAAAGTTTCAGATGATTTTAATTGTGAAAATTATTTTAATAATTTATCCTGTGACNTTAGGGAATATGAGAATAGAATAGAATGGCAGATAGACGATAGCGAGTGTAGTGAGGATACTAGATTCTTTAATGTTTACTTTTCAGATAATAATAAAAATTTTGAAAAAATAGGGTATTCTACTAATTCATTTTTTCTTCATAAAAACCTATCAAGTCTCAAGGGNTACTATTTTATAACGGCCTTAGATAGGTCTGGGAATGAGAGTATACCATCCGATACTTTGGTGAGGAATAATTGTCCACAGTATATACTGCCTAATGTATTTACACCTAATGAAGATGGTAAAAACGATACTTTCTCTCCCTTTTNCTCTGACGGATCAATCACAGATTTTGACTACTCAAAATGTCCGAGGTTTGTTAGGGCTGTTGACATCTCTATTGTTGATAGGACAGGAAATGAAGTTTTTAATTATAACTCAGATGGGGATAATATTAATGGAATTTACATAAATTGGGATGGTAAAAATAAATTTGGTGCAGACCTTGCTGAAGGTACTTACTATTATAACGCAAAGGTAATTTTTGATGTTCTTGATGGGTATGAAAGTGAAAAAGAGATTAAAGGGTGGGTACAACTTATAAGATGAANAGAAACATAATTTTTTACGATGGTTATTGTGTGATCTGCAGTAGATTCATTAGGCAACTAATTAAATTAGATAAAAATAAAAAGTATTCTTTTGCTAACATATCCTCCAGTCTATCAGAAAATTTTTTACTTAGTAAAATGGATAAAAAGGAAGTAGGTAAATTTATTATCCTATACTCAGGTGATAAAGTTTATAAGAAGTCAGATGCTGTCATAAAAATTTTTACTGGTTTTGGTGGTGGATTTATATTATTTAACCTGTTAAAGGTTTTTCCTAAAATACTTAGAGATTCAGTCTATGATGTATTTGCCAATTATAGGTACAGACTTTTTGGTAAATTAAAGCAATGCGACATACCATCTAAAGAAATAGTTGATAGGTTTATTTATGATTAGTTAATTCCCTATTTTTGGGTTAAATATACGTCATGAAAGCACTTATTTTTCCAGGTCAAGGTTCTCAATTTGAAGGTATGGGAAAGGACCTTTTTGAATCGTCAGAAATAGCTAAGTCAATTTTCAATACTGCTAACACTATATTAGGTTTTGAGATAACTGATGTGATGTTTAATGGCTCAGTTGATGACTTAAAGAAGACTGATATTACCCAACCGGCGATTTTTATTCATTCATACATTTGTTATGAATTAGGAAATATAAAAAATCCATCTGCTTACGCTGGTCACTCTCTAGGTGAATTTACTGCTCTAACATGNTCTGGTTCATTAAGCTTCGAGGATGGGTTATCTCTAGTCTTAGAGAGAGCTAGGGCAATGAATGATGCNTGTTCAGTTNAAGAATCAACCATGGCNGCAATTTTAGGAATGGGTGATGATGAGGTNANAAAAATATGTAGAGATTTTGATGATATAGATCCAGCAAATTTTAATTGCCCAGGCCAGGTAGTTATATCCGGATCAAGTAGAAATATGTCTAAGGCATGTGATATTTTTAAAAATAATGGNGCAAAGGCAATTCCTCTGAGTGTAGGTGGAGGATTTCACTCAATATATATGCAGCCCGCAAAGTCAAGGCTGGAGGATGCAATTATGTCAATAAAATTTCAGAAACCTAATGCTCCAATTTATCAGAATGTTGATTCTAAGAAGAATGAGGATATAGATTTAATAAGGAAAAATTTAGTAAAACAATTAACTTCTCCAGTTTTGTGGACACAGACAGTCCAAAACATGATAGATGATAAAATTGATTTATTTATTGAATGTGGGCCTGGTAGAGTGCTTCAAGGTCTTGTNAAAAAAATTAATAGAAAAATATCTACAGAATCAATTTGAANGTGACAAAAAGAAAAAAACATTTAGTTACTTCAGCCCTTATCTATGCAAATGGACCTATTCATATTGGACACCTGGCTGGTTGCTATATCCCATCTGATATTTACGTTCGGTATCTAAGGTCTATAGGCGATGACGTAAAGTTCATTAGTGGTACTGATGAGCATGGAGTCCCAATAACAATAAAGGCAAGAAATGAGAAGAAGAAGCCTAAAGAGGTTGTTGATCATTATTATTCACAAATCAAAAAAGATTTTGAAGAGTTTGGTATTAGCTTCGATATATTTTCGAGGACCTCAAATAAACTTCATCATAAGACAAGCTCTGATTTTTTTTCAAAATTATATGATGATGGTATCTTTGACGAGAAGGAGTCATCACAATATTACGATGAGGCTGAAAATCAATTCCTATCGGACAGATATATAAAGGGAGAGTGTCCATGTGGTTTATATGATAATGCCTATGGTGATCAGTGTGAGAAATGTGGAAGGAGTTTAAGTCCTTCCGATCTTAAAAATCCTGTTTCTACTCTGAGCAATAACATACCTGTAATGAAGAAAACAAAAAATTGGTATCTACCAATGGATAAACTTCAGGATAAGATTGAAAAGTATCTGGGTGATAAATCAAATTGGAAGTCTAACGTAATAGGTCAGTGTAATTCATGGCTCAGAGAGGGTCTCAAGCCAAGAGCTATGACTAGAGACCTAGATTGGGGGGTAAAAGTTCCTATTGAAGATGCTGAGGGAAAAGTACTTTATGTTTGGTTTGATGCTCCCATAGGATATATAACAGCCACAAAGGAGTTGCTGGGAGATAGTTGGGAAGATTATTGGAAAGATAAAGAGACTAATTTAGTCCATTTTATTGGAAAGGATAATATTGTATTTCATTGTATAATATTCCCAATGATGTTGATTGAACATGGAGAATTTATTTTACCAAATAACGTGCCTGCAAATGAGTTTATGAACTTAGAAGGTGAAAAAATATCAACATCCCGAAACTGGGCAGTATGGCTTAATGAGTATCTAAAAGATTTTCCTGATATGCAAGATGAACTTAGGTATTGTCTTATAAAAAATTTGCCAGAAAACAAGGATAGTGACTTTACCTGGAAAGATTTTCAAGCTAAAAATAATAATGAGTTAGTTTCTATTGTTGGAAACTATGTGAATAGAGTATTTGTATTAACAGAAAAGTTTTTCAATAAAAAAGTACCAATTTATTCTGGTAAAAATGAGAGTTTTATTAAGGAATTAGATTCTTTAAAAAGATCAATTGAGATCTCGGTAGATAATTTTAAGTTTAGAGAGGCTATGAGCTATGTTATTGATGTAGCCAGATTAGGAAATAAGTATCTTACTGATAATGAGCCTTGGAAAAAGTATAAAGATGATCCTGATTTTGTCTCAGAGGTTATATACAATTCGATTCAAGTAGTAGCAAACCTTGCTATATTGTGTGAGCCTTTCCTCCCTCACACCTCAAATAAGATATTTGAATTACTAAATATTAAAAGATTAGATTGGAAATCTTTCTCAGGTAATGTTGTGTCTTCTGGACATGAAATAAGTGATAGCGCACACATTTTTTCTAGGATTGAAGACAATGTAATAGATGATCAGATTGAAAAACTAAATAAATCAAAACAAAAAAAAGATAATATTATGCCACAAAAAAAAATAATTGAATTTGATGACTTTTCAAAAGTTGATATTAGGGTAGGAACAGTTGTTGAAGCCGAAAAAGTTCCTAAATCCAATAAGTTATTGAAGTTAAAAGTAAATACTGGTGTAGATGAGAGAGTTATCTTGAGTGGAATTTCTAAATTTTATTCACCTGAAGAAATTATCAATAAAAAAGTAATGGTTTTAATTAATCTTAAACCCAGAAAGATGATGGGATATGAGAGTGAGGGTATGTTACTTCTAGCAGAAGATTCAGATGGTAAATTAAGTTTAATGCAGCCAGATTCAAACATAGGCGATGGCTCTGTAGTTGCCTAGTTGTAGGTATTCATTGTCTTTTCTAGTCCCTGTAAGATAAATGATTCAATTGCATCGCAGCACTCCTCTATATGTAAATCTAGATCTTTCTTTTCTTCATTATTAAATTTACCTAGTACGTAATTNGATTGTTGACCTTGACTGAAGCTGTCACCTATACCAAATCTTAACCTAGGGTAGTTGTTATCACTTAAATGCTCGTTTATACTTTTTAATCCATTGTGCCCACCGTGAGAACCTCCTTTTTTAATTCTTATTTTACCAAATGGAAGCGCTAAATCATCAAGAATAACTAATATATTTTCTTTATTTATTCCCTTTTTTTGTACCCAGAAATTGACTGCTTTACCACTATTATTAACGTAATTGGAGGGTTTTATGAGAATTATTTTTTTACCCTTTATACTAAATGAAGATAATTCTGCCTGCTTTTCTAAATTAAAACTTGATTTGTGCCTCTGGTTTAGGGTGTCTAAAATTGAGAAGCCAATATTGTGTCTTGTTCCGGTGTATTCTTCTCCAATATTTCCAAGCCCAACAACGAGATACTTCATTAATAAAAAGTTTAGTATTTAAATTTATACTAAACTTTCGATTAATTATAATTGAANCTTAAGAGTCTTTATTTTCTNCNTTNTTNTCACCACCTTCTGAAGCNCCTTCGCTACCACCTTCTTTTTTCTCACCNCCTTCAGNAGCTCCTTCNNCTCCTTCTTCAGCTCCNTCNNCTCCTTCTTCCTCNTCTTCCTCTATNTCAATTTTNACTCTAGGAATATTNACNGANACAACNGATACAANAGGGCTATTTAAAATATCNAANTCNTCNTTTANNANATCNTCNACNTTNATGCTTTTACCNAGNTCNANNCCACTAATATCAACTTCAATAAATTCAGGCATATTTTTNGGNTAAGCCATTACNGATANTTTTCTAATCCTCATTAATATTTTNCCTCCTTGTTGAACTCCNGGAGAATCACCAAATATTTTNACTGGNATTTCCATCTTNACTTTNTTNNTATCNTTNAGTTCAAGAAAATCNGCATGTAAAATNACTTCACTAACTGGATGGAATTGNATATCNTGNAGNATNACNTCTTTTTCTTCTCCCTCTATATTNANTTTNACAAAATTTGCNCCNGGTGTNTAAACNAGNTCNCNGAANAGAATCATTGGAGCATGGAANTGTANTTGNTCTTTNCCNCCGTANACNACGCANGGAACGTTTCCATCTTCTCNTAATTTTTTNGATTCNTTTTTACCAAGATTTGCTCTTTTATACCCTATAATCTCAATTNTCTGCATAATNATTANATTTTATCTATTTATAAAAAGTGAGCTNGTAGACTCATTTTCATGAATTTTTCTAATNGCCTTTGCAAATAGTCCTGCAATGGATAACACTTTTATTTTTTTATTCCTAACATTTACAGGAATACTATCNGTAACAACTANTTCANTAAGNGANGAATTATTTANGTTNTCNTCNGCATTNCCGCTNANTACNGGATGNGTNATTATTGCNCTNACTGATTTNGCNCCTTTTTCCATNATAACATTAGATGCCATNGCNATNGTNCCTCCNGTNTCNATTAAGTCATCNACTATGATNACNTCTTTNNCCTTTACNTCACCGATNACTTGAACACTNTTNACTTCATTNGCTTTCTCTCTGATTTTNTCNCATATTACAAACTCGCTATCAAAGTACTTTGCGTAGGCTCTCACTCTCTCTGTTCCTCCNGCATCTGGTGATGCAAAAATTACATTTTCTAAATTTAATTTTTTGACGTATGGTACAAATACCGAGCTTCCGTTAAGGTGGTCTAATGGTATATCAAAAAAACCTTGTATTTGACCTGCATGAAGGTCACATGAAATCACTCTACTTGCACCTGATGCAGTCAATAAATTAGCCATTAATTTTGCTGACACTGCAATCCTTGGTTTATCTTTTCTGTCTTGCCTCGCATACCCATAGTAGGGGATTACTACATTCACATGTTTTGCACTAGCTCTTTTAGCCGCGTCAATCATTAAAAAGAGTTCTATTAAGTTGTCAGAACCATTAACAGTAGACTGAACTATAAACACATCTGACCCACGTACCGTTTCTGTATATCTAAAATTCAACTCTCCATCACTAAATTTTTTTAGTTTGCCCATGCCCAAAGGTTTACCAAACTCATTTGCTATTTTTGATGCAACATCCATCGAACCACTTCCAGAAAAAATTTTAACAGTACTCATATATGCTTTTTTTGTTGGCTCACTAGGGCTCGAACCTAGACTCTTCTGGACCAAAACCAGACGTGTTACCAGTTACACCATGAGCCAATGTAATGGCCTACAAAAGTAGATTTAATTTTATATTTTAAAAAATTAAATTACCCATTTTCCTCTAGCCATTCTCTCGCATTTTCAAAAGGTAATATCCAAGGTGAAATCTCATCATTTCTGCTCTGATCATAATGGCCCCAGTTCCAAGGGAAAATAGATCTTTCGAGATGTGGCATAATAGCTAGGTGTCTTCCGTCTTTAGAGGAGATTGCAGCAGCAGATTT